>CAXUKA010000296.1:0-8402 GCA_964251335.1 uncultured Hymenobacter sp.
CCGTACGCGGGCCGGTAATGGTCGAGGTCGAGTTGTAGGCCATTTTATATGTTTCGGCCCCCGAACCGGGGTAAAGCACCAAGTGGCCTGCACCATCGAGCGCTTTGGCCCCGCGCTGGCGGGCCAGGTATTGGTAATGCTCGTCGAAAAAGGTGAGGCTGCTTTCGATAAAAGGCAGATAGGCAGCCACGTCGTGGCCGGCATAGCGCTCGGTTTCGAGCATCATCAGGCAAAATTCCAGCACCGTATCCCACTCGTATTCCAGCCAGGCGTTGTATTCCAGACCTTTGTCGAAGTCAGCAGGGCGCTTCCAGTTGTACTCGGCCGGGTTGGGCAGGCCAAAGTTTTCGAGCTGCTCGGTGAAGCACGCGCCGGGGTGTTGCCAGTAGGTCTGGCTGCGCAATTCAGCGTTGTGCAGCAGGCGCAGGTAAAAATCGAACTGTGGTTTCAGCAACTCGGCATCGCCGTTTTTCAGCATCGGCCAGTACACGAGGCGCTGGTTTTGGGCGGTGTGCGTGCCTCCGCCCCAGTTGCGAAAATCGGGCGTGAACTTGAGCGTGGAATCCGTCAGCACGGGGTCGCAGGTGAAGAGGCCGCCGTTGAATTTGGTGGGGGAGGTGCCGAAAGCATTACAGCCCAGCATATAGCGCATCAGCTGGTAGTTGCGGCCCGCCTGCCACTCGGGGGCATTCGCCACGGCTTTGCCCGGCTGAATGTAAATGAAGCTGCGGCTCCAGTACTCGCGCCACCAGGCCACGGTGCGCTGCCGGGCGGCATCGGCGCTTTGCCGGGCGTTGGCGAGCGTCTTCTGCAATTCCTGTTGCCACTGTTTCGCATCTGGTGTAGTGGCGGTGTGCAGCGTCACCACGATGGAATGAGTGCGTGCCGGTGTGCGGCTTTTCAACTTCCAGCCGGTGTAAGGCGTGTTGAGGTACTGGCCGGTGGTGGTGCCGGCAGCCTGCATATTCCGACCTTGCAGCGCACCACCGAAAATCAACTGATTAAGCGGATTATAAAGCTGGTTTTGTACGCCAGCCAGCCCCTGCTGCTGTACCACCACATCAAAAACCGTTTGAGCTCGGTTCTGATGGAAAAACTCCACGCCTTGATTCCGAAAGCCGATGCTGTCGTGCCGGGTTTTTACCTCACCCTGCGGGGCCCATTTGTAGGAATTCTGGTTGTTTTCCTTTCCTGTAGTGCGATGGTCGGCCACGCGCCAGCTTTCATAAGTGGCCTCGGCCGTCAGCTTCTCGCTGCTGTTGACTTCGACATGCACAACGGGTTTGAAAACCTCAACCCAGATGTGTACCTGCGCGGTGGCTTTGCCCACGGTGCCGGTCAGCATTACATCGCCGGTTTGCAGGGTTAATTCCTGTTTGAAAGTGCCTTTTTCAAATGGGTTGGGCGTGAGGTGCAGGCGCACGCGGCCGAGTTTCAGCAGGCTGTTATTCTCATCGAAGGTGCCGCTGCGGGCGATATAAAATAGTACGTCACCGTTTTCGGCCCACACATTCAGGCCGATGTCGCCACCGCCGCAGGGCATGGATTCGCCAGCGTTTTTGCTTTGGGTGGTCCAAGCGATGTTGGTGGTGTTGAGTTCGGTTTGGGCTTTACTATTGAATGATAGCAAGAGTGCGACGACCCAGGCGGGCAACCTCACCCCCCGGCCCCCTCTCCAAAAAAGAGGGGAAGCCGACCGCAAACAAACGTCAAAAATCGTCAGGCTCCCCCTCTTTTTTGGAGAGGGGGCCGGGGGGTGAGGTTGCCCGTTGAACATGCTCATTGCGCCCACTCATCCGTCCGAAACGACGACACTGGCAGCCCTTCATTGCTGAATAGCGACGCCCGCGTAAAGTCCTGAAACGCATAGCGCACGGCCACCGGCACCTTCACCGCATCGGCCGAAACATTGATGACGCTGCCCGCAATAGCGGCCTTAGCCGGATACCATTTCTGGTCGGCTCCGGCTATTTCGAAGCCCGTCAGCTCCTGCCCGAAGGTCGTCATGCCACTTGGGGAGTTCTTGAAGCGCACGGCTGCGGTGTTGTCTTTTATAGTCATGGATTCATAGGTCGGGCTAAGGGCACCAAAACCTTTCAAACCGTAGGTTTGGGCCAGAGCTAGGAGGGCCAGACGGGTGCCGCCGGGCTCCTTGCGCATGGGGTGGATGCTGGTTTCCTCGCCAATGTCGAGTAGCACGGCCATGGCCGAGTTTGGAATCTGGTCTTGCGCCTTGCGCTGGGCGTCGCGCAAGAAGGCCGAGTTGTATTTACCGCCTTTGTTTTTGGAGGTGCGCGTGTAATCGAAGGGCGCAATCTGGGCGTAGTAAAACGGAAATTCACCCTCGCCCCACTGTGTGCGCCACTGCTTCACCAGCGTGGCCAGCCGGGTGGCGTACTCGTCAGAGTTGTCATAATTAGATTCGCCCTGATACCAGATTGCGCCTTTAATGCCGTAGCCCTCAATGGGATGCAGCATGCCATTATACAACGTAGTGGCCGTGCGGCTTACCAGTTTGATGGTGTCGCCCTTGGCCGGAATCTTCACGCCTGCGAATTGCCGGAGCGTCTCCGCGTCCATCCAGGCTTCGATGAAAGAGCCGCTATAGCTGCAATGCAGCAGGCCTACGGGCACGTGTAATTGCTCTTGTAGCAGCCGACCGAAGTAATAGGCGGTGGCGCTGAAATTGCTCACGGCCTCGGGCTCGGCCACGCGCCAGGGCGAAGGCTTGCTGTTTTCCTGCACCTCTGTCACCGACGAACGGGGCACAGTGTAGAGGCGGATTTGGTCGTTTTTTGAGTGCAGGATGGCCTCATTTGACCCCAACACCGGTTGGCCCTTGAAGCCTTTCATGGGCATTTCCATGTTCGACTGCCCGCCGCAGAGCCAGACCTCGCCCACCAGCACGTTTTTAAGTTGAATGGCCGGGCCGTCGCCGCTGATTGCCAGGGTATAAGCGTTGCTGCCTGCGACGGGCGTTTTCACCTTTAGCTTCCACTTGCCGGCCGCATCAGTCTGGGCAGTATATTTCTGCTTACCCCAAGAAGGATTGACGGTGACAGTGCTGCCAGCTTTGGCCCAGCCCCACACCGCGCATTCGGCCTGCTGCTGAAACACCATGTTATCGGTGAAGAGCGAGGGTAGACGCAACTGGGCGCGACTCAGCAACGGGAGAAATAGCGTGAGTAGGAGAAGAGGAAGATACTTGGTTTTCATTCTTCGGATTTGCTGACAAACAGTGCTTTGTAGGATGTATAGACGCGACACTTCGCGTTTCAGCGCGGCTGACTTTGTTATAGCCAAACAGCATAACTAGTGAGCAGTGTGGTTCTGGCCGTTCAATGCTGAGATGCGAAGAGTCGCGTCTCTACACCGGTCACACGCCTCTACCTACTCACCGGAATCCACACTTCCATATCAGCATGACCGCGATTGCCCCAGGCGTAGTAGGGGATGAGCGTAACTGGCACGGATGCAGGCTTTTCAACTGGCAGCTTGCGGTAGAGCTGGGTGCCCCATTGTGCGGCTTCGGGCATGAGAGTGGCCTGGCCGGTGAGGAATACCACATCGCTGTTTGCGACTTGCTGGTGCTGGGGCGTGAGGCTGGCGGCTGCCGGTAGGCTGAGGCCTGAAATCTTCTGGCCGGCCGGAAAGTCCTTGGTTTCGAGGCAGTACACGATGGGGCCGCGCTTCACGGCCACTTGGTTGCGGGTTTCCTCCACCAGCGGGTTGGCTTCGACCAATTGGGCGGGCATGGGCAGGGTCAATTCCACCTTGTCGCCGGCTTTCCACTGGCGGTTGATTTCGGCGTAGGTACCGGGCGTAAGCGCGGCCGTGGTGGGCTTGCCGTTCACAAGCAGCGTGGCGCCCTCGCCCCAGCCCGGCACGCGCAGGAACATCGAAAATGCCTGTTTCGGGGCTTGGTCGAGGGTGAGTTTTACGGTGCCGTCCCAGGGGTAATCGGTTTCCTGGCGCAGCTTCAGCGGCGCACCGTTTTTGAGTTTCGTGCTAAGGTTGTTGCCGCCGTATAGGTTCAGCCACAAGCCTTTATCCGAAGTGCTGTATAGATAGTTGTTGACCTCCGCAATGGTGCGCACCACATTGGGCGGGCAGCAGTTGGAGAGGCTGATATAATCGACCCGGTCCTTCGACCAACGCTGGTGGAAGGGCAGCGCATCGGAATACGCCAGCGGATTGGTATAAAGAAACCGCTGCCCATCGAGGCTGATGCCCGATAACACGCTGTTGTACAACGCCGTTTCCAGCACATCGGCGTACTTGGCATTGGCGGTTACTTGCAACATGCGCCAGTTCCAGAGCACATTGCCGATGTTGGCGCAGGTTTCGCCATGAGCCGTGAAATTAGGCAGCTGGTAGTCGCGCCCGTAAGCTTGGTGGATTTTCTGCACCGTGTCGGGCTTGTAGGCCGTGCCGTCGGGCGACACGCCATCATAAAGTGCCCCGCAGGCCCCCGTGACGTACATTTTGTGCTGCGTCACGTCGTCCCACATCCGGTCGAGGGTCGTGAGCAGGGTGGGGTCGCCGGTTTCGGCATACACGTCGGCTGCGCCGGCGAAGAGGTAGTTGGCGCGCACGGCGTGGCCGCCGGCCTGCTGCATCTGGCGAAACGGAATACGGTCCTGGTTGTCGTCGGTGCCCACCTCGGCCACCAGTCCCCGGATGTCAATCAAGCTCTTGGCCAGCTCCAGGTAGCGCGGGTCGTGGGTAGTGCGGTACATCTCCACCACGCCCATATAGTGTGAGGGACAAATGGCATTGCGAGCCAGCTCTGGCGAGGCCGTTTTATAGAAATTGTACAGATAATCAGTAGCTTTCTTCGCCGCGTCGAGCAGCGTAGTTTTGCCCGTGGCACGGTAGTGCACGCAGCCGGCCGTCATCAAATGACCCAGATTGTAGGTTTCAAAATTCAGCCGGTTCTTGAAAGCCGCCTTCTGGCCCGGATTATTCAGTTCCGCGATGGTGCTCTGGGTACTGAGGTAGCCATCGGGCCGCTGGCACTTGACCACCAGTGCGATAGCCTCATCGAGTTGCTTATCAAGCTTGGGGTCGTGGGTCACGGCGTAAGAGGCCGACAGTGCTTCTAGCAGTTTGAAAAAGTCGCCGTCGTGGAAGGGCGGGCCTTTGTGCTCGCCTTTCTCCAGGCCGGCCGCAATTTCGAAGTTCTTATACGCGTGGTTCCGGTCGGAGTGATAGAGCGCCCACATGGTCGGAATCATCGATTTCTGGCAAACGTCGAACCGCTCGGCCCAAAAGCCTTTGGTCCAGGCCACGCTGCCCATGTCCACGCTCCCAAGCTTGGCGTGCGGACTGGCGGCAGTGTTCACGAGCGATTTTTGCTGGGCAAAAATGGGCTGGCTGGCCGCTGCCACCACCGCCAACAGGCCGAGGCTGATTTTCTTAATGCACACGTTCATAAAGCTATTTGGTGAGGGTGGGAATGGCTGATTTACTGACACCTAGCGTCACCGGCCCCAACAGGCCCGCTGGCAAAAGCGGTTTGCCTACCGCCGGCAACGGAGCGGGTGTCCACAGTCGGCGCTGGTCGGTGGGCAGGGCTTGCTCGCCAATGAGGCGGTTAGCCCAGGTATTGGTAACGCTGATTTTGAGCGAATTATCCCCTTTTTTGAGGACGTCGGTAACGTCAACGCGGTAGGGAGCCGTCCAGGCAATGCCGCAGGGCTTGCCGTTGAGCTGCACTTCGGCGAGGTTGGCAACTTGGCCGAGGTCGAGGTAAATGCGGTGCTGCGGTCCTTTCGCCGGCTTCCATTTAAATGTCTGGCTGTACTCGGCCGTGCCAGAATAATGGCTGATTTTGGCATCCGCGTGCTTGCTCCAATCGGTCAGTTGCGCGAAGGCCACCGGCTGCGCCGGCCCATCCGACTTCGCCTCAAAACCAACTTGCCACGCACTGCTAAGCGTCTGAACCGGTTGCACTTCCAGCCAGTTCGGGCCAGTGTGGGCGCTCTGCTGCGTGCTCGCCTCGCGGAATACCACGAAAATAGAGCCATTGCGGTCGAGATGCAGCGGCAGCAAGGTGCGGCCATTTTCCGTTTTCCAGTCGGTGGCTGGGCGGGTTTCGCCAGTCACAGCATCCCACAGTTCCGGCTGCCGCCCAGCCACGCGCAAGCTTAGCTCGATGGTGCGGGCCGAATCGATTTGGTTGGAAATGAAGTAAATGTCGAACTGCGCATCGGTACGGTGCGTCCAGGCAACACCATTGGCGCGCTGGCCGCTGGCAGTGTTAGCCAGCACATCACGCTCCAAGCCTAGCGCTGCGAAGGAATCGGCCTTGTAAGGCCCACGCAGCACGCGGCCTTTTTGGGCTGAAATAGCTTTTTCGCCAGCCGCCTCAGTAACTGCCGAAGCCTGCGAATTATCCGCCTGATTCAGCGAAGCTGTCAGTTGTTGAACCTCCTTATCCGAACTTGGAAAATCCCGCAGCTCCGGTGAGTGATTGGGTTGGCGGTTAAGCAAAACAGTGGCCCCGGTCTGTACCAACTCCCGCAGCTTCTCTGCCACCTCCGGTGACATAGCGCTGCTATCAGGGCTCATTTTCAGCGCACCCGGCACCACCAGCAGGCCATAGCTGGCCCCACCCGGCAGCACAATGCGGCCATTTTCCACCTTCGCCAGCCGCAGCAGCGCGTCTTTGTTGAAGGAATCGTAGGCATAGCCATGCAGCGGGTCCACCAGCATTTCGGCCGTTTCCATATTGGCTGAGGCCGACACTTTCTCGGGCCGCTCGCGCATGGGCAGGCCCACGTTGGCGAGACGCTTTTTCTCCGCTTCAACCGCTTGCGGGCCGAAAATGCCGGGTAGGTCATTCACCAAATGATTGGGCAGGATGGCGCGGCGCGGCGTTTCCTCGCCGGTGAACACGGCCACATCGGCCACCGGGCGACCGAGTTGCAGCAGCGCCTGGCAGCGGCGGGCGTAGTCGACCCAGGCGCGGCCGGGCTTCCACCAGGTCTGGTCGCGCTGGAAGAACAGGCCGATGCCGCTCAGCGTCATGCCGGGCTGGCGGTCGAGCCAGGGGTTATGCACGAAAACGTGGTACACCAGGCGGTTGACCCCCAGCGCATAGTTGCGGTCCTGCAACGCTTTGAGCATGCCGGGGTGCTCGTCCCAGGCCAGTTTTAGCTCAGTGAAAGCCTCGGCCTGCACGATGTTTTTGCCGTAGATGTGCGCGCCCGAAATGGCGTCAAGCATGTCGGTGGGCTTGTCGTGGGTGGGGCTGCGCAGCCAAAATTCGCCCATCGTCATATCGACGTTTTGGTAGTGCAGCATGCCGTCGCTCACCATCGTAGGGGCCACGCTTTCGGCCGTGAAGGTGCAGCCTTTAGCGTGCGCCAAGTCGCGCAGGGTCACGTAGAATTTGTCATTCACCAGCTCCGCAATGGTCTGGCGCACATCGAATAGCACGCGCTCCGACTGGTCGGCGCTGGCCAGCGGCACACCCGCCAATGCTGGGAGCCAAGGCAGTAACTCGTAGCCGCGCCGCTGCTTAAACTCGGCCGGGAAATTGGCCGACCAGTTCTGCGAGCCGCACTCCCAGCTGTCGATATAAAAAGTCTTGAGCACCCGCGCTGCCAGCTCGGGCCCGCCATGCCGGATGGCCTCCCCAAACCACTTATCAAACTGAAGGGTAGCCGCTGCCGGGTTGAACTTATCGCACTCCAGTCCCCGTCCGCCGCCGCCAGTGGTGTTGATTTGGCCGGTGCTGGTGTGGCCCATCCGCAGGATGGTCCAGCGGCCGGGCGGGGCGGTCCAGGTCAGCTGGCCACTGGCGTCGAGCTGGCTGGTTAGGTTGATGACTTTGCCCAACGGCACGCATTGCGCGTCAGATAATTGCGCGGTAGTGGTGCGCTCGCTCACGCGCCACACGTCGCCATTTTTGCCCTCAAACTGATGAATGCGCGCCGCGCCCGAAAGCTGAATTTCCGACACTTTCAGCGACTGTTTCCACTTGGCCGCGTCAAGGTCTTCGGCGCCCGGCTCCGAGCCAGTGGGGTCGTAGGCGAAACGGAAAAACCGGGCCGTGGTAGCCGGCAGCGCGTGGGTCACGGCGCTGCTGTCTTGCCAGCCGCTGCGCGGCGCTTGCAGGCGCACCACGGGCCGGAAGGTGTGGCCGTCGTCGCTGGCTTCCACCAGCAGGCGGTTGGCCTGGTAGTTATAGCCGCTGGAGCGGATGCGCAGCGAGCGGCAGGTAAGCGGCTGGGCGAATGCGTATTGAATCCAGCCTGGCTCACTGGTCTTGAAGCCTTTTTTGTTGCCAGGCGTGGCCAGCAGGTTCAGGTTTTCGCCCGTAAGGCTGCTGGTAATGGTCGGCTTAATCGTGGCCGTAGAAGCCTCGCTGCCGGTAGGCGTGGGGTAGGCATACA
>CAXUKA010000297.1:0-8364 GCA_964251335.1 uncultured Hymenobacter sp.
CAGTAGCAGTTCAGGTAAACGCGCGTCACGGTCACCAGGCTGGAGGTGCTGGTCAGGCCGCTAGCGGTGCAGGTCACGATAACCCGATAGTCGAGTGTAGCCGTTTGACTGGCTACGGTGTAGGTGGGCGAGGCTTGCGCAGTGCCCAGGTTGGTGAAGGTGTTAGCGCCGGTAGGGCTGCTCTGCCACTGGTAAGTGAAACCTGTGCTGCTAGCCGCAATGCCCGTAACGCCCAGCGTGAAGCCAGCGGTGGGGCAGCCCGAGCTAATAGAAGAAGTAGCCACAGTAGCGGGTGGGGTGCCCGTGCAGGGCACCGAGGCCGCCACCGTGACGAGGTAGTCCTCGCCTTCGCCGTAAGCAGAGCCGCTGGCTCCGCAAGCTTGGCCCAGGGTGGGGTCGTTGGTGTCGTCGCCCCCGCGAATACGCATTTTGGTAGTGCCCAGCAGTGCACCAGCGGGCACGGGCAGCGTGAGCGTTACCACGCCGTTAGCGCCCGCATTGGCAGTAGTTGCCACATACTCGTTGGCTACGTCGCCAAAGATGCCGTTTTGGTTGAAGTCAATCCAAACAGCGCCGTGCTGGTTGGTATCTGGGCCAAACGTAATGGTCACGGCAGCATTGGTGCCGGCGAAAACCGTCGGCACAGCCAGCGTAGGCGTAGTGCCGGTTTGCAAAGAAGAATAATCGCGGTAATACGGTGACACGTTACCTGCCGAAATAGTATTGTTATCCAGCGTGCCCAGTACCACGCGAGCTATATAGTCGCCGGTGCCGCCGTTGGCGTAGGTTGGCACGCAGTAGCAATACAGGAACGAGTTCATGGTTACTGCCACCACGTTGGAGTTAGTCGAGAGGTTGCTGGCAGTACAGGTTATAACAACTCGGTAGTCGGTGGCCACCGTCTGGCTGGCCACGGTGTAGCTCGGCAAAGCCTGTGCTGCGCCCAGGTTGGTAAACGTGTTAGCGCCAGCCGGGCTGCTTTGCCACTGGTAGGTGAAGCCAGTCGCGCCAACCGGCGTACCGGTAGCCGTCAGCGTCAGCCCCGTGCCGGTACAAACCGATGTAGCCGAAGCCGAAACCGTGATGGCAGGCGGCGTGCCCGCGCAAGCTGTCGTAGCTGCAATGGTAACCGTGTAGTCTAGGCTTTCGCCGTACACCGTCGCGCCGCAAGCCCCAGTAGAGGTGTTGATAACCGTATTGCTGTATAAATCGGTACGAATCCGCATCCGGGTATTGCCAAGCAATGCCGTAGTAGGTACCAAAATGCTAGCCGTAAGAGTATTGGCTGTGGCGGTGCCATACAGCGCTGTGCCCGTGCGCAGAATGAAAAACTCACTGGCGTCGAAGGTGCCATTCTGGTCGAAATCAATCCAGACTGAGGCGCGCGTAGAGGCCGGCACCGATACCGACAAGGTGTAAGGTGTGGCAACGGCGCTGAGGGTGGTCGTCGTGGTGCTGGTCGGGTAAATGGCGTAATATGCCGATGCATAGCCAGGCGAAGTACTGGTCAGCAAGCCCGGCGAATTAGCCAGCGTGCCTACATCGCCAGGTAGCGACACCGAGTTGATAGTGGAATAGGAAGTGCTGGTGTTGCTGTGCGTAGGTACGCAGTAGCAGCTAGTGGCCGGGTTCTGTGCTACTGCCACGGCCGGCGCATTTACGGCTGTGCCACCCGCGCCATCGTATAAGCAGCTCACTACCAAGCGGTACCAGGTAGCAACCGTTTGGCCCGTGGCCGTGTACGTGCTGCTGGTAGCCCCCGCAATGTTGGTGAAGCCCGTAGTGGCGTTGGTCGTCGACGACTGCCACTGGTAGGTGTAGCCCGCCGTAGCGGGGCTGGGCAGCCCCGCTACCGACAGGAAGATGCTGGTGCTCGAGCAAGCCGTGGTGAGGGCCGTGGTGCCGCCGCTGGTCGTAGTCGCCACCGTTTGCAGGTTGGTCGGCGTAGCTCCCCAAATCGGCTAAACACGCACGCTCACGCCCACCGCCACGATAACCCCCGCGCCGGTAGCCGGCGTAATGGTCACGCCCGTGATGAGCTTGGTGATATTAGCCTGGTCCAGCGTCAGCTTTATCTGGTAGAGGCGGGGGTCGGTGGTAGACGTTTCGGGGGTAGTGCTGGTGCCAGATACCCGCGCTTTCATCAGGAAAGCGGTCAGGGTATTAGCGGCCAGGGTCTGGGTGCCTATGTACCAGTCCGGGATGGTCTGTGCCCCAAAGCTCTGGGTAGTGCCGTCCGAAAAGTTGACGACCATAGTGGCCGTCATGGGCCCGTTGCCGGCATTGGCTAGCACGTATACTTCGCTGGCGGCCTGCGGAGTAGCAAAAGCCAGGGTGCCGCCGGTGCCTATCACTGCAAGCCGTAGCGCGTTGGGGGCACTATACGAGGCCAGCTGGAAAGTCAGGCCAGTCGTGCCGGCGCTGGTCAGGGTGCCGCCGGTGGGCAGGCCCTGGGTGCGAGTGCTAGCTGTGGCAGTCGAGCTAAAGGTCGTTTCCAGGAAACGATAGTTGCTGTTATCTACCGAGGCAGTGGTAGAGGCCGAGGCTGCCGTTTGGCTGAGGCCGTTGGCTACCACATCATCAGTATAGCTGCCCGCAGTTAGCGTGACCGGGCTATAAGTCTGTCCCCATGAGGTATAGCCGGTGCCCAAAGCCAGGGCCAGCAGCAGCGACTTGAGATACGCTGTAAAAGGTTTTTTCATAAAGGTTGTTTGGTAATTGGCGGCTAAATGTACGCCTGGGCCTTACCGCCCGCAAATACTTACCGTCCAATAACTTCTTTATTTGACTATAATGAATAGCTCATCGCCTCCTCAAGTCTAAAACTTTGGTGGCCAGACCTGCGCTGCTACCCGCGAAAACTACTTAGCAGCCATACCTGAGCTTACCGATAAGCGCAGAAAGCAAAAAGCCCCGCTGGTCAGCGACCAGCGGGGCTTTTTGCTTATTCCAACCGAGCGGCTATCGCTCGCCCTGATTTAAGTACGGGCTGAGTACCGCCATTGCCTTCTGAGCGCGGGCCTGGTCACCAACTTGCGCGGCAGCCTGGTACACACTCTGCAACGTGAGCAGGTAGCCCCGCTGGGCATCGTCGAAGAGCGCCCCGTCGTGGGTCTGGTAGTAGCTCAGTATCTGGATGCTACGGGCTGTGAGCTTGTCCAGGATGGCGTTGGCCTTCTCTTTCTCGCCCACCGCGTAGAGCACCGGCACCAGCTGCGGCGTGTAGTAGTCGTAGGGGATGGCCGCGTCGGGCATCACCGCCAGACACTTATTAGCCACCTCTTTAGCCTTGGCGAGGTCGCCAGCTTCCACGTAGGCGGCGGCCAGGCGGGCAAACTTGTCGCGGTAGTTGGCCGGGAAACGTAGGTTGTTCTCATCGTAGAAAACATTGGCGTTGTCGAGGCCACGGTAGCTGAAGGTTTTCATCAGCTCCTCGTAGCAAATGGGTTTCTCCACGTAGCCCTCGTCGCCGCGCGGGTTGTAGTTCGGGTCTTTCAGCGGCAGCAGGCGGTAGGCCATGCCCTCCAGCTGGAAGTACGGCTGCAAATTCATGTAGTCCGACGGGGCTACCGTGGAGCTGAAGTAGATGGGCCGCTTCCAGTTATTGGTAGCAATCATGTCCAGAATCACCAGGTTCTTCTTCTCGATAGCGCGCTTGCCCATGCTCCAGTCGAGGCGGTCAACGAGCTGGTGCTGACGGTCTTGTGGGATAATGCCCAGCGACTTCACCGCCGTAGTATCGACCGGCAGAAAGAACTGGCTGGTTGGGAAGGTTGTGACTTCGGGGCCGCCTTCGCCGTAGCTCTGGCGCAGCAGTGGGCTAGCCTGACCCACCAAGCCAATAAACTCTTTTAGATTCAGGTCTTTTACCGCCGCGTTGGGGTTGTAGTACAAGATATCGTTGTTGCCCTGCACGTAGCTGGCATCGCTCATCGAAATGGGCAAACCCTCTGACTTATAAGCGCGGCGCTTCATCTGCTGGATGTACCAGTCGGTGTTGAGGTACGACAGCACAGCCACGCGCACATCAGTGCGCACGCCTTCCACTTCCTGGGCGTACCAGAGCGGGAAGGTGTCATTGTCGCCATTGGTGAACAAAATGGCGTTCGGCTTGCAGCTGTTAAGCAGGTTCTTAGCCGAGTCTACCGAGTTGTAGCGACCCGAGCGGTCGTGGTCGTTCCAGCCCTGCGCCGCCATAATGCCGGGGGCAATTACGCCCAGCAGTATCGCCACTGTGGCCCGCACGCCATCGGCTTTCACGGCCGAGTTCAGCAGCTCGGCGATGCCTAGCACACCCAGCCCAATCCAGATAGCAAACGCAAACGTGGCCCCCGTGAAGGTGTAGTCGCGCTCACGCGGCTCCAGCGGCGGCTGGTTGAGGTACACGATAATGGCCAGGCCTGTGAATAAAAACAGCAAGCCCACCACCAGCGCATCGTGCCCGCGCTTGTATACTTGGAAGAACAAGCCAATGAGCCCTAGAATGAGCGGAATCGCAAAGAAGTTGTTGTGCGCGAAGCTCTGCCCGATGCGCGGCGGCAGCGAATTGGCCGACTCACTCACTGGCGTCAGCACGCCCGCCTGCTGAATGTCGGACTCGCGGCCGATGTAGTTCCAGCCGAAATAGCGCCAGAACATGTGGCCCATCTGGTACTTGAACAGAAAGCTCAGGTTCTGGCCCATCGTGGGCTTCTGGCCTTCCTGCAAGTCGGGTACCCACTTCTTATATTCTTGAATGTGAGCAGGCTCGTAGCTATACAAGCGCGGCAGCAACATTTTGTCGGCATCGGCGTAGGCCGGCTCCTGGGCGCGGGGCAATATCTCCTCATACTTGCCGCCCTTGCGCATGTAGCGCGGCGCGCCTTCCTCGTAGTGGTCGGGCTGGGCATTGAACTGCGGGCCGTAGAGCAGGGGGCGCGAGCCGTACTGCTCCCGCTTGAGGTAGCTCACGAACGACAGCACGTCGTTGGGGTTGTTCTCGTTGATAGTAGGCAAAAACGACGCCCGAATCGGCACGATGAGGTAAGTCGAATAGCCAATCAGAATGAACACGAAGCACAGCATGGCCGTGTTCAGCAGCTGGCTGCGTCGTTGGTACGACAGCTTGAAGCCGAAGTAAATAAGGCCCCCAAACAGCAACAGGAAGATAATCAGACCCGAATCGAAGGGCAGGCCCACGCTATTAACGAAGAACACCTCGAACCAGCCCGCCAGCGTGGGCAGGCCCGGAATAATACCCACCAGCACCGAGCCTACGATAATAAGGCTGACCACCAGCGTGATAATGCCACCCACCATCGTCGGCTTGGCCGAGCGGCGGTAGTAGTAGATGAAAGCCAGTGCGGGCAAAGCCAACAGGTTCAGCAAGTGAACGCCAATGCTGAGGCCAATGGCGTAGGCAATGAGAATGAGCCATTTATCAGAATCTGCCTCGTCAGCGTATTCTTCCCATTTCATCATTATCCAGACCACCACAGCCGTGCAGAGCGACGACATAGCGTATACCTCGCCCTCTACTGCGTTGAACCAGAACGAGTCGGAAAAAGCAAAGCTCAGCGCGCCTACCACGCCCGCACCCAGAATGAGCAGCGTTTGCCCGCTGGTTGGCTCCGGCGTTTCTACCTGCAGCTCATTTTTAGCCAGCAGCAGCTTGCGCCCTAGCCGGGTGATAATCCAGAACAAAAACAGCACGGTAAAGGCGCTGCTCAAGCCCGATAGTGCATTGACGAGAACGGCTACTTTGGTGACATCGCCAAAGCTCAGCAGCGACATCAGGCGACCCAGAATGAGGAAGGTGGGCGCGCCCGGCGGGTGCGGCACCAGCAGCTTATAGGAGCAAGCAATGAACTCGCCGCAATCCCAGAACGACGCCGTGGGCTCCAGAGTGAGCAGGTAAGTGGCTAGGGCAATGGCAAAAACCAGCCAGCCAACCAGGTTATTCAGTTTTTTAAAAGAACTCATACAACGCAAAAGCGGCCGAAGCCGAGGTGGGCACTGTTGGTGAAGGAAGAAAGCTAAAAAATAACTACCTGCCCAGTAGGCAACAGTCCCCCAAAAGTAGGGATGAAGCACTAAGAGGTTGCGCGGCTTGCACTATGGACCAAAAAAAAGCAGTCCCCGGCCGGGGACTGCTTTCTCAAAGAAACACATCAAAGACGTGTGTAAGCTAATCAGCTTGTAGAGTCAGGCGTTTAGTAACCAATACTTTGTCATTAACCAGTAGCGAATAGAAATACAGCCCGGCCGGCAAGCCAGTAAGGTCGACGGCCAAGCCCGTGTTAGCCTGCTCGGGCCGTAGCGCCAGTAGGCGCACCTCGCGGCCTAAGATATTGGCCAGGCGCAGTTTGTATTCCTGGCCAAGCTGGCCCGTTACCTGCACGGTAAGCTGGCCCCGGCTCGGGTTGGGGTACACACTAAGGGTGGGAGTAGCCTCCTGCGCTAGGCGCGCCGGCTGCACTGTCAGCTGCCGGGTGTTGCCCGGTTTGCCCAGCGGGGCAGCCATGCTTTGCAGCAAGGTGAATAACAATAATAACGTAGTAGAGAAGCGCATAAAAGTAAATGTAAGAAGGCGTAGCGGTGATAGGTGAGCAGCGAGTAATTTACTGCTTCAAAGGTACCTAGCGCAAGCACCGTGCCGGACCGCACACTCGACCAGTATGGCTGCCTAGCCGACATACGCGCCCAATTCCTGTTCGAAGCAAATTCGGCCCTTCGCTACAGGTAGCGAATTTCCTGCAAGCCAAAACGGCGGACTTCGCCGCCCGCTAGTTGCACGGCCAGGTGGCCATCATCGTCTACCCCCACAATTTCGCCCGTAACCGACTGGCCATCTACTAGAAATGAATGGGGCTGCCGGTAGCGATAAAGAGCCGCCAGGTAGTCTTGCCGCAGCTGCTGCACGCGCCCCGCCCGCAGCTGGAGGTAGCGCGCCTCCAGGCACTCCAGCAGGCGGGCGGCGGCAGTAGCCAGGTCATATTGGCGGCCCGTGAGCATACTCAATGACGTGGCTGTGGACACAGCAAAATTGCGCTGATTTACGTTTAAGCCAATTCCAACAACGCTATACTGAATTTTTGACCCACTCAGGGTGTTCTCAATCAGGATGCCCCCGAGTTTTTGGTTGCCGGCGTACAGGTCATTGGGCCACTTTACGCGCAGGCTGGTTTCGCCGCTGGCCCCTAGCCAGCGGCGCGCCCAGTCGAGCGCCGCGAGGGCCACGGCCTGGCTCAGCAAAAACTGCTCGGTGGCGGCCAAGAAAGTGGGGTGCCACACCACCGAAAGCGTCAGGTTTTCGTTGGCGGCGGCTTCCCACTGGTTGCCGCGCTGGCCTCGGCCAGCGGTCTGGTGACCGGTAATGACGGTGCAGCCTTCACTGGCCCGGTTTTCGCGCTGTAACTGTTGCGCCTCCGAGTTGGTTGAAGGGCAGGCGGGCAGCCAAACAAGCTGCTGGCCGGTGAATAAGGTGGCGGGGCTGATGACCAACGGAGTTAGCAGTCGTACTTTAGCAAGATAAACAGTAAATTCCCTCTATGAAGAGCACTCTCGTCCGGCAGGATTCGGACACATTGGCAGAAGTAGTCGTTCGCGGCATGCAAGAAAGAAAGGGCACTGACATAGTGGTGCTCAACCTAAAAGAATTAAAGAATGCCGTAGCCGATTATTTCGTCATCTGCTCGGCCTCTTCCGACACCCAGCTCGACGCCTTGGCGCGCTCGGTAGAAGAAGAAGTAGAAAAACTTACCGGCCAGCACCCTTGGCAGACCGAAGGTCGCACCAATCGGGAGTGGGTGCTGTTGGATTACGTAGACGTCGTAGTCCACGTTTTCCTGCGCGACCGTCGGCAGTTCTACGCGCTCGAAGAGCTGTGGGGCGACGCCGAGTTTACTTACATCGAAGAACCCGCCGAGGCTTCCGCTTCTCGCTAAAGTATTCGGGGGCCTGCGGCGTTAGCAACAGTTGAGTACGATACCTGCCAGCTAACAAGGTTTGCAGTCCGTGGTTTCCCCCGAATTTCTATTCCCTAGTCAACCATTTTTTATGTCTGATACCACGCCTAATAAGCGCCGCAAGCCCTCGGTGCCCAATCCCACGCCCCGGCCGGGCGTGCAGATGTGGGTGCTGGGCGGGCTGCTCTTTTTGCTGCTGGGCATGTTTTACTTCAGCAGCAGCAATGCCGCCCTCAAAACCGACCAGCAGAAGTTCGAAACGATGCTGCTGGCTGGCGATGTTGATAAAATCACGCTCTACAACGACAAAATAGTCGAGTTTAATCTCACCCGTGCTGCGCTGCAAAAGCCCGAATACCAAACGGATATTACCATGCGTCGCGGTCCCTTCGCGGTGGGCCATGAAGTAGTGTACGCC
>CAXUKA010000298.1:0-8315 GCA_964251335.1 uncultured Hymenobacter sp.
AGCCCAACAAGTAAGATGCCCGCTATTTAGAATGGTTAAATATTGTGCTTGTGCTAACTTCTGGTTGGCCGTGAATCAATCTTCCGCCATCTCCGTTAACCGACACAACCTGCTTACAACTAATTCTGTGGGGAAAGGTTGTTTCTGGGTAGCTTGCTAGTATCGTCAGCCCAATCTTCCCACCCCCTTATCATTGTTTTATGAAAAGACTCTCCTCAACGAAGCCACCACGCTGGAGCGGCGGGTGGCTGCTGGGTTTGCTACTACTCGCGCTGGGCTGGCTGGCTCCATCTACTGCTCAGGCCACGCACTTGCGGGCCGGCGATATTCAGGCCAAGGTAGATACCACGGCAGCTCACAACCCCAACCGTATTTTCTTTAAGCTGACGTTGTATCGCGACAATACTGGGGCGCAGCAGAATTCTGCTACGTTCTATTTTGGCGATGGCACTAACACCACAGTAAATAAGACGACCGAGACAACGATTGCTACGGCTGTTAACACAAACGTTATCACGTTTTACTGCGACCATACTTACCCTGGCTCGGGTAGCTACGTGGTTGCTTTTGTGGAGGTCAACCGGTCAAATGGGGTAGTGAATATTCCGAATTCGGTAAACCGAAACTTTTATATCAGCACTACTATCACGGTTGACCCCGGCCTGGGACTCAACCGCTTGCCAGTACTAAAAGCACCAGCTATTGACCAAGCAGCTGCTGGGCAGGTGTTTTTGCATAATCCGGCCGCCTACGATGCCGATGGCGACTCGCTCGCCTTTCGCTTGATAGATTGCCAGGAAGTGCTAGCTTTTCCAGTAGGGGCAGTGCCTGCTGGCTATAACCCCGTACCGGTACCAATGGCTGGTTATCAGGTGCCAAACCTTGTTACGGTGAACGGGGTGCTGCCGCAGCAGGTACCATACACGGGCAACCCATCGAGTCCAGGTGGGGGCAATGCTATTTTCGTAATAAACGCCCTCACTGGCCAGATAACCTGGAATGCACCGGCCCGCCTGGGTACCTATAACGTCGCCTTTGTGGTAGAGGAGTGGCGTCGCAACTCGCTCACGAAGATTAAGATAGGTGAAGTAATTCGGGATATGCAGATAAACGTGATAGCCACGCCCAACCTGCCCCCGAAACTTACCATTCCGCAGGATACATGCGTAGTAGCTGGCACCCAGATTACTAAGCGCGTAACGGCTGTGGATGGTAGTAGTGCTGCGTCGCCGGCCACGCCGGTGCAATTGTTTGCCTACGGTGGAATGCTGCCCTCGGCCACGGGCTCGTTTACGCAATCGACGCAGGGGCCGCCCACGGCTATCGGCACTTTCCGCTGGACGCCCGATTGCACGAACATTGCCAAGGAACCGTATCTCGTGGTATTTAAGGCCCAGGATACGCCAGCTACTCCGCCAGTAGCCAATAATCCGCCGCTTATCGACGAAAAAACCTGGCGCATTACAGTAATCGGGCCCGCCCCGACTAACCTGCGCGCCACGCCCAATGCCAACCGGGCGGTGCTGCTAGTCTGGGATAGCTACCTCTGCCAGACCAGCGGCGTGCCCGGCGTGCTGCCTACCATCCGCATCTATCGGCGCGAAGGCTGTTTCCCCTACACGCCTAGTGTCTGCGAAACGGGTATTCCGGCCTCGGCCGGCTACCAACTGATTGACAGCGTGCCCGCTAACATAACGGCCTACAACGATGATAATAAAGGCGCTGGCTTGGTGCGCGGACACACGTATTCGTACCGCATCTACGTCACCTTTCCGCTGCCAGCAGGTGGGTCCAGCATCGTGTCCAACGAAGCCTGCATCACGCTCGATGGCCGTTCGGCGCAGTTTACCAATGTGGATGTGCTGAGCACCAGCGCTACTACAGGCCAGATTTCTATAAAATGGACTCGGCCCCGGCCTACTACTGGCACCGCCTTCAACGCGCCGCTGGGCTACCGCTTGAGCCGCAGCACTACGGGTGCCGCGCCCTTCACGCTGGTAACTACTAAGACCAGCCTGACCGACACCACTTACGTGGACAACGTGAACACGCAGGACTTCCAGTACACCTATCAGTTGGTGTTCTTCAGCGCCACCACCACGCAGCCGGGCAGTGCTGAAACCACCGAAACTGCGCCCCTGGCCAGCAGCGTGCGCCTGACTTTGGTGCCCAATGGCAATGCTCGCACCAACGCCGTAAGCTGGACTTATCAGGTGCCGTGGGATAACACCAAGCAGCCCACTCGCGTGTTCCGTCGCACGGGTACTACGGGTGCCTATGCCCAGATTGCTACTGTAACGGGTGGTGCAACCAGCGGCACCTACACCGACCAAGACCCCACGTTGCAGCTTGGCCAGACCTACTGCTACTATGTGGAAACGAATGGGCAGTACGCGACGCCGACCAACTCGCTCAATCAGCTTATCTATACCAACCTGCTGAACAAGAGCCAGGAGCGTTGCGCGCCGCTGATACCTACACCTTGCACACCAGTGCTCACGCTGGCTCCCATCAATTGCGATAGCTTGGCCGGCCTCAATCCTGGCTCGAACTACCCGCTGCAAGATATTCGCTATCAGAACCGCCTGCGCTGGACCATTGGCAACACGCCTGCCGGATGCAGTACCAATGCAGCATACTACCGCCTTTTCTACCGTACCACACCCGATGGGCCACTGGTGCTGCTCGACTCGACTACGCAACTCAGCTATCTGCACCGCCCGCTAGCCAACCCCGCCGGCTGCTACGCCGTGCAGGCCGTAAGTGCGAGCGGAGTGCGGAGTGCTGTCAGCAACATAGTTTGCCAGGATAACTGCGTATTCTTTATCCTGCCGAACATCTTCACGCCCAACGGCGACCAGACCAACGACAAGTTCCGTCCCAAAACGGCCAGCCCGATAACGCGCACGCACATCCAGATTTTCAACCGCTGGGGCCGCAAGGTGTACGAGAGCGACAAAGACCCCTACATCAACTGGGATGGCGGCGGCGCTGCCGGCGAAACCGGCTCTAGTGGCAAGGCTTCGGATGGCGTGTATTACTACCTCGCCGAGGTTGAGTTTGCTGACTTTGCTGGCACCAAGCGCACTTACAAAGGCTGGGTGGAGATAGTCCGCTAGCTCCTTAGCCAAGCAATTCTGAGAAAGCCGCTCCACCTTGGGGCGGCTTTTTTTGCGTTAAGTTTGCCCGGCTGGTTGACAGATGTTAGGGCTTGGTTATTCGTTGTTATTCGCTGGAAAGTGCTGATAATGAATGATTAAGTGCTGATGGGTAAGCAGCAAAACTCGATAGTTAACAATTAATAGACAACAATTCCCTTGACACCTTCCCACCCCACTGATGGCGCTGTTGCCGTTGTTTTTCCGGGCCAGGGCAGCCAGTTTCCGGGCATGGCCCGCGAGCTGTTTGACCAAAGCGAAGATGCCCGCGCCCTGCTCACGCAGGCCAATGACATTTTGGGCTTTAGCCTGACCGACATCATGTTCTCGGGCACCGAGGCCGACCTGCGCCGCACCGACGTGACGCAGCCTGCCGTGTTTGTGCACTCGGTGGCGCAGTTTAGGGCCCGGCCCGATTTGCAGCCTGCCATGGTGGCCGGGCACTCGCTGGGCGAATTTTCGGCGCTGGTAGCGGCCGGCGTGCTCACCTTCGCCGATGCGCTGCCGCTGGTGGCCCGCCGTGCCCAAGCCATGCAAGCTGCTTGCGACGAGCAGCCCGGCACCATGGCCGCTATCCTGGGCCTAGCCGATGAGGTAGTAGAGCGTATTTGCCAAGAAATCTCAGCCGCTGGCGACGTAGTGGTGGCTGCTAATTACAACTGCCCCGGCCAGCTCGTTATTTCCGGCTCGACCGAAGGCATCAATAAGGCCTGCGAGGCACTGAAAGCCGCCGGAGCCAAGCGTGCCCTGCCGTTGCCAGTGGGCGGTGCTTTTCACTCGCCGCTTATGCAGTCGGCCCAAGCCGCACTGGCTGAGGCTATTGAGAAAACAACCTTCCAGCCCGCCCGCTGCCCCGTGTACCAAAACGTGGACGCTGCCCCCCACACCGACCCCGCCGAGATTAAAGCCAATCTGCTGGCCCAGCTCACTGCCCCCGTGCGCTGGACGCAAAGCGTGCAAGCGATGGCTCGCGATGGCGCTACCACGTTCCTGGAGTGCGGCCCCGGCAAAGTGCTGCAGGGCTTGGTAAAGAAAATTGAACCGACGGCGACGGCCGCAACGGCTTAATCAGTAAATGAGCAGGTGAGTAAATGAGTAATTGCTAAGCTTCGATTACTTATTTACTCACCTGCTTATTTACCATTTTAACACTTCCAGCGGGTCAGGGCAAATTGCCAATAATTCACTGATAGTCTGCTTCAACTGCGGATGCACTAGCTGCGGCGCTATTTCAGCCAGCGGCGTGAGGGCGAAGCGCCGGGCTGGTAGCGCTGGGTGCGGCACGGTGAGCGTCGGGGTTTCGATAATCTCGTTGCCGTAGAGCAAAATATCCACGTCCAGCGTGCGGGCAGCCCAGCGCTGCTGCCGCTCGCGGCCGGCCTGCTGCTCAGTAGCGAGGCAGGCCACAAGTAGTGCCGGGGCATCGAGGGTAGTGCGTACAGCTAGCGCTTGGTTGAGAAATGCTGGCTGGTCTTCGAGGCCCCAGGCGGCCGTTTCGTAGAAGGCGGATGCTGCGACGATGTCGCCAGCCGTAGCGGCCAGCGTTTGCTGGGCTTGGTGCAAATGCGCGGCCCGGTCGCCGATATTGCTGCCCAGCAGCAGGTAGGCTATGGTGCTCACGAATGCTGCTGAAAAAAAGCAGCCGTGCGCTCTGCCACAAGCTTCGCCAATGGTGGCAACTCGGACGAAGGCCACGGGTGGCTACCGCCAAATTGATGCCCCGCGCCCGGTACCACAAATAGCTCGGCATCGGGCTTGCGGGCCAGCAATTCTTCGGCGGCACTCAGGGGCACAGTTTCGTCGGGGTCGCCGTGCACAATGAGCAACGGCTGGCGCAAGTGTGGTACCAGTTGCGCTAGGTCGAAGCGCGGCTGGTTGGCGCGGTAATCTTCGGCAATCTGATAATACAGCGGCAGTTGCTGACCGGTGCGCGAGTTTGGGATATAAATCACTCCCTCGCGCTGCCACTGGTCGAGCACCTCGGCTGGCCAACGCGGAGCCAAGCTAGCTACCGCCGACCACGTAGACACAGCCGTGATGCGTGGGTCTTCGGCAGCCTTAGCCAGCACTAGCCCACCGCCCCGGCTGTGGCCGATGAGGTAGATGCGGCTGAGGTCAAGCTCGGCGGCGGGTAGGGGAGTAGCACCCGGCTGGTGCAGGGCATCGAGCAGCTGGCCCAGGTCGTTTAGCTCGTGGCTGAAGTTGTTGTGGCCGAAGGCTTCCAGGTCTTCAAGGTCGCCGGTGCCGCCCACTACTACCCCATTGTGCGATAGGTTGAGCTTGATAAATACAAAGCCCTGCTCGGCAAAAAACTGCGCCAGCAGCGGGAAGTGCCCCCAATCTTTGAAGCCCTTAAAGCCGTGCACAAACACCACAACGGGTTTGGCAATAGTAGTAGTTTGGACGGCTTGGTAGGTGGCGTCGGCAGCAAAGGACCGACCGTGGCCGGTGCCCGTGAGCACGAACTCAACAGTAGTAAGCATACGCATAGAAGCAAAAGATGCCGCAAGCTACTTCCCGGCCCGCATTGGCCTAATGCGCCTGCCCGCCGTATCATTGCGCCCGCATGGCAAATCCGCTCGACTCTATCCAAGCCCCTATCGCCGCCGAAATGGCGGAGTTTGAGGTAAAGTTTCGCCAGTCGATGCAAACCAACGTGCTGCTGCTCGACAAGATTATGGGTTACATCGTGCGCCGCAAAGGCAAGCAGGTGCGGCCCATGTTCGTTTTTCTGACTGCCCGCACCGCCGCCGCTGACCCGGCCGGCCCGCTAGAGCCTGCGGCATTTCGCGGCGCGGCGCTCATTGAACTGCTACATACCGCCACGCTGGTGCATGACGATGTGGTGGACGAAAGCAACTACCGGCGGGGCTTTTTCTCCATCAATGCGTTATGGAAGAATAAGATAGCCGTGCTGGTGGGCGATTACCTGCTTTCGCGCGGTATGCAGCTGGCTCTGGAGCACGACGACTTCGACCTGCTTAAAATAGTGAACCGCGCCGTGCGCGAGCTAAGTGAAGGCGAACTGCTGCAAATCGAAAAAGCCCGTCGTCTCGACATTACGGAGGACGTTTATTTCGATATTATTCGCCAGAAAACGGCTTCGCTCATTGCCTCCTGCACCGCCGTGGGCGCGTCGGCGGTGGGCGCGAGCAAGGAAGTAGTGGAGCGTGCACGCCTCTTCGGCGAGAAAGTGGGCATGGCTTTTCAGATAAAAGATGACCTGTTCGACTACGGCACCGCCGAAATCGGCAAGCCGGTGGGCATCGATATTAAAGAGAAAAAAATGACGCTACCACTCATCTACGCCTTGCAGCAGGCGAGTTGGATAGATAAGCGCCGCGTCATTTTCAACGTCAAAAACAACGCCGGCCACCGCGACCGGGTGCAACAGGTTATCGACTTCGTGAAAAAATCGGGCGGCCTCGAATACGCCGTGCAAACCATGGAGCGCTACCGCGACGAGGCGCTAGCCATCCTGCACGAGTTTCCCGATTCGGCCGCCCGCACTGCGCTGGAAGCCTTGATAAACTACACGATAGAGCGGGAAAAGTAGCGCAAAGCCAGAGCTTAGCGCTACAGCATCAGCGTCGCATCGGGGCACAACTCGGCCCAATACGCTCGCTCACTGGGCGGGGCTACGCCCGGAAAATCGCCCCAACGCCCTTGCATATCGGCGATAAGCTGAAAGTGCAAATGCGGTGGCCAGTCACCGTTTTCAGGGTAGGGGCCAACGTGCGCAAATACTTGACCTTGGTCGATTTTTAGCCCCGGCTGCAAGCCGAGCAAATCGGTGCGCGTGAGGTGGCCGTAGAGACTGTAAAAGGTGATACCCTCCAGTTCATGCTGTAGAATAATGGCCGGGCCGTAATCGCCGAAATTGTTATTATCGGCAAAGCTGTGCACCACGGCCGGCAGTGGCGCAGCTACAGACGTGCCGGCCGGCACCCACACATCTACGCCTAGGTGCAACGAGCGCGGCTCAGTGGCATCGGCAAAATGTGGGCTACGGCGATAGATAACGCGGTTTTCAAGGTAGCCGCCGATGCCGATGGTGGCGTGCTGCTCGGCTAGCATTTCGTGCACTACCCGGTCGAAAAGTGCTGTGTCGCGCAGGCGCTCGGGGTGGGCGAGGTGCGGGTTGGCGGCCGTGAAATCGAGTGGGGCAGCGTCTGTGAGTGGCTGGGTGGGCAGCACCGGGGCAAAAGTGGCGCGGTGCCGCGCCAGGAGAGAATGTAGCATAAGCTTTAGCTTGTGCATAAGATAGAGAGTAAGGCTGACGGAGGCACAAACTAAAGCTTATGCTACAATCCCCCGCCGTAAATTTGCATTTCTATTTCAGTTAAGTTTTAGCCCATGGCGTCGTACCTGACGTTGACCGTCGTAGCCCTGACCCAGGAAACCCCTGATACCGTCACTATTCACCTTGAGCGGCCCGACCGCCAGGCCGTGCCCAGCAAGCCCGGCCAATACCTGACGCTGCTGGTGCCTTGCGGCCCGGCCGGTGGCCGCGCCGAGCGCCGTGCCTATTCGCTCAGCAGTACCCCCGCCGAAGCCCCGCGCCTATCCGTGACCGTGAAGCGCGTAGTGGGTGGCTTGGTAAGCAATTATCTGCTTGATAATGTGCAAGTAGGTCAGCAATACGAAGTGCTGCCGCCCCTTGGCAACTTCGTGGTACAGCCCAGCCCCAAGGCTGCCCGCTCGCTGGTGCTCATTGGGGCCGGCTCGGGTATCACGCCGCTCATGAGCATGCTCAAGGCCGTGTTGCGCGAAGAGCCGCAGAGCCACGTGCTGCTCATTTACGGCAACCGCAACGAAGATTCCGTGATTTTCAAGCAGCAGCTTGATGAGCTGGAAGCCAGCAGCCGGGGTCGCTTGCAGGTCGAGCATGTGTACAGCCAGCCGCTACGCTCGGCCGGGCCGCACCAGCACACGGGCCGCGTCAACCGCACCACTATGCTGCGTATTCTGGAGCAGCGCCACCAGTTTCCGGCCCCGCAGGCCGAATATTATATCTGTGGCCCCGAAGGCCTGATGACCGAGTCGCAGGCCGCGCTGGAGCTGCTGAATGTGCCCAGCAGCCGCATTCACCGCGAAAGCTTCGTGGCCGCTGCCGACTCGGCCGAGGCTGGCGATGCCCACGGCGACGTGCTGGCT
>CAXUKA010000299.1:0-8290 GCA_964251335.1 uncultured Hymenobacter sp.
CCCAGATAAGCCAATCACCAAGAAGCCAGCCGAAGTGCGGATGGGTAAGGGTAAAGGTTCGCCCGAGTATTGGGTAGCCTGCGTGAAGCCTGGCCAAATCATGTTTGAATCGGATGGCGTTAGCCTCGAAACCGCAAAAGAGTCGCTGCGTCTGGCTGCTCAAAAGCTGCCGGTTCGTACCTCATTTGTAGTTCGTCGCGACTACGTAGAGAACGTTGCTTAATCCGATGAAAAACGAAGAAATCCGCGCCCTGTCGGTAGAAGACCTGCGCACTCAGCTAAAAACCGAGCAAACCAACGGCCAGCAGATGCGCTTTGCGCACGCTATCAGCCCGCTCGAAAACCCCGGCCGCCTGAAGGCCAACCGCAAAACCGTTGCTCGCCTGCAAACGGAAGTTTCGCGTCGGAACAATGAGCAGGCTTCTAACAAAGCTTAGTAATGGAACCGACTCAAGAAAACCTGTTGCCGGCTCACGACAACGCTTCGGACCGCAACATGCGCAAGGAGATTGTGGGCAAGGTGACCAGCAGCAAGATGGATAAGTCCATCACGGTTGCGGTAGTTGCAAAACACCAGCACCCGATTTACGGCAAGTTCGTGAGCAAAACCACCAAGTTCCACGCCCACGACGAGAAAAACGAGTGCGGCGAAGGTGACCTGGTGCGCATCATGAGCACCCGCCCCCTGAGCAAGACCAAGCGCTGGCGCTTGGTTGAAATTGTTGAACGTGCTAAATAATCCTGAACGATGATACAGCAAGAATCCCGCCTCACGGTAGCCGACAATAGCGGCGCCAAGGAAGTGCTCTGCATCCGCGTACTGGGTGGCACGGGCAAGAAGTACGCTACGGTTGGTGATAAAATCGTGGTAGCTATCAAGTCGGCTATTCCTTCGGGCAATGCCAAGAAAGGTACTGTTAGCAAGGCTGTTATTGTGCGCGTGAAGAAAGAAATCCGTCGTAAAGATGGTTCTTACATTCGCTTCGACGACAACGCTGCCGTACTGCTCAACAACAACGACGAGCCCCGCGGCACGCGCATCTTCGGGCCAGTAGCCCGTGAGCTGCGCGAGAAGCAGTTCATGAAAATCGTATCGCTGGCCCCCGAAGTAATCTAACCAATGGCAACCAAAGCAAAAGCCCCGGTCGTGCACCTGCACGTGAAATCCGGCGACCTCGTGAAGGTTATTGCCGGCGACGAGCGCGGCAAAACCGGCACCATCAAATCGGTAAACCGCTCTACGCAGCGCGTTATCGTAGAAGGCCTGAACCTGGTAACGAAGCATAATAAGCCGAGTGCCAAGAACCCCCAGGGTGGCATCACCAAAATCGAGAGCCCCATGCACGTGTCGAACGTGAAGAAGGTTGATTCGGCCAACGCTTAATTCGTTACGATAATGGCTCGACTGAAAGATAAATATCAGAAAGAAGTAATACCTGCGCTCCAGGAGAAATTCCAGTTCAAGAGCATCATGCAGGTACCGCGCATCACCAAAATCTGCATCAACCGTGGCATCGGTGCCGCTGTTGCTGACAAAAAATTGGTTGACAACGGGGTAGAGGAGCTGACGACCATCACTGGTCAGAAAGCTGTTCCAACCATCGCGAAGCGCTCGGTTTCGAACTTCAAACTCCGGGAAGGTATGCCTATCGGTGCGCGTGTAACGCTGCGCGGCGAGCGGATGTACGAATTCCTAGACCGCTTGCTGACCGTAGCACTGCCCCGTGTACGTGACTTCAAAGGCATCAATGACAAGGGCTTCGACGGCCGGGGTAACTATACCCTCGGCGTGAAAGAGCAGATTATCTTCCCCGAGATTTCGATTGACAAAATCAAAGGCATCTCCGGTATGGATATCACCTTCGTAACGACGGCCGAAAACGATGAGCAGAGCTATGAGTTGCTCCGCGCTTTCGGTATGCCCTTCGCCAACGCTAAAAAGGAAGCTGAATAATGGCTAAAGAATCCATCAAAGCCCGGGCCCGCAAGCGCGTTACCCTGGTAGCCCGCTACGCTGAGAAGCGCAAGGCCCTGAAAGCTGCCGGTGACTACGCTGGCCTCGACAAGCTGCCCCGCAACGCGTCGCCCGTGCGCCTGCACAACCGCGACATGATTGACGGCCGCCCCCGTGGCTACATGCGCAAGTTTGGCATCAGCCGCGTTCGCTTCCGCGAAATGGCGCTGGCTGGTAAGATTCCCGGCGTGACGAAGTCGAGCTGGTAGTCTAAACTGCCCCTTTATATAAAAGCCCTCAACTCTTCGAGTTGGGGGCTTTTTGCTTGTGTGTGAATAATCAGAAATTTTATTGACTGGCTCTCTTGCATAAGTGCCACGCTTCCTGCTACCTTTGCACCCCGAAACAGAATACTCGTGGGCTCGCCCACCCTATTTGGCAGGTTGCCGAAAGAAACCATGGGCCGCGCTCCGAAAGCCGAGTCCAGTAGTCTTAACTGAAATTTCGCTGTAGGGCTGCTAGCTACTGCTGCGAAATTTTCTTATCTTTGCGGCCCCAAGTTGTGGGCCAATACCAACCAAATGAATACTGACCCGATTGCAGATTACCTGACCCGGTTGCGCAACGCCATCAAGGCGAACCACCGGGTAGTGGAAATCCCGGCCAGCAACATCAAAAAGGAAATCACGAAAGTGCTCTATCACAAGGGCTACATTCAGAGCTACCGTTTTGATGATACTTCGGCCCAAGGCGTGATTAAAATCGCTTTGAAGTACAACCCCACCACCAAAGCGCCGGCTATCACTAGCCTGCAGCGCATCAGCACGCCTGGTCTGCGTCAGTACCGCGCGGCCGATAACCTGCCCCGCGTACTGAGTGGCTTGGGCGTAGCTATCCTGTCGACCTCGAAAGGGGTAATGACCGAGAAGGAAGCCAAAAACGAGAACGTGGGCGGCGAGGTGCTGTGCTACGTGTACTAACCACTGCTAAGCACTAGTATCTATATGTCCCGTATTGGTAAACTGCCGATTGCCCTGCCCACCGGCGTGCAGGTATCGGTCGACAAAGACAACACCGTAACGGTGAAAGGCCCGAAAGGCACCTTGACCCAGGTAGTAGACCGCGACATCGCGGTAGCTACCGAAGACGGTAACGTGGTGGTATCGCGCCCCACTGAGCAGAAGCGCCACAAGGCCATGCACGGCCTGTACCGCTCGCTCATCAACAACATGATTACCGGCGTAAACACTGGCTTCGAGCACAAACTCGAACTGGTAGGTGTAGGCTATAAGGCCGCCCTGGCTGGCCAGTCGCTGGAATTGTCGCTTGGCTACTCGCACAACGTGTACCTGGCGCTGCCGCCCGAAGTATCGGCTACCGCCGTTACTGAAAAAGGTAAAAACCCCATCGTAACCCTGACCAGCATCGATAAGCAGCTTATCGGTCAGGTAGCCGCCAAAATCCGCTCGCTGCGGAAAGTTGAGCCTTACAAAGGCAAAGGCGTGCGCTTCGTGGGTGAGATTGTTCGTCGTAAAGCCGGCAAGACTGCCGCTAAAAAGTAATCTAGTATCATGGCTTTCGATAAAGCATCCCGCCGGAAGCGCATTCAGCGCATCATCCGCACGAAAGTGTCCGGTACGTCGGAGCGCCCGCGCCTGTCGGTGTTCCGCTCCAACACGGGCATCTACGCCCAGATTATTGACGACTCGGCTGGCCGCACGCTGGCTGCCGCTTCGTCTAAGAAGGTAACCGCCGAAGGTGGTAACGGTGTGGCCTTGGCCGCTGCTGTAGGCCGCGAAATCGCCGCTAAGGCGCAAGAGGCCGGCATCACGAAAGTGGTGTTTGACCGCTCGGGCTACCTGTATCACGGTCGCGTTAAATCACTAGCTGAAGGAGCCCGCGAAGGCGGCCTTAATTTCTAAGCATCATGGCAGAGTATAACAACAACAACCGTGGTGGCGCTCCTGGTGGAAACGACCGCGGTGGCAACAACCGGGGCGGCAACGACCGTCGCGGCAACGACCGCGGTGGCCGCGGCAACGATAGCTCGGTTCAGGGCGATTCGGATTTCAAAGAAAAAGTAGTAGCTATCAACCGCGTCGCCAAAGTGGTGAAAGGTGGTCGTCGCTTCAGCTTCTCGGCTATCGTAGTGGTAGGCGACGGCAAAGGCAACGTAGGCTACGGCCTAGGCAAAGCCAACGAGGTAACCGACGCCATTGCCAAAGGCATTGACGACGCTCGCAAAAACGTGGTGAAAGTGCCGCTGTACAAGCACACCGTTCCCCACGTAATGGAAGGCCGCTACGGTGGAGGTTTCGTACTCGTGCAGCCCGCTGCGGCTGGTACGGGCGTAATCGCCGGCGGTGCCATGCGTGCCGTGTTCGAATCGGCTGGTATCAAAGACGTACTGGCTAAGTCGAAAGGCTCGTCGAACCCCCACAACGTGGTAAAGGCTACCTTTGCTGCACTTGCTAAAATGCGCGACCCAATGCAAATTGCTCAGGCTCGCGGTATTTCTCTCGCCCGCGTTTTTAACGGTTAATTTGACCATGCCACAGATTCAAGTAAAGCTCGTGCGCAGCGCCATTGACCGCCCCGAGCGTCAGAAGCGCACCGTGCAGGCCCTCGGCCTGAATAAAATGAACAGCACTGCTACGCACGAAACCAACCCTAGCATCCTGGGCATGGTGAAGTCGATTCAGCACCTGCTGGAAGTAACCGAACTGTAAGCGTTTATCCCAGTCATGAATCTTTCCAATTTAAAACCCGCCGCTGGCGCAACGCGCAACAACAAGCGTCTCGGTCGTGGTGAAGGCTCGGGCGGCGGTGGTACCGCTACCCGTGGCCATAAGGGTGCCAAGTCGCGCTCGGGCTACTCGCGCAAGTCGGGCTTCGAAGGCGGTCAAATGCCTTTGCAGCGCCGCGTGCCGAAGTTCGGTTTCACGAACATCAACCGCGTTGAGTTCAAAGGCATCAACCTGGACGTACTTCAGGGCCTGCTCGAAGGTGGTGCCGTAACTTCGATGGACCAAGCTTACTTCGTAAATGCTGGTCTGGTGTCGAAGAACGCCAAAATTAAAATCCTCGGCCGTGGTGAACTCACCGCTGCTCTGGAAGTACATGCGCACGCTTTCTCGAAATCGGCCGTTGAGGCTATCGAAAAAGCAGGTGGCAAAGTAGTTACGCTCTAGCTTACTATTGTTAGCAACTGGCAATGAATAAGTTTATCGAAACGATAAAAAACATTTTTGCGATTGAGGATTTGCGTACGCGAATCCTCAATACGCTATTTTTCATTGCTATCTACCGGCTGGGCTGCTACGTGGTCCTGCCAGGTGTAGACCCCACGCAGCTGAAGCAAGGCACGGGCGGCGTATTCGGTATTCTGGATACGCTGCTTGGCGGGGCGTTTAGCCACGCCTCTATCTTCGCGCTGGGCATCATGCCGTACATCTCGGCTTCTATCGTGCTGCAATTGCTTACGATTGCCGTGCCGTACTTCCAGAAGCTCCAGAAAGAAGGCGAATCGGGTCGGAAGAAAATCAACCAGTATACCCGCGTGCTCACCATCCCGATTGTGATGGCGCAGTCTGTGGGCTTCCTGGCGACGATTAATGCCGAGGCCATCATCACCCCCGGCACGTTCTTCACCATCTCGACCATGCTCATCATCACGGCCGGAACGCTGTTTTGCATGTGGCTGGGCGAGAAAATCACCGATAAAGGCATCGGCAACGGTATCTCCATGATTATCATGATTGGTATCGTGTCGCGCCTCCCTGGTGCTCTTATCGGCGAAGCTGCTGCTAAGGGTGTCAACAAGTCGCTGATTTTCTTGCTGGAATTGGTGGTGCTGTTCCTAGTAGTAATGGCCGTTATCGTGCTCACGCAAGCTGTTCGCCGCATTCCGGTGCAGTACGCTAAGCAGGTAGGTGGTGCTACGCAACTCGACGCTCAGCGTCAGTTTATCCCGCTGAAGGTTAACGCCGCTGGCGTTATGCCCATCATCTTCGCCCAATCGCTGATGTTCGTGCCGAGCATCGCCGCTTCGGCTTGGGATAAAAACAGCGACTTGGCCGCTAACATCGCCGCGTATTTCTCGCCCGAGCATTGGGTGTACAACACAGTGTTCGCACTGCTGATTGTCATCTTCACTTACTTCTACACCGCCATCAGTGTTAACCCCAATCAAATTGCGGACGACCTGAAACGGAGTGGTGGTTTCGTACCGGGCGTGAAGCCGGGCCGCGACACGTCGGAGTTCATTGATGAAATCTTGACGCGTGTAACGCTGCCGGGTGCCGTGGCACTAGCGCTGATTGCCATCTTCCCAACGTTAGCGCTGCTGCTGGGTGTTACCCGTCCGCTGTCGCTGTTCTACGGCGGGACTTCGCTTATCATCATGGTAGGCGTGGTGCTGGATACGCTCAACCAGGTAGAAAGCTACTTGCTGATGCGTCACTACGATGGCATGATGAAATCGGGCAAATTGCGCGGTCGGCCTTCGCAGCCGATAGCCATTGCCTCGTAAGGTAGCAAAATGGCAACTGGTGTTATTCTGCTTAAGACAGAAGAAGAAATAGAGTTAATGCGCGCCGCCGGGCAACTGTTGGCGCGTGCACACGGCGAGGTAGCTTCGCTGGTGCGCGAAGGAGCCACGACGCGGCAGCTAGACCACCGCGCTGAGGAGTTCATCCGCGACCACGGGGCTACCCCTTCGTTCAAAGGATTGTATGGTTTTCCGCACAGCCTCTGCCTGAGCCCAAACTCGGTAGTAGTCCACGGATTCGCTACCGATGAGCCGCTGAAGAGTGGTGATATCTTAACGGTAGACGCCGGGGTTTTTCTCAACGGCTACCACGCAGACAGTGCTTACACTTACCCAATCGGGGAAGTGGCGCCGGAAGTACAGAAGTTGCTGGAGGAAACGAAGGCATCGCTGTACAAAGGCATCGAGCAGGCAGTAGCCGGCAACCGCGTGGGTGATATCAGCTACGCCATCCAAAACTACGTTTCGCCCAAGGGCTATGGCGTGGTACGCGAGCTGGTCGGCCACGGAGTAGGGGCATCGCTCCACGAAAAACCTGAAGTGCCGAATTACGGCAAACGGGGTTCAGGGCCGCTCCTGCAAGTTGGCATGACACTCGCCATCGAGCCGATGATTACCCTCGGCAAGAAGGATGTGGTGCAGGAAAAGGATGGCTGGACCATCCGAACCCGCGATAAAAAGCCGGCTGCGCACTTTGAGCACACCGTTGTTGTTAGAAAAGATAAGGCAGAGATTCTGACCTCCTTTGACTACATAGAAAAAGCACTGCAATAGCCCTTATGGCAAAACAAGCCTCCATCGAGCAGGACGGTACCATCCTCGAAGCCCTTTCTAACGCCATGTTTCGCGTGGAATTGGAAAATGGCCACCAGCTGATTGCCCACATCTCGGGCAAGATGCGGATGCACTACATTAAGATTCTGCCCGGCGACAAGGTAAAGCTCGAAATGTCGCCTTACGACTTGTCGAAAGGCCGCATTAAGTATCGTTACAAGTAAATTTTTTCGTTCTTTTCAAGGTCATGAAAGTAAAAACCTCGGTGAAGAAACGTAGCGTTGATTGCAAAATCATCCGTCGCAACGGCAAGCTCTACGTTATCAACAAGAAGAACCCCCGCTTCAAGCAGCGTCAGGGCTAAATCAATTTTCAGAAACCCGGAGCCTTGGGTACTGGCTGGTTTGAACTTTTGTTCGGCTAGTCGCCTTCCAAGCCGCTGCCGGGCTTTCTGGTCCGCAAACATCTAACCAACCAATATGGCTCGTATCGCAGGGGTTGACATCCCGGACAACAAGCGCGGCGAAATCGCCCTGACTTACATTTTCGGCATTGGCCGGAGCAACTCGGTTAAAATCCTGACCAAAGCTGGCGTTGACGTCAACAAGAAAGTAAAGGATTGGACCGAAGCCGAATCTGTTGAGATTCGCGCCATCATCGCTGCTGAGCACAAGACCGAAGGCGTTCTGCGCTCGGAAATCCAGCTCAACATCAAGCGTCTGATGGACATTGGCTGCTACCGTGGCCTCCGTCACCGTAAAGGTCTGCCAGTTCGTGGTCAGCGCACCAAGAACAACTCGCGTACCCGCAAGGGCAAGCGTAAGACCGTGGCCGGCAAGAAGAAAGCAACGAAATAACCCGTAGCGGCAATCGGCTCTGCCTCAGGCTCTTCGTGAGTGTGAGGCGGAGCCAACACCTGCCGCGTTTATAGCGATAACCAAATGGCACAAAAAAGAAAAGACAAAGCCAAAAAGCGGCTTGTCGTGGTGGAGCAGGTGGGCCAAGTCCACATC
>CAXUKA010000300.1:0-8266 GCA_964251335.1 uncultured Hymenobacter sp.
GGTACCCGAGGAGCTGATGCTACCCGAAGCAAATATATTATTGGTGATATTAACGTTGCTTACGTTCGTGCTGCCGCTAGGGTACAGGTAGATAGTAGAAGTAATATAGTTCTGCCGGAAGATGATTCCGCTGACCGTCACGTAGCCAATACTGCCGTTGTACCCCATGTAGGTAGTACCCGAAATATTGTTACGCTCTACCGTAATGTTGCTGGCTCCGATGTATAAGGTACTCGTGATATCGCAGCCCGTAATGCGCGAGCCTGCGCTGCCAGCGGCAAACGTGATGCCATCAGTTATCGACTCCCGCACATCAAGCTGCAAGCCCGTGTTTTGGCTTAGAAAGTAGCCATTGCCAATAATGGTGAGCGGCCGCACGCAGGTCAGGCCGCCATAGGAAATATTGCTGGGCTCCAGGTAAATAATATCGCCCGAGCTGGCCGCATCGTGGGCCGCTTGCAGGGTGGTATATACGTTGACGCCGGTAACGGCAACCCCGGTATTATTCACGCGGCGGATAGTTTGGGCTTGGGCAGCGAGTACGCATAAAAACAGCAGGCCAGCAAACAGGAGAGTGAAAGCTTTTTTCATGGGGAATTGAAAAAGAGAAAGTGAAAGGTGCAAAAGCAACAGCAAATATGAATGATATTATATATATAAAAAATACCCAATTTTAGGTATTTTAAATTCAATCGCTTTTACACTATATTCCCCAGGCTATTCCTTGCTGCAAGGCAATAAAAAAACCCGACCACACTAAGCGGTCGGGCTTTTTTATCTACAGCTGACTATCAATTAATACCTTAACCCCTACCCCGTCGATTACTAATCTTCTCCACCCGGTTTCGGCGAATCCAGCTCAAATAGCCTTTCAACTCTTCGGCCCCACGCAACGCTTCCACGGTCGAGTACTGGTGGGCCAGCTCCTTATTGGTCAAAAAGCGGTGCACGCTGCTGTGGCAAGGCTGGCACAGGTCCACGACTTCGCCGTAGCGGCCACCTTCCTCACGGGGCACCAGATGGTGGCGCGACGTCTGCTGCACCTGGCGCTCGCAGAGGCCGCAGCGGGTGTCGGTGGCGCGCTGGGCGCGGGCGGCGGCTTCGGCAGCGGCCTGGGCTAGCTGTTGGCGGCGGCGCATAGGGATAATGCGGGTATGAGGTCAGCGATAGTCAGTGCGAGGAGGCACGACGAAGTAATCACATCAAGACGAGCCATTCAAGTTCCTGCCAGGTGCGATTGTCTCTACTTAATACGCAGAATGTCGTGCCTCCTCGCACTGACTATCGCTAACCTCCTCATCTTCCAACTTATCCTCGCACGATGCGCATAAACGGCACGCTCGTATCGGGCTGCGGCCCTAACAGTTCGGCCAAAGCTTGTAGGAAGCGGCCGGTGGTATCGGGGCGGCCGGCGGGCGGGCCAGGGGTGTGGTGGCGGTGATGCTCGCCGCGCCACTCGCCCAGCATGGTGGGCGTGCCGTCTTCGTCGGGGCTGCGGCCCAGGGTAGCTTCGAGCAGGAAGTAGCGTGGCAAGTCGTCGGGCAGGTCGGCCAGGCCATCGTCGTCCTCATCGGCTAGCTCGGGCTCATCGAGCGGCGAGGGATGGCGCTGCTCGGCGGCCAAAAACTCGGTATCATCTTCATACACAATGGCTACCAAGTGCGCCTCGCCGGTGGACTGGGGAGCGGGCAGCTGCACCAGCGCCGTGGCGCGGCCGGCCACGCGGTGCCAGCTCAAGTGCAGGCCGCGGGGCGATACCCGCTCGCGGGGCGGCAGGTTTTCGGCGGCTTTGTCCCACACGTAGAGCAGCAGCTCGCGGGCCAGCAGTGGGTCGCCAAGCTCGCGGCGCACGGCGGCGGCGCGGCGCCACACCAGCTGCGGCAGCAGCGTATGCACGAAGTGGGAAGGGTGCGGACGAGCCATTTTTTCAAGTATCAATTAACAATGAGCAAGTAGCAGGGAGCTGCTCATTCGGGCTGGGTTGGAGGCAAAAATAACGGACTGGCCTCGGCCGCTAACGAGGCCGCAATTGCCGTAGCTCGCGCCAGCGCACTAGGCCGGTGGCAAACAAAATAGGGATGAATACCAATCCCATCAGGCCGGCTTCGAGCCACCAGCTCAGTGCCAGGGTGGCCTGCACCCCGTACCACGCCCCGCACAGCAGCCCGAAGGCCAAGGCCAACCGGGCCAGGATGTGCCACGGCACCGCCACGCCTGTGCGCCGCACCACCAGCCACACGTAGCCTGCCGATACCAGCACCACGCTAGCCAGCGTATTAGCGGCGGCCGCGATGGCTCCGTAGCGAGGCAATAGCCACAGGTTTAAGGTGATATTGAGGATGATACTGAGCACGGCCAGCCCGCTCATCACGCGCTGGTGGCTAGTGCTGGTGAGCAGCGTGCTGTAGATGGCAAAGAAGGCCTGCATCAGCGCATTCAGGAATAACAGCTTCAAACACAGTACCATGCGTGCCAATTCGGGCGCGGTGCTGTGGCTGAACTGCCAAAACAGCACTTCGCCCCGAAATAGCACAAACGCCACCAACAGCAACAGCGGAATGGCCGACACCCGCTGCCCTATCCAGAGCAGCTGCCGCAGCTCGCGCGGGCGGGTGCTGGCATGGGCAAAGCGGGCAAAAAACAGCGGCAGCACCGTCCACGAGTACATAAGGGTAGCGTCGAGCCAGCGGTAGGCGGCGGCGTAGTAGCCCGCCTCGGCCGCCGACGGGGCCAGGCGCTCAAGCAGCACCATATCAACGCGCTCGTTGATGCCATACAGCACCGTCATGAACGCAAACGGCCAGCTGCCGCGCACTAGCTGCCGCACCACCGGCCACTGCAACCGGCCGTGCGGCAACGGCCCAAACAGTCGCCGCAACAGCCCCAAAAACAGCACCGCTGTGAAGGCCGCCGCCGCCAATCGCGCGCCTACATAAGACTTTAACTCAAGCGCACCGCCAGCCAGCAGCGCCACTACCAGCCCCAGGGCCAGCAGCTTTTCAAATACGGAGAGCAGCGCATCGGTATTAAAATGCTGCCGCGCCTGCACCGGCCCCCGCAAAAACTGCCCGTACTGCGTTAAAAGCAAGCTGCCACCCACGGCGGCCAGCAGCCACAACTGTTCGTCGTGGTAGCCTAGGGCCGCCCCCAGTGCCAGCAGCACCGCCAGCGCCACCACCGTGAGCAAGGCACGCAGGGGCAGCAGCGTCGAAAAATTGCGATTGGCAAAGTCCGAATCGGCGGCCAGCTGCTGCACCGTGAACTGCGTCAAACCCAGGTCGGTGAAGACGGCCACCACCACGGCCAGCGAGGTAAACGCCGCAATCAGCCCGAACGTGACGTGGCCGAGCCTGTTTTGCGCCAGGTTTTCGATGAGTATCCAGCCGGGCTTCACCAGCAGGTTGAGCACGATGGCCAGGCTAATACTGCCTAAAAAGCGTTTGATAACAGAAAAGGAATAAGATGGACTTTACCGGAAAGCACAAAGGTAGAGCAGCGAACGGCGGGTTATCTTTGCCCGCTGCTGCCCGGCCCAAGGCAATATTTTTTAGCCGGTAGTAGTTCTGCTTGCCACTATGTCGCCAACCTCTACGTTTAGTCTTTCACTGGCCAGTCTGCGGGCCATCTTTCACCGTTGGAAGTATTTGCTGGGCCTGGCCGGTGGCCTGGCGCTGCTCGTCAGCACCGTTATCGTGCTGCGGTTGCCCAATATCTATAGCTCGGTAGCTGTCTTTCTGCCTACCTCGCCGCAAAGCTCTGACCCCGACCGCCTGGTAGAAGGCTCGAAGCTGGAGCTGGGCTCGCGCTCCGAAGACCTCGACCGCGTTATCTCCATCGGCGAGTCGCTGCCGGTGGCCGAGCTAATAATTCGACGGTTTAACCTCTACAAGCACTACAACCAGGGCGTACCCGGCAACGACCTGACCGAAAACCGGACGCTGCAAGAGTTCAGCTCTAACCTGTCGATTGTGCACAACGAGCGCGACGCCATCGAGCTCACTTTCCAGGACCGTGATAAGGAATTGGCCGCCCGCGTGGCCAACGCGGTAGTAGTAGCCATCGACTCCGTTAACCAGCAATTGACGCTCGAAAACCGCCGCAACGTGCTGGAACTGTATCGCCAACGCTCGGCCAGCCTGGGCCGCCACTACGAGCAAACCCGGCTGGCGCTGCTGCGGGCGCGCCGCCGCTACGGTGTGTTTGGCCTAGAGCAGCAGGGCCGCTACCTCGCCAAAGCTGTCATTGAAACTGAAAAGGAGCTACGCGTAGCCGAAGGCGGCGGCCCCGGCAATGCGGCTGGCCTGCGCAAGGCCCTTCGCGGCCTCACCAGTGCCGATGGCGGCAACCTCATCAACCTCGAAAACTGGATTCAAGGGGCCGACTCCGTGGGCCTAGCCAGCAGCCGCCTGGCCGACTTGCAATCGCGCTTCGTAGCCGCCCGGGCCGCCTACGAGCAGGCCGAAATCTCGCTGGGCAGCCGCGTTTCGTCGCTGTATTTATTGCAAAAAGCCCAGCCGGCTACCCGCAAGAGCAAGCCTTTCCGCACGGGCATTATCCTCAGCTCGGTAGTGCTCACGCTGGCCATTTCGATACTGGTCATTCTGCTGCTGGAGCTGTATCGGCGGCGGCCGGCGCTAGGGTAAACACCGTCATTGCGAGGAGGCCCGACGAAGCAATCTCATCAAGATGAGTTGCTTACGAGCCGCTTGGGAACCGTTGAGGTGCGATTGCTTCGTCGGGCCTCCTCGCAATGACAAAACCCATTTACCTCCTCACCCCCTATCCTACTAACCCCTTATGCGCCAACTCTTACTCCGCCTGCGCCCCGCCGATGCTACCCAATGGGTATTCGTAGGCTTTCTGGGGCTGCTGCTGGGGAGTGGGGCACTGGCGGGCATGTGGCAGCAGCCACTGCTGCTGCTGCCGGCCCTGGCCATTGTGGGCGTGGTGCTGGGACTAGCCGAGTGGCGCTGGCTGTGCTACGCCTAGTTTCTGACGCTGCCATTTTCGCGGGAAATCCCCTTCGTTGGCAGCTTCATGATGGATGTACCTTCCGAGCCGTTTATGCTGGCCCTAACGGCCTGCGTGCCACTGGCGCTGCTCTTTGGGCGCGGCGGCCTGGGGCAAATATCCCGGCGCGAGTGGCTGCATCCGTTGCTGGTGCTGCCGGTGCTGCTGCTGGCGTGGTCGGCCCTCGATATTGTCTTTTCGGTCGATAAAGTAAAGTCGTTTAAATACGTGCTGGCCAAGGTGTGGTACCTCACGCCCTTCGGGCTGGGCACCCTGCTGCTGGTGCGCCGCCCGGCCGATTTCTGGCGCATGGCGGCCTATTACGTGGCCGGGGCGCTGGCGGTATTGCTGCTATGGGTGCTGCCGCGCCACGCCGTGCACGGCTTCAGCTTCGACTCGGTGAACCGGGCGGCGCGGCCGCTTTTCATCAACCACGTTATCTACGCCACCATGCTGGCGCTGCTGCTGCCGCTGGCCATCGGGCTGGCCGACCAGGCCACCAAACGCAAATGGCGCTACCTGTGGTGGGGCGCGGCGGGCATTCTGTTTTTTGGGCTGATAACTTCGTACACGCGGGCTTCGTGGCTGGCGCTGCCGGTGGCAGGGCTGTATTATCTGGTGCTGCGTTGGCGGCTCACGCGGCTGGTGCTGGTAGGCATGGTGCTGGTGGTAGTCAGCGCGGCCACGTACTTCGTGAGTGCCGACAACTTCATGCGCTTTGCGCCCGACTACGAAAAAACCATCTGGCACGGCGGCGACCTCGAAGCGCACCTAGCCTCGACCTATAAATTCGAGGATGTGTCGGGTATGGAGCGGGTATACCGCTGGATAGCCGCCGCCCGCATGATTGCCGATAAGCCCGCCACTGGCAGCGGCCCGTCCACATTCTACCCAGAATACAAGCGCTATACGATATCGGGTTTCCGCACCTACGTGAGCGACAACCGCGAGCACTCCACCACTCACAACTACTTTCTGCTCACGCTGGCCGAGCAAGGCGTGCCGGGCTTCCTGCTATTTTGCGTGCTCATAAGCACAGCGCTGCTCACCGCCGAGCGGCTTTATCACCGCAGCCTCGCCCGCCCCGACGTACACCGCGTGGTACTGGCCGGCACGCTGTCGCTGGTCATTATCATCTTCCACTTGTTTCTCAATGAGCTGGTAGAAGTCGATAAAATCGGCTCGATGTTCCTGGTACTATTAGCAGTGCTGGTGCGAGCGACGACCTGGGTAGAGGAGCCGTTGAAAGAGTAAGTTGTCATTGCGAGGAGGCACGACGAAGCAATGACAGTTGCTTACTTCACCCGCAAACTCAGCAGCGTAATGTCATCCGCAAACTTCTCGCCTTTGGAGTTGAAGCGGCGGATGTCGCTCAGCAGCTCCTGGTGCAGGCGGGTCAGGGGCAGGTAGCGATTGCGCTCCAGTAGGGCCAGCACGCCGTCTTCCCCGTACTCATTATGCTGCTTATCAAATACTTCGGTCAGGCCGTCGGTGTAAGTAAAAAGCAGCGAGTGGCGTGGCACGCGCACCAGCCCCACTTTGAGCATGGGTAGCTCGGGCATGATGCCGAGCATGAGGGTGCCGTCGTGCAGGCGCTGAACGGGGCCAGCGTCCGACAGCAGCAAGGGGTCGTTGTGGCCGGCGTTTACGTATTCCATTACCTGGGTCGTGCGGTTGTAGAGCCCCAGGAAGGCCGTGATAAACTTTTCGCCGCCCGCATTGCGAAACAGCAAGTGATTGAGCTCATGCACGATAGTGGCCAGGTCAATGCCCTGGCGCAGCAGCGTGCGCAGGCCCGCCTGAAAGTTTGACATCAGCAACGACGCGGGCACGCCCTTGCCGCTTACATCGGCCACGCACACCAGCAGGTGGTTGGCGTCGACCTCTACTACATCGTAGTAGTCACCGCCTATCTCGGTGTGCGGCAAGTAGGTAGCCTGCACCGCAAAGTGCTCATTATTGGGTAGGTGCTGCGGAAAAAGCATCTGCTGCACCTGCTGGGCAATCTCGATTTCGCGGCGCACGGCGGCTTCGGCCATCATGGAGGCTTCGCGCTGGCGGGCCAGGCGGCGGTTGGCCACGGCCCCGAGCAGAATGTTGCTCAGCGTTTCGAGGAAGCCCATGGCCTCGTGCGTGACATAGCCAACCTGCGCCGCCCCAATAAACACGAATGCCTGCACCGCTTCGAGCTGGCGCACGGGCACCAGCCGCTCAAACCCCTGCCATTCGGCAGGCAGGTCTAGGTCGCCTACTGCGCAAGACTGCGTCTGGCAATGCGCGGGCAGGGCCTCAGGCAAAAAGCCGGACCCAACTCGCAAGGTTGTCCCAAAGCTAACTTTTAGCCGAAACTGCTTGTCTTCGAGCACATAAAGCGCCAGCTTGCGCACCCCCAGCTGCCCGATGAGGGTGAACTGGTAAATCTTGTACAGGTCGGCCTCGTTGGCATCGTGCGTGATGGCCTGGGTAATTTCCAGCAGCGCCTGTAACTCACGCTCCTTAAAAAAGAGCCGCTTTTCGAGACTAATTAGTTCAGCGGTTTGCGGCATAACACAGGAACAATACTAAAACGAGCACCTAAAGATGAAAGCAAATGAACTACTAAAAAAAACAATAATGCACCTAAATATAACGACACGCAAAAATACACCTCAACTATTCGCCAGCGGCCAACAGGCTTAGCTAATCTGCGTTTTGGGGTCGAAGGCATCGCGCAGAGCGTTGCCTAGTAGGTTAAAGCTCAATACTAATAAGCTAATGGCCAGCCCTGGCAGCAGCGTCAGCCACAGTCCGGCTTGGGTGCCGAGCAGGTCGTAGCCTTCCTTTACCATGAGGCCCCAGCTCGGGGCGGGCGGCTGCACGCCCAGCCCCAGAAAGCTCAGGCCAGCTTCGAGCAGGATGGCGGCCGCAAAATTACTGGTAGCCAACACGATGAGTGGCCCGCGCAGGTTGGGCAGCAGGTGCACAAAAATTAGCCGGCTGGTGGGCAGTCCCAGCACTCGCCCTGCCTCAATAAACGTGGCCGAGCGCAGCCCCAGCACCTGCCCGCGCACCACCCGCGCCACATCGACCCACATAGTAAGACCCACGGCTACAAAGCTGACCCACACACCTTTACTATCCAGAGCCAGCGAAATGGCGATAACCAGCATAATACCGGGAATACTCCAGACCACAGTCATCAAACCCAGCAAGACACTGTAAATCCAGCCGCCGAAATAGCAAGCAAGAGCCCCCACAACAATACCAAGCGCCAGGG
>CAXUKA010000301.1:0-8253 GCA_964251335.1 uncultured Hymenobacter sp.
CAATATACTCATATTCTAAAAATCTCTACGCATTAACTTTATAAAACTTACAGCAGCCGAATCAATTCCATCGCCGTGCTGGGCTGGCCATCCTCCCACCCGTCCACCTTATTGACAAAAAACCACGCCTGCTCATCCTGCAACCACACCGGCACGAGCTGGCTAAAGGCCACCACATCAGCCGCGCTCAGGTACAGGTAGGGCCGCAGCACGAGCGGCCGCACCAGCGCCGCGGCCAGGTGTGGGTAGTAGCGTGGCAACAGCGAGCGGGTGAAGTCCAAGTCTTCGGCCTGGTTCACATCCACGAAGTAGCTCAGGCGCATGTTCACCTGTTGCTGCTGGCCCAGGTCATCGAGCAGCAGTACGGCTCGGGTGGCGACAGTAGCCGGCAGCTGGTACACCAGCCGGGGCTGCGGCTCCTGGGTCTCAAAGTCATCGCTCAAGGCCTTGGCCCGCGCGACCACCGCTTCCTGCTGGGTATAGGTGCCATCGTTCACCGCATCCTGAATTACCTGCAAGTCGGCCTGGTAGTCGGTGCCCTTGTTAGGCTTCCAGTAGGGCAGCAGCAGCAAGCCCTCGGCTCCGGTGAGCGTGGCGGCAAAGGGCAACGTAAGCACGTCCTTCGTCGTGTCGAGGCTGGTATCACCCGCTCCGTTATCGAGGTAGCCGGCCGCGAAGGCCTTGGCGGCTGCCTTGGCGGCGTCGGCATTCCAGGGCTGGCCAATGTGGGTCTGCTCGAAAATGGCCTGCTGGTAGGACGTGTTGCCGTCGTCATCCTTCCACCGAAACCAGTTGCGCTGGGCAAAGTCGCCAAGCTTCCAGCTACGCTTGGCCGGCTGCGAGCCGTCGCGCAGCTCGCTCCAGTCGCTGGCGCTGCCTGGCAGGCCATCGAGCACCGAGGCCGTACGCCGAAACACCACGGCACCCGTGTAGGGGTCAGTGGTCTGGGTCAGGCCATACAGCTGTATCATGCCCTTGACGTAGTCCTTCTGGGTCATGTCGGGCAGCCAGTCTTGCAGGTGCACGCGGCCACGGGGCGGGAAGTCAGCCAGCAGCTGCACCGTGAGGCGGCCGTTAGCCAGCAAGTCCCAGCTCTCATCGGTCGGGGGGCTGATGTTCGTCCACTTGTCGAACTTGTAGCGGGCCTGCACCACGTCACCGGGCTGGAGCAGCTGCCGCTCAGCCAGGCCCGTGAGGGTATCTTCCAGGATGCCCCGGCCGCGAATCTGGTCCTCGTCGCCTACCAGCACGCCGTTCACGAACACGCCGATGGTGGCGCTCACCTCGCCCAGGCCGGGCAAGTCCACGCAGTAGATGTGCACGTCCTGCTCGGCCTTCAGGTCGTAATAGCCGACTAGGTTCACGGTGTAGCTGTTGTTGGCCGGGTTGAAGGTAACGGCTGCGCCCTGGTGCAGGTCGCTGCGGTCGACGGCCGGCGCGCCAAATGGGCCCGCACCCGCGGGCAGCCGGTAGGACTGCGCCCAGGTGTAGGGCACCAAGGCATCCTGCTCGCTGGTGAAGCGGTGCATCTGTGCCGTGGGCGCGTAGCCTGCCACCAGCTCGTGGTCGGCCCGCGTCTGCTCACTGTAGCCGTAGGGCTGCGGGGCAGGCAGTAGGGCCGTGTCGAAGATGGCAGGGAGGTCACCGCTCCACTTCACGTCGGCGCCGGTGAAGATGGCTTCCCACACCACCCGGGCGTAAGCGGTCGGCCAGTAGCCCGCCTCAAAGAGTTTGCTGCTGCCGGCGGTCGGTATTGGGGGCGCGCCTAGGCCCCGGTCATAGAGGTCGTAGCAATACCCCTGCTGCCAAGTTGTGTGGCCTGCGCCGGCTACGACGTTAGCCAGGCTCCAGTCGTGGTCGAAGGCCGACAGGTCGAGGTCGCGCAAGCTCTTGTCCCCATCGGCATCGACGAGCAGGTCGTAGAAGCTTTTGTTGCCAGCCAGCAGCCGGCCGCTGTAGCCCGTGCGCGGCGTGTAGTCGTCGAGGCGTAGCTGAGCACCGGGCAGCACTTCCACGCCGCTGGCCTCCAGCACGCACGGCTTGCCGCTGTAGGGCGCATCGCTCAGGCTGGTACCGAGCTGCGGCTGCGCCAGACGCTTATGCGTGGCCACGTCGCTGGGCAGGGCGATGGTGGTCGAGTAGCTGGCCTGCACGGTATCGGGCTTGGTAATATCGTTGTCTTGCTTCGTGATGGCCACGCGCCCGGTGAGCACCTGGGCCGAGCCGTCCGCGTAGGTGAGTTGGTAGGCCATGCTAGTGGGTCAGGGCGTTGCGGGCGGGCAAGGTGTAGGCCAGCTCGATTTCATACTTGCCGTCGCTGCTGGTGCGGGTCAGGCTGGCGTTGGCGGCGATGAGCACAGGCAGCCGGGAACCGTTGGCCAGCTGCTGATACACCTGGGGCGAGTCGAGGATAGTGCTCAGGGCCGCGTGCTGGGCCTCGCTCAGGTCACCGGTGCGTACGGTCAGCGTGTCGAGGCCGGCGCGGCGCACGGCCACCTGGGCGCGACCGTCGGCCGTGCTAATATCGGTGGCGTCCACCACGTCGGTCTTGGTGTCGACATCACCGCCAAAGAGCCAGCCCTCCCATGTGTTTAATGGAGAAAGCCAGCGCAGGTAGGTGCCAGTGCAAGCGGGTTGCAGCGTGAGCGTAAGGGGCAGGGCGAGGTAGGCCATCGTTAGATGAAAGCAGTTTCCAGATAATTGCTTATCAGGTTGATAGGTGGCACCTTCGCCAGGCCAAAGCTGCCCGTCCCATTGCCATAGGGGCAGCCGATGATGTAGAAGGGCGTGGTTAGCATGACGCTGTAATCTTCCACATCGCCGTTGGCCCGAATCAGCTGGATGTAGGTGCCCGAACTGCGGCGGCCATACACGACAACCTGAGCAGGCACCGGGTCTGGCACCGGCGTATTATTGCCTTGGGTAGAGCCTTGGTATTGCAAATCGTATTGGCTGCCATCGTTATACAAGCCCGCCAACTGCGCTTGAACGGTGGTAGCAGATGCACCAATACCCACCGTGATAGGGGTCTGGTTCTTGGGCATGGTCGCGATTTCCATGCGTAGCCACTCGCCGATAAACGAGTTGGGGATAGCGCCCACGCGGGCCGTGGCGGGCGCGTAGGCATTCCAACCTTCGGGCGTGGCCGGGTCGTGCTGCAATTCATGATTGCTGCTCAGGCCCACGGTGTGGTAGCCCCGCGTGGTGTCCCACACCAGCGGGCCGCTGGCAATGGGCTGGCGCACGGGTTGGGCCACTGGCGTCACGGTTGGCCCACTCGGAGCCGAGGCAAACGTGCGGTCGTTGTACTGCGCGGCTTTGTAGGCCGCGATTTTAGCGTGGCCGGATGTATTGGGGTGTAGCAGGTCGGTGCCTAAATCACTCTGCGAGGTCAGGATAGCCGGGCCATCCATCATTTTCACGTAGTGCTCGCGGCCAATCAGGATGGTATTGAGCGCGTTGCGGAAGTCCTGCAAGGTGAAGCCGTTGCGGGCCGCCGTTTTATCGTAGCGCGTGAGCGGGGTTTGAATCCACCACCGCGAGGTCGGGTGCGCCACGCTTATATCATCCAGGAACGTGGCAATCCCGGCCGCCATATCGCTCGGCGTGCCGGACATGAAATCGTAGTCGTTGGTGCCGAGTGATATATCCCCGGTTTTGATTACCCCAGTGGCTGCCCAGGCCGCGTTGCACTGTGCCTTTGCTTTATTGCGCTCAGTGACTGAGCCAAAAGCGAACGTGCCGGTATGGCTGCCGTAGGAGCTGGCCGTGAAGCCCCGCGAACTGGTGCGCAGCAAGCTCACATACGCCTCCGACTCTGGCAGGTCAGCAACAGCCCCGCTCATGATGCTGTCGCCGAAGCCCATCACGACTTCCGCCTTGGTAGGCTTCGGAGCCAGCACGGTTGAGCCCGCACCAGGGAACGTCAGACTCACCACCGAAGGGGCCAGGATTTCGCCCTGCTCCAAGTCGCGGTCGCCTTGCCCAATCACGATTTTCAGGCGACGGGTGCCGCTACCTGGCAGGGCAATATTGGCATACGTGCCCGTGCCGCCCCCTTGGCCGGACACGTAGCGCTGCAAGGGCGTACCGTTGAGAAACACACTCAGCGTGCGGTTGCTGCCGTTGGTCGAGGCCAGCATGTCAAAGCTGGTTTCGTCCGTCACGTCGTACTCCAGATACGCCAGCGAGGCCCGGCGCACCACGCTGTTGGTGGGCTGCGTTTCGGCAATATTAGCGTTCTCCTGGTAGTCGGCCGTGGCGGGCGTAATGGTGTAGGCTCCGCTGGCGGCCGTGCCTAGAATCTGGACGAGCCAAGGGCTATCCACCCCACCCACCGTTACTTTCACCTGGTAGGCGTAGTTGGTCAAGTAGGCTAGTCCGGTGTTTACGTAGCTGGCTGTTGTGCCGGTGTAGATGCCTGTGTAAGCGCCGGGCGTGCCATTGACAAGCGGAGCGCGCTCCAGGGTGTAGGTGCCGGCCGCAGCATCCCACGCCAGCGTAATGCTGCTGCTCGTGCTGGCCGTGCTGCGTAAGTTGGTGGGGGCCGCCGGGGCTGGCGTAGTGGTCGCCGTTGTAACCTGCACGCCAGTTGAGTAATTGCTGTCCGTATAGGCTGTGCCATTCCCGGTTAGCATGACTCGCACGTAGTAAGGCACACCTGCCGAAAGGCCGGTAAAGGTGTACAGCACCGACGTGGCCCCACTGCCAGCGGTTTGTAGCGCGCTCGTCACGAGGCCAGTCGTAAAGCCCGCATTGGTAGCTAACTGGAAGCGGTAACCGACTGCGTTGGCACTCACTGCGACCGTGACGGGAATAGTTGAGGCCGTGGGGGTGCCGGCCTGCACTGTTGGAGTGGCTAACTGCGTGGGCGTAGCAGTGCCCTGGCCCAGGTGATTTGCTAGCCAGACAACCGCATCGTGCGGGCCCAGACCGACAATACCCTGGGCGCTGGTCGGCACCTCCAGCGGGTCCACCGGCTGCCAGGTCAAAACTTCTTCCTCCCACCGGATGGAGACCACGTCGCCAGCGGGCGCACCGATGTAACGCGGCACTACCACTGCACCCGCCGTGCCGGCGGCTACCACCGTGGCCACGTACTGCTGCGGGGGCTTGGTTACTGTCAGCGGCGTGTCGGCCGGGTTGTCCACGGTGGCCAGCGTGCCGGGTGCGATGGTCAGCAGGTCGAGTCGGTCGAGCGTCAGCGCCCCGGCGGGCACGCCGTAGAGGCGCGAATCGCGGTACTGCACCACCTTCGCGCCGCCGGGCACGGCGTTCGTGTTGGGCACGGGGCCGCCGAGCGGGGCTTGGTGCGTCTTGTCGGTAGCCGGGTTGTACACGGGCACGGTGAGCGTGCTTGGGTTGGTGCCAGGCGGTAGCGTATCCAACTCTGGAATGCGCTTGTCTTGCGTCGTGCGCGCAAGGGTGGTGGCTGGGTTCGCCATAGGTTACAGTTGCAGAAAGCCCCCGTTCGCCAGCAGATGGCCAGGGGTAGGAATGGTAGGAGTAGTGGTACCGCCGCAGGTGCCCACGTAGGCGCGGTTGTCATCACGCACCGAGGCCTCGACATAGGCCGCACATGGCAGCACATCAGCCGGCAGTGGAATGCGCAGCATGCCAGCGGGTAGCGTGCTGCTCAGGGCGAAGGAGCGGATTTCGACCTCGTTTTTGAAGGCATCGAGGTAGCGCAGCTCGGCCCAGCGCGCTGCCCCAGTGTCAGGTGGCAGCAGCACACTGACTTCTAGGGGCAAGCCCACGAACTGCGTGGCCTCGTAGTCGTCGAAGACGCTGGCCACCTGCCCGGTGGTGTCGGCCACGTAGGGCGCCATGGTGTCGGTGGCCTGCGGCATGGCGGCCAGCACGGCGTGGCGCTCGCCGGCGCGGGTCAGCCACTGCTCAGCTGCGACCTTATCGACCACACGGTACCGGTAGTAGAAGCGCAGTGAAGCATCCTGGTCGATGAGCGGTGCGGCACTGGTCGCGGCGTAGCGCTGCAAGGCCACTAACTCAGCGCGCAGGTAGGGGGCCGCATCGATGTACTGCTCAGCAGTGCGCACGGTCGCCTTGAAGGTGACGAAAGCCGCTACGGCCGCCGGTCGCCACAGCTCCACCTCGACATGCAGGCCAGCGCGGGCCGCGCCGGTGGCATCGGTCAGCACCGCCTCGACCTTCAACAGCACCGGGTTGGGCAATATACCACCTCCCGGCTCCCAGCGCGCCGGGTCGTTGAGGCTCGGGTCGACGGGTGGGGCAGCCGGCGCAATGGTGAAGCTGGCCGTAGCCTGGCACGTCGGGTCGGTCTGCCGGGTGAGCAGGTAGGTATAGGTGCCGGCGGGCAGGTTGTTGGCGTAGACCGTGCCGATGTTCTGCACGATGCCATAGTACTGGTTGACCGGGCCGGCAATACTGAAGTACACGTTCGGGTCGGACGTGGTAAAGTCAATCTGCACGTACCCAAACCCACCGACCGAAGTAGGCGGATAGGGCGTCACCTGAGTAATGATTAAGTCGCAGGCAGCCATGGGTTAAAGTCGGTTAGTCGTGAAGCCCACCAGGTCAGAGCGCAGGCCAGAGCGGGCAGCTTCGGCCAGGCCTGCCCGGAAGCGAGGCAGCGCGGCCGCGATGGGGCCGCTGAACGTGTCGGTGGGCTTGGTGAAGCGCGGGTCTTCGCCGCGGTAGAGCAGCGTGCCGAACTGGCTGATTTTCTCGGCTACCGCGTAGGGGTTGAGGTTAAGGCGCTTGGCCTTCACCCACTCGATAATGGCCTGCACGTTCACCGGACCAGGGCCGCGGCCATCACGCAGGAAGCGCAGTTGGCGCGGGCCGACCAGGGCGGCATACTCCTCAGCCGAAGTGCTGCGCAGGGCCGCGATAGTCTTACCGGTGGCCCGCTGGTCGTTGCCCTCCATGGTATCGACCACGTCTTCGTGCAGCCGCAGTATCTCGCGGGCCAGGATGGGAGCGAAATCAGTCATGCTTGTGATTGGTCAGCAGGTAAGCACACGTTGAGCCCACCGCGCAGGGTGATATCCAGAAAAAGCGTCACGCCATCGAGCGGGCGGTCGAAGGGGCCGATGCTGGTGATTTCAGCCGGGCGCACCTGCCTGACCACCTGCACACCCTGACTGCCCCCCAGCGCAGCTAAGAAGCGAGCCGAGGCGTCGACCATGTCAGCGATGCGCGGACGGCGTGTCTCGGGAGTGTCATCCAGGGCCGAGGGCACCAACAGCATCAGCAGACACGAGTAGGTGATGCCCGTAATGGCCTGATACTTATTGATGACGAAACGGTAAGGCATCTTGTCATCGAGGTAGACAATGCGGTCGGTAGGCTTCGTCTTGTCTAGCTCGATGTTGGCTTGCTCAGCCTCCCCATGGTAGTAGAAGCAGCCGGGCAGCACCGCGTTGGCGCAGGCCTGGAGAATAGCGTGGGGTAGTTTCATCGGTTGCGCTCCTGACGCTTGTGGAGCTGATAGCGGTAATAGGCTTGGTGGTTCTCGAACTCAATCAGCGTGTTTATCTCGCCCCACTGGAGACGCCAGAAGTAGCGCCACTTGGTTTTGTCGCCAGCGGCCAGCGCGTTGACCACAGCCAGCGCATCCCATTCTTCCACCAGGGCTTCGAAGCCGGCGGCGCGCTCGTCGGCGCTGAGGGGGATGCGCTTGAGCTGGCTGGCGTGGCCACGGCGGATGAGGTCGTACTGCTCAAAAAAAATCCGTGATGGGCAGCGCCTCCTCCAGGATAGCGCAGCTGCACACCTTTTCGGCGAAGTCGGTGATAGCGTCGCTGTCGTAGTCGCCCCCGATGTAGGCCGGGTAGAAGACAATGGCCAGGGCCCGCAGGCGCTTCTGCATCACGGGCATGGCAGCATCCTGGAGCAGCGCGCCCAGGTCGGTGGCCTGGCCGAAGCTGATGATGTCGAGCGAATCGAGCACCTTCAAGGCACGAGCGGTAAGCAGCGTCTCATCTGGCAGGTGCAGGTAGGGCGGCCGGGTGAAGCTGGCAAAGTCGGGCACCGTGCTGGCCGCGAACTCCAACACGGGCAGCACTTGCTCATTGACGAAAGCCGCAGGCAGGTTCATCACCTCCAGCGGGCTCAAGCTCAGGAACACGCTGAGGAAGTTGTACACGTCACTCTGCTCGGGTAGCTCGGTGAGGCGGGCAAACTGGCCGAGCGTTACTTCCCCCCAGCGGGTGGGCAAGTCGACGGCTCGGGTGTCGGGTAGGGTCAGCGGGTGCATTACTGGGGGCGAAA
>CAXUKA010000302.1:0-8249 GCA_964251335.1 uncultured Hymenobacter sp.
CCTGAATGATGCGGGCGACGCACGCTCCATTGCCCACTTGATGAGCAACCACTTGCGGGCCTTTTGGGGCTACTTTCCGCAGGGCAGCCGGCTGCCCGCCGACCGTGGCCCGGTTGGGTTCGTAGAAGCTACCAACCGGTTGCTGGCCGACCGGACCGGCCCCGAAAAATACCATATTCAGCTGGCGCGCGATACGGGCATTTACAAGCATTCGCTGCGCCTGGTGGGCAACCAGCTTGAGTTTGGGTATATCGTGCCGCCGTCGCCGGTTGAGGGGCGGTCGGGGTGGCGCGATAGCCTAGCGCGAGCGCTTCCTCAATCAAAAACAGGCAAAAAGCTCTTGACACGGGCGGTTTTGCCCACCGGGGCCGACACCGCCAGCACCTATGAGCTCACGCATACGATACCGGTCGACTCACTCATTAGGGAGCTGCGGCGGCCCGATGTGTTCGACTACTTCTTCGTGGTGGCACTGCCCAGCCAGCGCCTGCTTTATGCCAATGGCAACGGCGATTTTTACCTGGCCAACACTGACGATGGCAAGGCCGGCCCCGGCCGGCCGCCCCGCTGGCTAGCCGATTCGAGCCAGGCGCATACGGGCCGGGCCGGGGCCTTCACGTTTAGCGGGCAGCAGTACCAGCTGTTTGCGCAGCCGGTGCGGCTGGGGCCGCACCTAACCTGCCTGCTGGTGGGCGGCGTGCAGAGCCAACGCTTTGATGCCGAGCGCCGGGCGCTGCCGGCGGGCTGGTTTGAGCTGCTGCTGGGCGGGCTATTGCTGGGCGTGCTGGCGCTGCCTTTCATAAAACTGCGCCTGATGAGCCCCCGCGAGCAGATTCACCGGCGCGACGTGCTGCTCTGCGCCGCCTCGCTGGTGCTGGGGTCGGGGGGGCTGTTGCTCACCCTAAAATCTGCCAGTGCCAAGTACGAAACGGATGCGCTGATTACCCAGCAGCTGCACGACTTGGCCGAGAATGTGGCGGGCGGCTTGCACCAAGAGCTAAACCAGCTCAATACCATTGCGCGGCAGGTAGACCAGTCGCTCCGCAACATGCCCCGGCCCGATGCCCATGGCGCGCTAAAGGACATGCCGAGGGGCGTTAGTGCCACGTACTTTCAGCGGCGCAAGGCCTACGACAGCTCCGAAGATTACATCACTTGGATTACCAAAGAAGGCCAGGCGCAGTATGGGCTGGATGGCTATACTGGTATAGCCAGCACGGTTGCAGAGGCTAACAAGCCCGCGGGTAGTGAGGTGCAGGATAGTGTAGATGCCCTCAGCAAAGCCATGAGCCTGAGCTACTGCCTACCCTCGCTGGCCAACCGGCGCTACCTGCAAAAGCTGAATGCCGCCCAGTACCAGCTAGTGCGCGACGATGGCTACCGGGTGGGGGCGGCCAATACGGATACTTGCTACTTCGAAATGCTGCGCACGGTGCGCCCGGTTTCGCCGCTCCGCCAGCCCGGCAGCCCCATTAAGCACGCCATTCCGTACTTAAAAGCCATTATTGCCCGGCCCAGCAAGCTGAATTCTGACCTGCTGTGCGTTTTTGAAACGCGCCTGGTTTGCTTCGACGACCGCGTGATTCCGCCCGGCTATGGCTTCTGCCTGCTAGAGCCCAACGGCGAGGTAATGGCGCACTCCGACCCGGCGTTGAACCTAAGCGAAAACCTGCTGACCGACTGCGAGCCGCGCGGCGAGCTCGAAGCCATACTGTACGCCAATTTGCAGCAGCCCGGCAAAGCTATTGAGGTAACCTACCAAGGGCAGCCGGTGCTGCTCTACGTGCGCCCGCTGGCGGGCATGGGGCGCTACCTCATCACGTTTTTTGACCTGAACTACGCCAAGGCCCAGCAGAGCCAGACTGCGTTGCTGGCCCTTACATTGCTGTGCGGCTTTTGGCTACTGGCAGCCACTATGGCGCTGGTCTACTGGCTGGTGCTGCGGGCCGTGCGCCAGCGCACCCTGCACGACCAGTTTCAGCGCCTGTGGCCTCGCCCGGCCTACGCCCGCCGGTATTGGCAGGTGGCTTTGGGCCAGGGCCTGGCGCTGCTGGCGCTTTCGGGGGTGGCGGGGCATATTGGCCCCCTCAGCCAGCTGGGCCTGCTGGTGGTGGTGCCATTGCCGCTGTTTGTGCTCACCTACCACCATACCCGGCTGCAAACTACTTTTAAGCGTGGCGTAATAGCCTGGGTTATCGGCTTGGCCGTGGCCCCAGTGGCCGTGGTGCTGGTAGCGAATTGGTACTTGGTAGGAAGGCACGAAACATACTGGGTGGCCGGCCTGGCCGGGGTGCTGGGGCTGCTGGTAGTGGGCCTGCTACTGGCCGAGCAGTGGCCGCAACTGCCGCAGCCCAACTGGAGCTACCGCACTACCTACGTGTGGCTGCTGCTGGGGTGGGTGGTAGTGCTAGGCATTGTGCCCGCCCTGAGTTGCTACCGGGTGGCGCAGCTGGCCGAGCGCTTGCAGCAGGTGCGGGCCGGGCAGCTGGCCATCCTCAAAATGTCGGAGCAGCAGTCCACTCAGCATCGCTCGCTGGACGAGCTTTACTACCACGCCAGCTTCTTTTTCAAAAGCGAATTCAAACCGTTTGTTGCCCTTAAGCCCTCTGTCGCCCGCGATACATCGTTCGCCCTCGATACGATGAGCCAGATGCGGCCGGCCGAGCAAGCCGCTCTGCGGTTCTTTGCCGAGGCACGCATGCCCACGAGCCAAATCGGGGCAAAGGCCGCCAATGCGCTGGCCCTCGATTCGACCCGCAATGCGCAGTGGCACCCCTGGCAGGTATCCTCCCTAGCCGACGATACGCTAACCATCATCACGCAGGATAAGGCTAACCAGAGCCAGGTGCGCTCGTGGGTACCAGGGCTGCAACTAGGTTGGCCGCGCCCCCTCCCACGCTCGCTGTCGGTCGGGGCTTCCTGGCTGCTAGTCGGTGGGCTGTGGGCGCTGATAGCTGGCGTGCTATGGGCGCTGATTTCCTATTTGTTGCGTCGATTATTCGGGCTCTCTGATGCGGCGGTAGTTAGCCCCGATTTGCCGGTCGATATTGCCCCGCCTGCTAGCCCAGCGCGGCGCTTTTGGGTACTGCCGGCCGGCAGCGCCTGGGCCGATGTGCCCGCCTGGGCCAAGGAGGAGCTGGCCGCGCCGGCGGGCGAACCGCCTATATTTTTGAGTTGGCCGCTGCCGCACCATCGGGCTAAGGCCGGGCTGGCCGTGGAGATACTCGACTACCGCCAGTACGCCTCCCTGCCCGACGACGAGTGGCATAAATTGCTGGCCGCGTTGCCCCGCCCCGATGACAAGGTCACCCCGCTACTGCCCATCGTGGTTGCCAACTTCGACTACCGCCCCGCCGACGTAGCCCTGACCCAGCGCCGGGTAGAGCTGCTCGCCGCCCTGCAAGAGCGCAACTGGCCGCTGGTGGTGCTCTCGGCCAGCCACCCCGACATATTTGGCGACTGCGGCCACCCCCTCGAAAAGCCTTGCCCCGATGCCGGGCACCGCCCGCTGCGTGCAGCGGGCGAGCGGCTGCTCGACGCGCTGGCCGAGTTTCAGCTCGAATATTTTGCCTTGCAGAGCATTGCGCCAGTAGCCGTGCCCGACGACGTAGAAACCAGATTATTTGACCCCAAACACCCAGCACTGCATGACCAAGGCCTGGGCTACTTGGATGCGGATGCCCAAAGCCCTCTGCCTTTGCGAAAATTTTTCGAAGACGAGTGTCGGGCGTTTCCCTTCGTGGCCAGCATGCGCGAGGTGCTGCTGGCCAAGCTGTGGCGGCAGCAGCAATCGGGCCATCCCATCACGCACGGCACCATCGAAACGGCTGTGCAGCGACTTGCGCAGTTTTACTTCCGGCGGCTGTGGCTGGCCCTCTCACCGCAGGAAAAATTTCTGCTCTTCGACCTGGCCCAGGATGGGCTGGTGAATACCGACAACGCCCAGGCCCTAGGTATTTTGCTGCACAAAGGCTTTCTGCGGCGCGCCAAAAACGGCCGCCTGAGCTTGCGCAGTGCCAGCTTTCGGGGCTTCATCCGCACGGCTCAACGCCAGCGCGAGGCCTTGCAGTACGTGGCCGATTCGGAGCAGGGGGCCTGGGCCGCCATCCAAACGCCGCTGCTGCTGCTGCTGGCGGCCGGGGCGGTGTTTATGTTTGTTACACAGCCCACTACCTTCTCCCAAACCCAGACCTTCCTGCTGGGGCTCACCACCTTGCTGCCCGCGTTGGCGGGTCTGTTCCGGTTTCTGCTCACGCCCAAAGCCCCAACCGGTGGCACTACCGGAAACTGAGGTCGCAGCTACAACCCAGCCAGAAAGTCATGGCCAAAATAGTCGTGCAGCCTTTCGCGCAGCAGCTCAATTAGGGCCGCATCCTGAAACTGGTAGTCGTCGGGAATGCGCAGGTTGACGATGGGCTTGCCCTGGATTTCGTCTTTGAACTTGGCGCGCAGGCGCTCGGCGTGCTTTTTCTCCATAACGAATACGATTTCGGCCCAACCCAAATGCCCGGCCGATACCCGCGTGCGAGCGCCTGGCTCGGTGCCCGCCGAGCGCGCTAGTATTTCGGGATGCTCGTCAAAAAGCCGCTCAGCGGTGAGGCTGCGCCAGCGGTTTTGACTGCAAACGAATAGTAGCTGACGCGGGAGAGAATCGGACATGCGCAGGGGCTAACGCCGGCCCTGACGGGCCAATAGTTCCATTGTTTCGCGGTGGCGCTCATCAGCCAGGTCGCGCTGGTAGGAAGCTACTGCCCAAATGGCAGCTGGTATCCAGCCGATTAGCGTCAGGTGCAGTATCCCGCACAAAATACCGGTGAAAATGTGGCCCCGAAATATCATCGAGATGCCGGGCAGCAGAATGGCAAATAGCATAACAGTAGCATGAGCCGGGCAGTGGGCACCGGTTGCAAATAGTATATCGCAGAAAGCTGCCAATCGTTACACCTGGGCACGGCAACTGCTGCCGCGCCCAGGTGCCAGTTATTCCACGTCCGTCACACGCACTTTTACGCCCTTCACTTTCGCGCCATTCAGGCGTTCCTTCACATCCAGAGCTTGTTTGCGGGGCACGGCCACGTAGGAGTAAAAATCGAATACCTCGATGCGGCCGATAGCCTCGCGGTCGAGCCCACCGACGTTGACAATGGCCCCAACTAGGTCGTGGGCACTCACTTTATCCTTCTTGCCAGCGGTGATGTGCAGCGTCACCGTTTCGGGGCGGGGCGGGCGGGCGGCGCTGGCGGCGGGCAGGTTGGGGGGCGTGAGGCGGGCCCACTGCACCGACTGGGCGGCGGGCCAGTTTTGCACGCGGGATTGCTCGGGCGGGGTGGCGAGCAGGTGGGCGGTGCCGGCGGCGCCGGCCCGCGCCGTGCGCCCGGCCCGGTGCTGGAAGGTTTCGGCGTCGTGCGGCAGGTCGTACTGGATTACCGTGTCGAGGGCGGGCACGTCGAGGCCGCGGGCGGCTACGTCGGTGGCTACCAGCGCCTGGGCCGAGTTGTTACGCAGTTTCATCAGGGCTTTGTCGCGCTCGGGCTGGGGCAATTTGCCGTGCAGCACCTCGGCCGCTACGCCCCGGCCGCGTAGGAAGGCGGCCAATTCCTGCACCTTGTCGCGGGTGTTGGCGAAGATGAGCGTCTGGCCGGTTTCGGGCTGCTGCAAGAGGTGGTAGAGCGCGGCAGGCTTCTGCTCCACGGCATTCAGGACGTGGCCGCGCAGCGTGAGCGACGACGGCATAACGGCCGCGCCGCCCTCGCCAGCGGCGCCGGGCACCAGGCCGCCTTCGGCCGTGAGCATGCGTGGGCGGGTGAGGTAGTCGCGCACCAAAGCCATTACTTTGTCGGGCATGGTGGCGGAGAATAGCAGCGTCTGCCGCCGCCGGGGCAGGCGACTTACAATAGTAGCCATCTCCTGTTGGAACTTCAATTCCAGAAGTTTATCGGCTTCATCCAGCACCATCACTTTAAGCTGGTTGGGGATGATGTTGCGCTTCTCCAAGTGGTCGAGCAGGCGGCCGGGAGTGGCTATTACCACATGCGGTGTCTGCTGCAAGGTCTTCACTTCGTCGCGCATGGCGTGGCCGCCGTAGAGGGCGGCTACGCGCAGGCCGGGGGCATCCATGTATTTGCCCAAGGCTTTGATTGCCTCGCGTACTTGTTGCGCCAGCTCGCGCGCGGGCACTATCACGATGGCTTGCACGGCCTTCACCTTGGGGTCGATTTGGGCCAGGATGGCGAGGCCGTAAGCGGCGGTTTTGCCCGAGCCGGTAGGGGCTTGGCCAGCCACGTCCTGCCCTTCGAGGGCAGGAGGCAGCACCAGCGCCTGCACGGGCGTAGGCTGGGTGAAATTCAACTCCTCCAGCGCTTGGATGAGTTGGGCCGAGAGGTTGAAATCAGAGAAAGTGGCCGGGGCGGCAGAATCAGCTTGCATCCGGCAAAGGTCGGGCTAAATGTTGAGTGTTGGATTTGGAGCCGTAGAAAGCGCCTGTCATTGCGAGCAAAGCGAAGCAATCGCATCAAGACGAGCTGCATGTGTACTCGTCAGGTGTGGTTGCTTCGCTTTGCTGGCAATGACAGATGGTTATTTTACTTCACTTCCTCCGCCACATTCACCAGCCGATACCGCACGGCCGTTTTCTTGGGCCGAATATCCAGCCCCACGTAGTGGGCATACACCTGCGTAAACGCTGCCCCGAAATAGAAAATCATGGCCGAATAAAACACGAATAGCAGCACCAGCACCAAGCTGGCAGCGGGGCCGTAAATCGGACCAAGGTCGCGCGAAACCAATAATAACCCCAGCACGCGCTCGCCGGCAAAAATGAGCAGCGCCGTGAGCAGCGCCCCGCGCCGCACGGCCCGCCAAGGCACTTTGGCTGCGCTAAGGGTACGGAATACGTAGCCGCACCACACGGCCAGAATTAGAAAGCTCATCACCCAATTCAGCGCCCGCACCAGAAAATAAGCAAACGTGGAGTCGAAGCCTGCAATAGCTTCGTTGAACAGCGCCAGCGCGGCATCGGTCGAAAAGGCCAGCACCGACAGGCCCGCCGTAGCCAGAATAACGCCCGCCGAGCGTATTCGCTCGCGCAGGGCCACCGACACCTGGCTCACCTGCCGCCGGGGGCGCACGTGCCACAATTGGTTGAGCGAGTGTTGAATGACTGTGAACAGTGTAGTGGCTACGAACACCAGAAACGCGAATCCTAACCAGGTAATGAGGCGATTGCGGCTGGCATTGCCCACGTTATGCACCGTTTGGGCCACTAGCCCGGCCGCCGAGGCCCCGATAAACTGGCTGAGCTTGGTGAGCAGCATCAGGCGCGCCCCGCGGGCCGAGTAGACCGAGCCCAGCAATTGCACCAGAATAATAACGATGGGCGGCAGCGCAAACGAGGTGAAAAACGCCGTGGCCGCGCCCAGCCGTAGCGGGTCGTTGGCCCCGAGCTCGCGGGCAGCGCGGCGCAGCAATAAATACAGATTGACCCACCAGGCGCGGGGATGATGGGCGGCTGGCGAGTTTTCGGGGATGGAGGAGGGCATGAACTACGTAACGCCGGGAAGACAACATTTTATCCCGAAGACGGTAAAGAAGGGTCAATCCCGCCAGCGGCGGCCCTGCTGCCTGGGCGTGGCGGGCGGCCAACGGGTAATTTACTGGCTAGTTACGCATGACTATCACTTCCATTTCGGCCAACGGCGTGCAAGCCACCCCCGACCCGCCGCCCCGCACCTGGGTGCAGCGCCGCCTGTTCGACCCATTTATGAGTCTGCTCAAGGCGGGGCTTTCGCCTGGCAGCCTGGCCCTCACGGTGGGGTTGGGCCTGGCCTTCGGGATATCCCCCACGGTGGGATTTACGACGCTGCTTGGCACGGCTACGGCGTTGCGGCTGCGGCTCAATGTAGCGGCTATGCAGCTGGTAGCCCACCTATTGAGCCCGGTGCAGCTGCTGCTTTTGCTGCCGTTGTTGCGCTGGGGAGCGACGCTGCTGGGGCAGGGCGAAAAGGTGGCGCACCTCACGCTCGACCAAATCAAGCACATGATAAAAGTGGAGGGCTGGGGCAGCGTAGTGCAGCTATTGTGGCGGGCCGAATTAGGGGCGGTTGTTATTTGGCTGCTGGTATCGGTACCGATAGTGACGGTGGTGTATTTTGGTTTGCGGCCGGTTTTTCGGCGGTTGTTGAAGAAGGAGGAGGAGAAAGAGGCGGAGGGTGTGCTGGTGTAAGCATAGCATTCGTCATGCTGAGCGCAGC
>CAXUKA010000303.1:0-8175 GCA_964251335.1 uncultured Hymenobacter sp.
TTCTAGGGTGTCGTGGACAGTAATGTACACAGCTGGATTTACCGTGCGAAGCAAATGATAAGAGCCGCCCATAGTTTTAAGCACCCACATTTTCATGCGCTCTGGATGCTTGAGTTTACTAAACTTATACGTGTCCAAAGGGTAAGGCTTGTTTGGTAGCTCGACGGTGACCCTCCCATCTAGCGCAAATAGCTGCACATGAGGCATGCGACAAGCCGCAAGGAGTAATAAGGCAAGTAAGGCTGCTTTTCTCACGCCCCTAAGCTACTTAACGATGCGTATGCAGTAAGCGTGGCAAAGAAGTTAAACTATTGACATTTAGTGAATAATTATTATCTTTATCCCGTTTAAAGCTAAAAAGATGAAGCCCGAAGAAATAAAGCCGCGTCGCAAGGCGCTAGGCTGGAGCCAAGCTGAGTTAGGTCAGCGTATCGGCATACCAAGTGAACGCAGTGCTAAGACCCTCATTTCCATGTATGAGAGGCTTGACAGCGCAAGTGGTAAAGTGAGCGAAGAACGGTTAGTCCAGCTAGATAAAGCACTAACCTCCGAAGAGCAGCTAAGGCGTGAATTTGAAGCGTTTAAAGCGGGTCGCCTGCAAAAATAAGATGATTGATTATAAGAGGCTTACACAAGCGAGGCCTCTTTTTTTATGGGCCACTATTGACTTTTAGTACATTGTCCATACATTTACAATGCCCCGATTGGGACACCTCAGAAAGACAAAGAGCGGCCAGCCGGGCCAGGCTGAACCGCTCCTAACTGAGGTTTTTGCAAACCCCAATACAACAGTACAAATGTACAACTATCAGCAAAACGGCACCCAACGGGATGCCGAGCGCGAGTTAGTGGTTTACAACAAACTGCTAGCCAAGTACGAAGCCCTGCTAACCGCTGCCGATGAGGGCGTGTTTCAGGTAACTATCCACACCGATGCCGGGACAATTGCCATTCCCACTGACTTTGTCAAGGGGCGGGGCGTCGCCATCGACTTAGCCGAAGTGTTGAGCGACTGGATTGGCAAGATTGAAAGCAATCTGAACCACTCGCTCGAAAACGCAGGTGAAGAGGTGCGCTACGAACGGAAGGAAGAAGAGCGCAAGCAAGGTATTCGCTACGCCGAGGCCCGTCAGCTCCGTGGAGAAGAAGCCCAAGTTGAGCTAGCCAAGGCTCAAGCAGCTACTGTTCCAACTCGCTAATCAGTAGAACGCACTATGTACGACCACCAAGATACTTGGCTTCCTACCGAAGCCCAGCAGTTAGAGAAACTGTACGCCAAGCAGCTCGCCCAATGGAACGCCCTTCTGTATGCCCACAAGGAAGGCGTTTTTGAAATCACGATTCGCAGCCAGTCCGTTACGGAAACGGTAGTGCTCGATGGTGATGAGATTACATAGTCATTAGCCGAGGCAGTGAGCGATAAGCTTTCGGCCACCGAAGCAAAACTTCGCCGCCATGTCTTGGATAAGAACGAGCGTCTTCAAGAGATTGAGAAGCAGGATGAGCGGGCTGAGAAGCGGCGGGAAGAAGTGCTCGAATTAGAGCGCAAGCTTATTGACGCAAACGAGCAACTAGCTAAGCTATCGCAGAAAGGAGGGGCTACGCTATGAAAACGCGCCCAACTATCTTATTTCTATTCATCAAGCCCTCTCGGCTGCTGAATACCGTGCTAACCCCTGAAAGCCCTGGCACTATTTACTGTCGCATTACGGTGCGCGGGCAGCGCACCATGATAAGTACAGGCATTCAGCTAACCTACGCCGAATGGGATGCCAGCGCTAGCCGAGCCATGTATTGGGCTGCAACCGAAGCCAAGCTATCACGCACAGCCGTTAAGCAAGCAAATGAGCAGATTGTCAAGATGCTCGACCAGCTAACCGACATTGCAGCCGACCTAAACAGGCAGAGCAAGCCCGTAACGGCGCGCCGGATGCACACCATTTACAAAAGTGGCGGGGCTGTACTGGATGTAGTGGGACTATATGAGGCGTTCCTAGCTGAGCGTAAGGCGCTGGTAGGTATCGAAATAGCCCACGCCTCCTATGAGGTTGCTAAGACGCGCCACCTCATTCTGAAAGCGTTTTTGGCAGCGCATTCTTTGACCGACCTACGGCCCGAAGAATTTACCCACAATATAGCCGACAAGATGCTGTATTGGATGCTGGGGGTACGGGGCTTTAAGCGCAACTACGCCAACAAGGTGTTGCAAGGCATGAGTCAGAGCTTGCGCTGGGGCGTGCGCCGGGAGCATCTTGACAAGAACCCGATGGGCTTATATCAACTCAAGGCGGCGGAGGTGTCGGAAATTAAATATCTGAATATTGGTGAGTTGCAGCAACTCACAGCGCACCACTTCCCGCAGCCATACCTTGACCGGATAAGAGACCTATTTGTCTTTCAATGCTGGACAGGGCTAGCCTACGCCGACCTAGCGGCCCTAGATGTACGGCGCGATGCCGAGTACCACAACGACGGGCACGGCAACTTGCGCCGAGTACTGCGGGTGCGGCGGGCTAAAAGCACGACCTTCAAGGGCTATGAGTGCGTGATTCCCTTGCTGCCCGAAGCCGAGCGAGTGTTGGCTAAATATGCCGATAAGCTGCCTGTTATCAGCAATGCGCGCTACAACGCGTACCTCAAAGAGATAGGCCAAGTATGCGACTTTCCGGCCGATAAAATGACAACCCACGTAGGTCGGAAAACAGCAGGCGTAATGATGCTGAATGCGGGCATTCGGATGGAAACTGTCAGCAAGTTTTTGGGTCACAGTTCGGTTAAAATGACCGAAAAAATCTACGCCAAGATTCTTGATACTACGGTGGTAGACGATTTCAGCAAGTTGTTTGGCGGTGGACCAAGTATCGCCCCCCCGCCGCCCACGGCCTACGAAATGCCTGCCCCCGAACCAATAGCCTTGCGAGCTGCGCGACGCATTGCCTTGCCTACCTCTGGCTACGGCACTCAGAAAGGGGGTACTGCGCTATGAAAACGCACGTAGGAATCATTTTCTGGCTACGGTCAGACAGGGCCAACCCAAAGGGGTTGGCCCCGATTTCCTGCCGTCTTACGGTGCGCGGTCAGCGAGCAGAGGTAAGTACGGGGGTAAAGGCGGCGCATAGCGATTGGAGCGCCAACGCTGCCAAGCGGATAGCTGGCAACACGGATGCAGCCAAGCGGGGTAACACGTACCTGCTCAAGATGCAGAATGAGCTAGAAGACTTGGTGGCCGACCTTGATAGGCAGGGTAAAACCATAACAGCCAAAAAGTTAGCCCGACTCTATAAGCAGCCCGCCGAAGTGAAGCCGCAGACGGTGCTAGAGGTCTATAAGGGATTCTTAGCCGAGCGGAAAGAGCTAGTGGGCATAGAGGTGGCTCTAGCTACCAATATGAGCCATAAAACGCGCTGCAATCGGCTAATCGAATACTTGAAAGGACAGGGGCAAATCGGTCTACTGGCAGAAGAGTTCACGGCCAATGTAGCTGACCGATTTTTACACTGGCTCCTGCAAAAAAAGCAACTCAAGCGCGATTCAGCTAACAAGGTAGTACGCGGCGTGGTGCAGGTGCTACGTTGGGCCGTGCGGCGGGAATACTTAGCTAAAAATCCGCTTGACCTCTACCAGTTTAAGAGCCAAGCAAGGCAGCCTATTAAATTTCTGACCGCAGGCGAGCTAGGGACATTGTCTAGTATTGAGCTAATTGACAATACGCTGGGCATTGTGCGCGATTGCTTCGTATTGCAATGTTGGACAGGGTTGGCCTATGCTGATTTGGCGGCCTTGAACGTGCGGCGCGATGCCGAGTATCATACCGACAAGGCCGGAAACGTGCGGCGGGTGCTACGCATCACTAGGGCCAAAAGCACCCTGCAAAAGGGCTACGAGTGTGTAATTCCGTTGCTGCCCGAAGCCGAGCGGATTTTAGCCCACTACGAAGATGAGGTGCCGGTTTTTACCAACCAAGCTTACAACCGTGGACTAAAGGAGCTGGGGCAGTTGTGCGGTATTACGGCCGAAAAAATGACAACCCACGTCGGCCGAAAAACGGCGGGAACGTTGCTGCTGAATATGGGGGTGCCCTTGCCCGTGGTCAGCAAGTTTTTAGGCCACGCCAACGTACTGATAACGCAAAAGCTCTATGCTGAGCTACTTGATACGACAGTAGTAGATGCCTTTGCTATGCTTGGCGGGTATGCTGCGCCTGAGCCAAAAGACGAAGTAGCGCCCTTTGAGCTAGTCGCTACCAATCTGCCCACTTTACGGCCCGCCCGTCGCATGGGATTGAAAGGAGGTGCTTCGTTATGAGCAAGCTTCTTTCTTTCGCACAGCTAGCAGGTCAGTTTCAAAGGGTGAAGGTTGGCACCCTGCTCTGGTTGCGAAAATCTAAGACCAATAAGGCTGGCACCGCCCCTATTCACCTGCGCATATTCATTGGCACTGACCGCGTTGAGCACAGTTGCAATATCCGCGTAGCACCCGAAGAGTGGGACGCGCCCAACGGCCGGATATTGGGCAAGGGCAAGCTAGTACAGCAGCAAAATGAGCAGCTCCAACTGCTTAAGGCACACGTAACAGAACTAGTCAATCTGATGAAGGCAACGGGGCGTAAAATCTCTATTAGCTCTATACGCCGAGAACTGATAGCCCCCACGGTGGGCAAGTCGCCCTGCTTTATTGACCTCTGCCAGCGCATGGCTGATTCATACAAAGAGAGTAACTATAGCTACTACGAGGGCGCTGCGGCTGCCGTAGGGGCGCTTAAGCGGTGGAATGGAATTGATAAGGATGGTGAGCACAGAGCCTTGCCAGTCGATGAATTTACCCCGAAGCGAGCCGCCGAGTTTTACGCATGGATGCAAAGCGGCTCTGGCTGCGTTAAGATTGTAACGGCTAACCAGCGCGTAAGTAGGTTGGTGGCGCTCTTTCGTCTGGCGGCCGAGTATGAAGAGGTAGAGATTTCGGAAAATCCCTTCCGGGCCCTGCGTAAGAAAAAAGCTGATGTTGCCACGGCGCGCCTACACCTGAGCCACGAACAGCTTGCCCTGTTGCGCGAGGCTGAGCTACAGCCTAAAAGAGCCCTAGCGCGAGACATTTACTTAACGCAGTATTACCTGCATGGTAGCCGCGTGGGCGTGGTGCTGGAACTGCGGTGGGCGCAAGTGGGGGCTACACAAGTGCAGTTTAAAGCTGAGAAGAGCGGGCCGCGCAAAGTGGTGGATATTAGCCCCGAGCTGGCCCGCGTCCTAGCACGGCACCGCCCGGCGCAGGTTGAGGGCAATGCATTGGTTTTTCCCTATCTGCCTGCCAATTTTTTTGACTTGTCGCACTCTGAGCGGCATAGAGTCCGTAGCACGACAACAAACAGTCTTAATTTTCATCTAGGCCGAATTGCCAAACAGTTGGGAATTGAGGGTGTGCTAAGTAGCCACACGGCCCGCCATACGCTCGCGGCCCACGCCGCCCAACTTGGCGGACTCGACGTAGCGCAGGGGATGCTAGGGCACACGAGCCAAGCCCAAACCGCCCACTACGCGGGGCCGCTACACAACGAAGGGCTAGCACAGGTGGAACGGGCACTATACGGCGGCGGGGCCGAGCCTGTGCCACCGCCCGCACCTGCGCCACCAAGCCCACCCGACGAGGGCGGCAAGGTTATACCTCTATTCGGCCGCGCTGCATGACCCGCGCCGCCTGGATTACCCAGCAGCACAACCGCGAGGCGAGAGCTGGATAAGCAGGACTAGCTAAACTCAATATGGAGACCACAGTCCAGTTTTGGATTGTGGTCTTTATGTTTTTATTCTATTGGATAATAACTTGTCAGTGAGTACCTTGTAGCTAACCCCTTCCGTTATAACATGGCTCTCACCTCCAGCGACGTTTACTCGCCACAAACCCCAGGCCTGGCGCAAGTCTTAGGGTCAGGCTTAGGGCCGCTTCACGTTGTTCAGCAGGAGTACGCCCGCCACCTGCGCGAACATCAAGCCGCTACTAAGCTGGCTAAGCAGCGGGAAGCTGCTGCTGCCAGCAAACTCATTCCCCTTGATGGCAAAGGCGCTGACCCCTACCAGGATGAGCTCTTGAAAATAAAGACAGATGGCTATGATGAGCAAAAAGGATACTATGTCCAGGCGACCCGCGGCGAAATATCGCTGCTCGAAGCTCAAACCAAGTCAAGGCAGGTGGCGAGCAAAGTACAAGCAGCAGTTGACCGCACGAACGCTATCGAGGCCGCCAGAAAAGAGGCGATAGCGAAGGCCGCCGACAGCCGCTACAATACGCCAGCGCTGATTCAGGCAATCAATGAGGCGCGCTATCGCACCGATGAAGAGGGTAATCGCGTCTTGATTCCCAGTCACGAGCTTGATACCAGGCGCTTCACGGACCCGCTAACTAATCCCGACCATTACAACCCGACCGAAGTAATTAACAAGTGGCTCGATGAGCTTGGAACCCACGAACACAAAGAGTACACCCAAGCCGCCCGGGCGGGCGTAGCAGGCCGTACCCGCATGGGGGACAGCAACATCTTTGCCTACGACGAGAAGGCCCAGCCGCTTTACACGCTCAACGGCCAAGGCCAGCGCGTGCGCCAAATTGCCAACCTCGGATTATTGGAGCAAGCCGGCGTGCGCGACCAATATGTATCTGGCTTGCTGCGCAAGCAGTTGGAAGCCGGCCAGCAGCCCAGCGCCGCCCGCCTCATGGGCCTACCAGTCGGCGAAGTGAGTGACGCTGACCTAGAAGCGCTCAACGCCCAAACCGACACAGGCACGCCGCACTCCCGCCAGATATTCGCCGACCTAGCACGAGAGTACGGCACCGATACCCAGCGCAACCAGGAGCTTTCCCCTAAAACCGTCCCGCAGGCCCGCAAGACGGGCGTTCAGGCGCTCAAGGCTGGCCAGGCTACGGCGGTACCCACAAGTGATTTCGGTCTATCTGTTGGCGACAACGGTCAGCCAATTGTGGAAACTGTTGACAATCCGAAGAAGGGCGGTCTGCTCAATTTCTTCACCCCTAAAGTTCAGCGTATTACCCAGCAGGTGCAGACGTTCGATAACCATTATCCGCATACCGGGGTCTCGTTCGCCACGGAGAAAAGCCCCTACGTGCCGTTGGTGGTGGACTCCAACGAGCTTACTACCCTCGGGGCCGACGGAACGCCCTCGCACTACGGTGCCAACAAGACCAACAGCCAAGTTAAGATGAATGCCACGGACCGCTCCTTTGTGCTGGAAATCAATGGTAAGCGTCTCGGCCTGAACAAAGCCGGCACCAGTGCCGATGCTTACCAGGAAATGAGCAAGATGATTGACGAGATGACGCCAGCCCAGGCGCGTCAAGCAGTACTTAAGGCCTACTATCACGGCAGCGTCGTAGATAAAGGGGCAGTGAGTGGTGACGGGGCGGGCGGCAAAGCAAAGCTGCTAGGCTACAAGGGCGAAAGCGGCCGCTTGCTTACCGAGTCAGAAGCAGCCGCTTCGAAACAGGCAGGCGAGGTGCTTACCCCTGTTTATGATACGAAAGAGCGGCAAGTGAAAGTGATGCGGCCCGCCACGGCGCAGCTGGACGCCCAAGCGGCCCGGCAGACGCCCGGCTACAACCCACGCCAGCGCACGCCGCAGGAGGCGGACCTTATCCGCCGGTTGGAGGCCAAAGGCGGGCGGGTAGTTGACCCCTATCATATCACTGACCGTTCTACCCGCCCAGCTTTTATCCCTACCAAGGATGCGAGCAGCTCACAACAGCCAGCCGATAAGTCGGGGGGTATGTTTGAGACGCTGCCTCCTCGGGCAGTCAACGGCATCAAAATGACAGGTGGGCGAGACGTGCTGGATTTTGGGCGTGGGGGCAGTGTGTACAAAGCGCCCAAAAAGAAGTGGTAATGCTAATCGCAGTGTGCCATGTGCCAAAAGTGGCACATGGCACACTGGTGTTCAATTGAACAAAATCTTAAAGCCATAGAAAGCTCGCGCCTACAAAACCTACAGAACTGCTTTTGTAGGTTTTGTAGGTTCGGCGTTTAAGTGTTTAAGATTTTTAATAACAAGCCATCCTTTGAACTATAACCCTGCTAACGCCCACTGAAGTTGCTGCTGAAAACGCAATACATCCGGCCGAAAGTCAGGGTCATCGAGCAGTCGGTGCAACGGCAGCCAATGAACCACCTCG
>CAXUKA010000304.1:0-8127 GCA_964251335.1 uncultured Hymenobacter sp.
GCCGGCTGGCAAAAGGGCCTCCTGAACATAGCAATTGAATTATCCTACTCCCTCTTAGAGTTTAAGAGGTGGGGGCCAGTTTCGAGCTAAAATCAGCTTGATAGGGCACGCCCGATTTGATGATGGCAAAGGCTTGCTTAAGCAACTTATTGCAGATGGCAATCAGGGCTAGTTTCTTGTTTTTGCCCTTGGCTACCAGGCGGTCAAAGAGGGCGGCACAGGCCGCGTTCGTTTTCTTGGCCGAGAAGCTGCACATAAAGAGCTTGCCGCGAATCAGTCCACCGCCCATCTTGGTAATGCGCACCTTGCCGCGGATGCTCGTGCCCGAGGAGTGCTCGCGAGGTGAGAGACCCGCTAAGGCAATGACTTGTCGGTAGTTATCGAAGTGCGTGAAGCCGCCGGCAAAAAGCAGGAGCATCCCTGCTGTTTTGCGCCCGATGCCGGGAATGGAGCACAGGAGCGTCATTTCCTGCGCAAAGCGCCATTCTAACAGGGCTAGTAGCTCGGCCTCCACGGCGACCACTTGTTGGGTTAAGGTCTTGAGCATCCGCTGGAGGCGTTTTAGGGCGAGTTTGCTCACAACAGGTTGGTGCTTTAAGGCTTCTAACGAATTGCTAATCATCACTTTTTGCTTGAGCAGCTGCTCCGTGACTTGTTCGAGTTGCCGGCACTCGACCAGCACCGTTTCATCCGGCTGCCAGACGTTTAGGGCTTGCTGCTGGCCATAGCGCAAGAGCCACTGGGCGTCTTTTCGGTCGCTTTTGCCCTTGCCTAAGTGCATCTGAATGAACCGTCGGATGACGAGTGGATTGAGCACGGCCACTTGGCCGCCCTGCTCATGCAGGTAGTAGGCCAGGGCCAGATTATAGGTGCCGGTGGCTTCCATCACAAACTGACACTGTCCGCCGCACGCCTTGACTAGCTGCTGAAAGCCCGCTTTGGTGTTGCTAACTTCCAGATGCTTGAGCTGGTCATCGACTTGGTAACAGACGGCCAGCGTAGCTTTACTCACGTCCAGGCCAACCACGGGTAACGAAGAGGCGATAACCATCACGTACAACAGTAAAAGGGTGGAGAAAAAGCAGCAAAAAGGACTTCTAGGGCGTCTTTTACTATCCTGATACAGGCTCTAGGGCCTACTGGAACTGTCCAAAGTGACCCTAAAAAAGAACGGGGATTGTCATGTTAAACGGGCTCCAAAGCCCCATAATACTAGAATCTTAGTCCGCTCTTTTCCTTCTTCTTCAACCAAGTTACAGGCCCTGCCTGAACATAGGATAATCCGTCATCTCGGACAACTCTTGGAAAAATGGTGGTTTTGGGCCTGGGTAGGCCTTGAGTGCAGTATAGCACTTAATCAATACAATTCGTACAGCACTTTCCTTTTACTCGCTACCCGTTCCTATGAAATCACTCCTCTGCTCTCTTTTATTCCTAAGTCACTGCCTAGCGTCCTCGACATCCCCACTCGCACTTGCGCCTAATTTTCGGTTACAGGATATGACGGGCAAAGCCGTAGCTCTCCAGGATTTTCGGGGCAAGGTTATCTACTTAGATTTTTGGTATAGTGGTTGCCGACCCTGCCTGGCCGAAGCGCCGGCTGCTGAGCGCTTAAAAAAACGGTTTATAGGCAAAGACGTGGTCTTTCTGTATATCTCCACGGAAGTCGTAATAGCGTCTTGGCGAGAGGCGATTGCCAAGTATTCGTTAGCTGGGCCTAATAGTGTGCATCTATTTGACCCTGAAGGCATACATGCGGCTCGTGCGTATCAGGTCCAAGGCTTTCCAACCTATATGATTATTAGTCGGGATGGGCACCTTTTGCAACGAGATGCCCCGCGCCCATCGGCTGGCAGAACAACAGAGCTGGCCTTAGAACAAGCGTTACAACAAAGACTCTAGTTTGGACGGGGAGAGCCAGTAAAAGCTTATTTTGTATAAAAAATCTCTCATTTACAGTGTTTTACGTGTTGTAAACCACCGTTTACAGAACGTAAAAGTCGTCCACATACTGCCCCAGCGCCACGTCCCACAAAACGGTCATTTTGTGAGACGAACGGTAGTTAGGCAAAAAGTAGCCCTAGCCATACGGTTACGTGTCTTTTATTGCCGTCGCACGCATTCTGAATAAGTGTGAAGTCATGACTAGTTTTTTGGGCATGCGAGTAGCCATCTATGCCCGCGTGTCGACGAAAGACAAAGGCCAGGATACCGAGAATCAATTGCACCAACTCCGCGAGTTTGCCGAACGGCACGGCACCATTTATAAGGTGTTCACCGACCAGGAGTCGGGGGGCAAAGCAGACCGCACCGAATTCATGGCCCTGCTGCTTGAAGCCTACCAGAAGAAGTTCGACCTAGTCGTGTTCTGGCGGCTCGACCTTAGCCGCGAAGGTGCCCTAGCCACGCTCCGCTATCTGGAGCTGAAAGACCACGGGGTAAATTATAAATTCTTTACCAAGCCTTACCTCGACTCGCTCGGGCCGTTCGGCGATGTGATTGTCTCGATGCTGGCCACCATTGCGGCCCAGGACTTAATTAAGATTTAGGAAAACACCAAGGCGGCCCTGGCCAAGAAGAAGGCAGTCGGCATACAGCTGGGTGCGCCCACCAAAAGCACTGAGATTATCGACCAGGTACACCGGCTAAAAGCAGGTGGGGCCTCAAACCAAGTCATTGCACGGGCACTGAAAATATCGCCCTCAAATGTAGCTAAATACCTAAATCCATAGATTTTAAGAGGCATTTGGGGCTGATTTCGCGTTGTTAATTAGCAGACACTTCATTCTAACAACATGAATCTGGAAACACAAACTTCCTCTTCCCAAATCGTTTCTACCGTAGACAAGTTTTACCTGTTGAACGATGACCTTGATGCTACTCAGGCCGTCGCTAGAAAAATGTTCTTCGAGTTTCTCCGGACTAAGCCATCACTTTCAACCGACGAAATCGAAACGATACAATCATTTGCCGATTTACTAGCCGAGTTATGTAAGGTTAAGCGTGCAGGCAACGCATAAAAAAGGTCCTGGCTACTACGCCAGGGCCTTTTTTATAGTGCTTAACTAAAATCAGATGTGTTATGCTGCTCATCAAGCCGTGCAATGGCAGCCCGCTTCATGTTAGCATCGACGTGCACATACTTCATCATAGTGCTGATTTTGGCGTGGTCCATCAGTTTCTGGAGTACTTCAGCTTGGCCACCACGGCGGATGAATTCAGTAGCAAACGTCTCGCGGCCGACGTGGTGATGCAAGTGCGTCTCGATGCCCAGCTGCAACCCAATAGCCGTCAATGCCCGGTTCTCATACTGGTCGGTGCGGTCGCGGAAACCGGCCCGGCCTTCCTCGTTTTGCGCGTCGCTGAGGTAACCCAGCCAGCGCCTGGCGCGTGAGGGGTAGCATACTTGCCTTGAGGCTTTTGCTCCAGCCTTTCTGCATCTCGAAGGTGAGGCGGTTTCCCTCGAGCTGCGACTTGCCGATGTTTTTCAAGTCACTCAGCCGCAGCCCGCACTTGCAGCTAAAGAGAAACTTGCACAAGATGCGCCGCTGGGGCGTACCCGGCGCGCACAGAATATAGAAGGCCTCCAGCCGGCGTAGCTCGTCGGGTTGTAGGGCTTTCCATTTGCCCGGCTCGCTCTGGTTTTTGAAGTAGGCGTAGGGGTCTTCAAACTTGATTTTGTCTTTTCTGGCCCAGGCCAGGTACGTTTTCACGTCCTTGTGCCGTGCCCAGCGCGTGTTGAGGCTGCGCACGTGCTTGTCGAGGTAGAGCTTGAAATCATCGGCAAAGTCGGGGCCGAGCGAGTAGAAGGGCACCACTTCCCGGAAGGCCTTCAGCGCCCGCCAGGTGCTAAGGTGGTTTTTCTTCGTGGTGTCGGTGATGGTGCCCTTGCGGTGGCGCTGCATCACCTTGTGGTAGAAGTAGCTCACAAAGTCCTCCTTACTGCCTTCGGTATTAAACTCCTGCAAAAACCGCTCGGCCGAGAGGGGCTGGTTGCTCAGGCGGCACTCGACAAAGATGTTGTTGGCCTTGCCCTGGGCCTGGCCGATAATCAGGTTGTAGTCACTGGCCTGCTTGGTTAGCTCAGGCGTCCCACCGGCGGCAATGGTGGCGGCCGCGAGCTGCTCGGCGTAGCCCGGCCCGCGCGGCTTGGCCGGCACTGAGGCCAGGCAGCGCCCGGCATCCTCATCGAAGAGGGCAGGGGGGCCAGTTCACTTTCAGGCCGATGGGCACCGCCCGCCCATCGAGTACCACGAGCAGGCGCACCTGGCAGGTTCCGTCCTTCCGCGCTGGCCGGCGCAGCACCACGTTCGCAGAGTAACCCATGCAGGTTGGTCAGTGAAATTTTCCTTGGTCAGTAAATGGTCAGTAGCGGTAGGCCTAAATCGGAAAAACCCCCTTCTCAGCGATGCTGAAAAGGGGGTTTTTGTTCATTTAGGCTATTTTTAGCCTACATCGTACCCAGAGCCGGGGTACTTGGAGCTATCAGACTTGCGGCCCTAACTCTCTCATTTACTACCCAATCACGTCCTTTTTAAAAGTGGTTGATTTGGTTTTGGTAGCGGCATTGGTAGCAGCAGCTCGATTAGCTTGACTCACCCACCAATTTCACGTCGTAGCGGGCGGCTACGTCGAGTAGAATATTGCGCAGTTGCTGTGAATCGTGCGCCAGCATTTCCAGCAGCACCAGCATGCGGTCGAACGTCTCATTGGTGTTGGCCGGGATGCTGCCGGTCAGTAGCGCATTCACCAGCCATAGCTCCTTCAGGTCTTTTTGGGGCAGGATAAACGGGTCATAGTAGCGGTTATCCGACAGTAGCTCGATGGGCTCGTTGCGCTTCACCGGCCCGCGCAGGCGCTTGACCATAATCCGGTCCTCGGTCACCACCACGTACACGTGTTTGGGCTGAATCAAATCCAGCCGCTCGGTGAAGGTGGCAATCACCAAGTCGCCCTGGCTGATGGTGGGCTGCATGCTGTCGCCGGCCACCTCGAAGCCGCGCACCGTCTTGCCCCGGTAGCCCGGCACGCTAATCGTTTCCAGGTCCTGCATCGTCGCGTCCACGTCGCGGGCCAGCAGATAGCCGGCCTGGGCCTTGGTCGACACGATGCTAATCCGCTCGTCGCCGTTCTCGTCCACCGTCACGGCATAGGGCATGCCATTGTACTCTTCGCGGGGCTTGGGCGCGGGGGTAGGGGCCTCGTCACTCAGGAGCATAGGCTCCTGGCCGCGCATCAGCCACTCGGCCCGCAGCTCAGGATACTTGTCCAGAATGTCCATTAAAGTTTCGTAACCTGGTTTCGATTTATTCTGAACCAGTTTATACAACTTTTGTGGACCCTCGTACCCCAGGTTCTTAGCTAACTGGTAAGCTGACAGGCCGTAGTGCTGCATTAAAGAGCTTATCCGGTCGCCAACGAGTGTTTTTTGTTCCACTATTTTTGCTGTTAGCGTGTAAACTTTTTTTGCTTATTTCGACTTTAATCGCCAGGTTTGTACGGCATAAGTCTAAACAAAGATACTACTCAGCAAACAAAATGGAACACTTGGCAAAGATTATTTCCGACTTGCGGGCTACCCTCCCCAAGCGCAATGACTACGCCCGCCGCACGGTCGAGCTGCTAACCTCACAGGGCAGAACCTTCTCCAAGCAGCAGGTCTACAACGTGCTCAGCGGCCGCTACCACAATACCGACGTGGCCGAAGCCTTCATCAGCGTGGTAGAAACTGAGCGCAAGCGTATCGCCGCCCTCGAGGCCCGCGCCACCAAAGCCGCCGCCGTCTAGCTATGCAGCACGCCATCCTGGTTTCCGAACAAGAGTGGCAGCAGCTGCTGGCCGATGTGCAGGCCCTGAAAGCCTCCCGCCCCGCTACCCCGCCGCCCGCGCCTGACCGCATCCTGAAGGTGCGCGAGGCCGCCGCCTACCTGCAAGTCACTCCCGAAGGCCTGCGCAAAGCCCGCCGCCAGGGCCGCCTATTCGGGGTGCGCATCAACGAGAAGGAGTGGGGCTTTCGACAGTCGGAGCTAGCCCGCTACCTCACGCGCTACAACCGCCAGCCTATGGCCGGGGCCGCCGTGCCCGCGCCGCTGGCCACCGCTGCCTAGTCGCTTTTTCTTTTCACCCGCCGGCCCTTGTTAGCCCGCTTCGCGCTGCCCGTGCCCGGCCCCAGCCCACCCCGTTATGTCGCAGCTACTGCCCATTGTCGGCCCCGACAACCCCGAGGTCCATTCGGTCCTCACCATCCAGAAGGCTAAGCTCAAAGACCAGCACCTCACCTGCGAGTTCACCGAGCAGCGCAGCGAGGAAGCGCCCCCGCGCAGCTTCTCCCTTACGTGCGCCGAGCAGGTGCATCCCGACCTGCCCCACACCCTCAGCCGCCTGGTGCCCCACCTCTGCCTGCTCACCGAGCAGCTGGCCGAAACGCCCGACTACTGGCCCAGCGACGACGAGGAGCTACCCGCCAAATTCGAGTCATTCATCGTCACCGGCTTCTCGATGAGCAAGAACCAAGGCGGTGTCACCCTCATCGGCCAGCGCAACCTAGCCGGTGGCCGCGTGCTGAATCTGACTACGCCCTACCAATCCTTTGATGAGGAGCAAAGCAGCTACACCTACGCGGGCCTGCTCGAAGCCACCCTAGCCACGGCCCTGGCCGAGGTCGAAGCCGCTCTACGCGGTAAGTGTACCGACTACCGCCAGCTCGACTTGTTCGCGCCGCAGCTCGCGGCCGGCCCCCAGCTACTTAACGCTGCTCACTAATGAAGTTGCCCGCCATTCAGTTCTATCCCGGCGACTGGCACAAAGACCAGGGCGTACAGGCGCTGGACCTGATGCAGCGCGGGGCCTGGTTTGAACTGCTGCTCATGATGCACGACAGCGACGAGCGCGGCGTGCTGCTCGTCAACAGCCAGCCCATGCCCGATTCGGTCATCGCTCGCCGCCTCGGTTTGGATAACCAAACTGCTAACCAAATCCTAACCACCCTGCTAACCTACGGCGTCGCCAGCCGCCGCGAGGCCGACGGCGCGCTCTTCTGCCGCCGCATGGTCAAGGATGAAAAGCTGCGCCAGGTGCGTACCGAAGCCGGCAAAAAGGGCGGAAATCCCGCTTTGCTTAATCAAACTTCCAACCAACCGCCAACCACCAAGGATAAGCAACTTCCAACCCCTTCATTTTCATCTTCAATTACATCTTCAAAAGAAGAGAGTGAGGCGGCTCACGCCGCTCCGCCCGCGCCCACTTCCAAGAAGTCAATTAAAAAGTCGGCTGACGACCGGCAGAAAAAGGGCGTGCCGCCGCTCGCCGAGGTGCAGGCCTACGCCGCCGAGCAGCACCCCGCCAGCGCCGAGGCCCAAACCGAGGCCGCCGCCTTCTTCGACCACTTCCAGAGCAATGGCTGGCGCGTGGCCGGCAAAACGCCGATGGCCGACTGGCAAGCCGCCTTTCGCAGCTGGATGCGCCGCCGCGCTCAATTCCAGGTCGCCGCGGCCGGCGGCCAGTCGCCCGCCCCAACTCGCGCCCGTACCGCTCCTAAACCCACCGACCCCACCCGCTGGAGCTAACTCATCCTGCCCCCATGACCCCACGCCCCACCCGCTCAACCCCAGCCCACGACCAGCTCCCCCCGCAGGCCCTCGACCTGGAAGCCGCTGTGCTCGGGGCTGCATTGCTCGAAGCCGATGCCCAGCGTACCGTGCTCACCATCCTGCCCGACGAGCAGGTGTTCTACCTCCCGGCGCACCAGCAGGTGTACTTGGCTATCCGCGACTTAGTACAAGCTGGCCAGCACGCCGACCTACTCACCATTGTAGCGCAGTTACGCCACCGCGGCACCCTGCAGCGCGTCGGTGGCCCCGCCTTTGTGGCCGGCCTGACCAATAAAATTAATTCCGCCGCCCACCTCGAAACGCATTGCCGCCTGCTCCAGGAGCAGCACGCCCGCCGCGTCATCATCCACGCAGGCACCGAAATGGCCGCCTACGGCTACGACAACACCCGCGACCCGCTCACCCTGCTCAGCGACGCTCAAACGCACCTCACCACCCTCCACCGCAGCCTCGAAACCCGCCCCGGCCAAACCGCCGCCGCCGCTGAAGAAGCCACGTTCATCCACCTGGCCCAGGC
>CAXUKA010000305.1:0-8122 GCA_964251335.1 uncultured Hymenobacter sp.
CGAGAATGGTAGGCCGAGGCGTGGCAGCTTGGAGGAGCAGCCGCTTCACTCAGCTTTTATACCAGCGCTTCAACCAAGTTGGAAGTAAGCCCCGCCTCAAAATTACGGCCGCCTCCTCGCTGGTAGCACCAAAAAAATAGCTGGTAAGGATGAATAGAACCTTACTAGTGCCCAACCGGACAAGCGGTTCGTTATTACTAGTAAGCTAATAATAAATATATATTCAACCACAACGCATTGATTAACAATAAACAAACAACGGCAGATATTTCGTCTGGTTTGGCAGAAAGACGGCACTAGTGTAATCTTACTGCTTCTTTATTTCCTACCTCTTTTCTTTCATGGAACAATCCTACACCCCCACTCCTAATTCCGGTTTTGGCGGCATGAACCCCGGCGGACCTCCTCCCAAAAATTGGCTGGTCGAATCCATCTTGGTTACGCTGTTTTGTTGCCTGCCCTTCGGTATCGTGGGTATTATCAATGCTGCCGCCGTAAACACTAAATACGCCGCTGGCGACTATGCCGGAGCGCAGGTGTCTTCGGCTGCCGCTGGCAAGTGGACTAAAATTGGGTTCTTTGTCGGCATTGGTTTTGGCGTACTCTACATGATACTCATGTTCCTGGGTATCGGCAGTGGCATGATGGCGGGTATGGCAGGCCGTCACTAAGCAAACGTGTTTATTCTGCGGCCAACCCGCCTAGTGGCTGTGCTAGGATTGGGGTTCTTGCTAGTAATCGTTTACTTTCTATTCGACCCTGCTCGCTACCCCTTTCCACGCTGTCCACTCAATCTTTTTACAGGGCTTTATTGCCCCGGCTGCGGCTCGCAACGCGCTACTTACGCCCTGCTTCATGGTCACGTGCAGCAAGCCGCTGGGCTTAACCTGCTGGCAGTAATTAGCCTGCCCTTGTTAGCGCTGGGCGCGGCCGATGGCCTTTGGGCCAGCCTGACGGGAGTGCCGCGCCGCGCGGCCTTACTATATCGCCCCTGGCTGGCGTGGCTGGTGGCGGCGCTTACGATTGCCTTCGCGGTACTGCGCAATTTGCCGGGGCCGCTGGGGAGTTGGCTGGCACCTTAGCCCAGCTTACAGCAAGCAAAAAGCCCCGGCTGAAAACAGTGGTTTTCAGCCGGGGCTTTTTGCAGTAAGAGCCTTACCTACCGCATCACAATGCCCGCCTCGGTAAGGTGCTGATAGATACTGGCCAGCAGCTCGCTTTTCAGCGCCTGCTCCTGGCGAATGTTGTTTATCCAAAACAGCACCTTCAGGTCGTAGCCCGCCACCGTAACGCTGTTAAGCAGGATTTCGGGGGCGACTTTGTGCAGGGTATTGGGGTGGTTCAGGATTTCCTCGGTGATGAGCTGGCGGGCCTGGTCGAGGTCGGCATTGGGGCCGAGGCTAAGGCCCAGCTCGGTGCGGATGTGGTTGTTGCTCAGCGTCCAGTTGATGACGTGGCCCGAGAGCAAGTCACCGTTGGGCAGAATAATTTCGGAGCCGGCCTGCGAGATTAGCTTGCTGGCGCGGATGCCAATGTCTTTCACGCGGCCGGTTTTACCGTTGACCTCGATGTAATCGCCGACCTGAAACGGTCGCTCAAAAATGAGAATCACGCCCGACACCAGGTTGTTGATAATATTCTGCAAGCCTAGGCCGATGCCCACGCCCAACGCGCCCAGCACGATGGCGATTTTATCGACCGGCAGCCCCGAGGCCAGCGTGGCCAGTAGCAGCCCCACCGCCAGAATGCCCAGCCGGATGGCCACCATCCAGGAGCCCTTGCGGTCAGTTTCGGCGTTGAAATCGTCGTCGGCCTCGCCGAAGAAATACCCTACGTACTTCTGCAACTGAATGGTTACGAAAATGATAGCGATAAACAGCAGAATATTACCCAGTGTGAACGTAGTACTACCCAACTGGTGTGGAGCCGTGAGCGTGTGCTCGATAACACGGTAGAAAAGATTGTAGAGGTTGAGATTGGTAGTGAAAAGCATGAGCCACAGCACGCCCACAATGGCCGTGAGCCCTTTGCGCAGGCCGCTCTCAATCTTGCCAAAGCTAAACCGGCCACTCATGCCGCCCACCTGCCGGCTGCGCTGTACCTGGAGGTAAAACGCCTCGGTGACTATCCGCACGAAGGCCGACAGCGCAACGACTTGCGTAAGCCCAAAAATGGCTGTGGTAGTGAACATCTTAGCCAAGCTCCCGCGCCCGTAGGCGTTGGCTAGCGCGGCCAGCACGTGCAGGCCTACAAACAGCAGCGCTACTGGCCGCACGAAGCCCGCCAGCAGCTTATGCGCCCGCAGGTAGCGCCAAAAGCGCCAGCCCAGCCCGGCCGCCGCCACGTTGAGCAGCAGCGATACCCAGCGCACGCCCAGGCCCGGAGCCCGCACGCCATACGCAAATGTGAGTACGAAAAATGCCACTACAATGCCCACCCAATACCAAAACAACGCCCTCGGCCAGCTGCGCCAGCCCAGCACCGTGAGCGTAATCAGCAGCAGCAATTGCAGCAAATCGGTGTAAGCCGCGGGCGCTTGTAAATCGAAAAACGGGGCCAAACTGAACACCACCAGTAGCGCCGCCGCCACCGGCACCGGCCGCAGATAGTGTAGCCGATGCTCGGGCAGCTCTAACGGTGCGGGCACGGCCGGGCCTTTGGCAGCGGCCAGGCGCAGGGCGCGGAAATTGCGAAATACCCAACCGAAGAACACCAACGCCAGCAGCGCCATCCATACCCAGTAATCCCAGTTTTCGGCAAAATAATAGCTCACCAAGGAGCGCTGCGCCGCATACGACTGCCGCACCAAAGCGCTGGTCTGGTCGTCGGCCTGGATGCTGCCGGGCCGCCACAGCGGCGGCAGCTCGGCCTGGCTGTTGCGGCGGTTGAAGTGACCCATCTGCTCGCGCACCAGGTCTTGCAGCTCAAGCGTTTGGATATAGCCGTCTGATACTCGCGTTTGCAGGCCCGTCACCGTTTGGCGGCTGCGGCGCAGCAGCTGAGTGGCGCGGTCTTCCTTGCTTTGGAGGCTCGCTAAGGCGCGGCCCACGGCCGTGGTGGCGGACGGGCGCTCGGCCGCCGGGGGCAGTTGGGTGCTCAGCGTATCGAGGCGCGCCTGCATGGCAATGAGCTGCTTGCCACCTATTGCCAGCGCGGTGCGCCACTCGCCCAGCTTAGCCTGCATGTCGGCCAGCAGCAGACGGTACATCTGGAGCTGCTTCACGTCCACCACGTTACCGTATTGGTCGAGGTTCTGACGGATGGTTTCGAGGTTAGCTTCTACCGCGGGCAGGTCGTCGCTCAGGTCTTCGGTATTGGTGCTGCGGCGAGCCGTACCGTTGATGCGGCTGAGCACGAAGTATGCTCGCTCAATGCGCTGGGCCAGCGAGTCGGGCAACACGGGCTGGGCCTGGCGGGCTTTGGTTTGCGTAGGAGACTTTGGCGAACCTGGAGCCGCCTTGGCCTGACTATAAGCAACTGTCAGTAAGAATAATAGTAATAATCGAGGAAACCACGTTGCGTTGGGCAAAATCATTTAATAAATAGTAAGTACTAGTCAGCAAATCATAGCAGAACGACCGTAATAAAGCCATTGTGCGTATCTAGCCCTATCCAATCATCCTTGTCTTCGGGTGGCACACATGCTTGCAGGTCTTTACCGGCCTGGTAAGCGGCCAGCGCCTGTTTGCCTAAAACAACCTTCATTTCGTAAATCTGCCGCGCCTGCTTCCCCCTTTTACCTTCGTCAATCCAGGCGCGGGCGGCTATCCAAGCCTGCTTGTTGCCTTTAGCAGCACTGCCGCTTTGTTGTAGCACGTAGTCGTCGCCAATCTCCGGCAGCATAATACCATCACACCAACAATATCGCTTGTCGGCATCAGTTGAGTTGGCCAAAGCCTTTGAAATACTATACTCCAAGTAGTCGAAGAAGTCTTGCATCCACTGATTTTTAAAGCAAAAAAGCGCGGCCCCTTTCGGAGCCGCGCTTTTTATCATCAGTCAATTTTAAGCACCGCCAGAAATGCTTCTTGCGGAATCTCCACCGAGCCCACCGAACGCATCCGTTTCTTACCTTCTTTCTGCTTTTCGAGCAGCTTACGCTTACGCGAAATGTCGCCGCCGTAGCACTTGGCAATTACGTTTTTGCGCAGGGCCTTCACCGTTTCGCGGGCGATGATTTTCTGCCCGATGCTGGCCTGAATGGCGATATCGAACATCTGGCGGGGCAGCAGCTCGCGCAGCTTTTCGCAGAGGCGCTTGCCCCACTCGTAGCTCTTGGAGCGGTGCACGATGGCCGAGAGCGCATCGACCTTCTCGCCGTTCAGCATCACGTCGAGCTTCACCATGTCCGATTCGCGGTAGCCAATCAGCTCATAATCAAGCGAAGCGTAGCCCCGGCTGATGGTTTTGAGCTTGTCGAAGAAGTCGAACACGATTTCGGACAGCGGCAATTCGAAGTTCATTTCGACCCGCTCCGAAGTGAGATACGACTGGCCTTTGATGATGCCTCGCTTCTCCATGCAGAGCGTGATAATCGGCCCCACGTAGTCTGAAGCAGTGATAATCTGCGCCTTGATGTACGGCTCTTCGATGAGCTTAATCAAATTCGGCTCCGGCATTTCGCTCGGCGCGTTGATGACAAGCTCTTGGTCCTTAGTACCCAAGGCATGAAACTGCACACTTGGCACCGTGGTAATCACGGTCATGTTGAACTCACGCTCCAGGCGCTCCTGCACGATTTCCATGTGTAGCATGCCCAGGAAGCCGCAACGGAAGCCGAAGCCCAGCGCCACCGACGTTTCGGGCTCCCACACCAGCGAGGCATCGTTGAGCTGGAGCTTTTCCATGCTGCTACGCAGCTCTTCGTACTCGGTGGTATCGACCGGATAGATACCGGCAAATACCATTGGCTTCACATCAGCAAAGCCCTGGATGGCCTCGGCAGTGGGGTTGTGCACGTGTGTGATGGTGTCGCCCACTTTCACCTCACGAGCTTCTTTGATTCCCGAGATGAGGTAGCCTACGTTGCCAGCACTCATCACTTGGCGCGGCTCCTGGTTGAGGCCCAGGATGCCGATTTCGTCGGCCCCGTACTCCTTGCCCGTGGCCATAAACTTCACCTTGTCGCCTTTGCGCATGGTGCCGTTTTTGATGCGGAACAGTACTTCGATGCCCCGGTACGAGTTGAATACCGAGTCGAAAATCAGCGCTTGCAAAGGTGCTTCCGGGTCGCCGACGGGCGCGGGAATGCGGTCGCAGATGGCGTTCAGGATGGCTTCGATGCCGATGCCGGCCTTGCCCGAGGCGTGGATAATATCTTCAGGCTTGCAGCCGATGAGGTCCACAATTTCATCGGTTACCTCTTCCGGCATGGCGTGCGGGAGGTCGATTTTATTCAATACCGGAATGATTTCCAGGTCGGCCCCGATGGCGAGGTACAGATTAGAAATGGTTTGGGCCTCAATTCCTTGTGAAGCGTCCACAATCAGCAACGCGCCTTCGCAGGCGGCGATGCTGCGGCTTACTTCGTAGCTAAAATCGACGTGGCCGGGAGTATCAATCAGGTTGAGTGTGTAGACTTCCCCTTTGTAGGGAAACTGCATCTGGATGGCGTGGCTCTTGATGGTGATGCCGCGCTCGCGCTCCAGGTCCATGTTGTCGAGCAGCTGGGCTTGCATGTCGCGCTTGGCCACGGTGCTCGTGAATTCGAGGAGCCGGTCGGCCAGGGTGCTTTTGCCGTGGTCGATGTGGGCAATTATGCAGAAATTACGAATATTCTTCAATTCGGGAGCAGTTTTATAGCCGCACGAAGATACGGCTAATTAGTAGCTGGGCGTATGTTTGGTGCCGGGCCTGTTATGTAACACGTTGGGCCTTGGTACCCGTTCCGCGGGCAGCTTTAGTGGCACAGGTGCTGCTCAACTCGCTCCGTTTTGCTCGTTTAGTTTCTTTATTCATGGCTTCCTGGTTGCGCCTCTCATTTCTGCTCGCCTGGGGCGTGCTAGTAGCCGCTGTCCTGGCTGGCTGCCAGTCGCAGCCCGATGCTAGTGGTCCTGCGGCCCCACTGGCCCGCTACACTGCCGAACTGCGCCGCAATCGCGCCCGGCAGCCGCAGCCCGAACGCTATTGCAGCCAGCTTGGCATCTTCGTCGACCTCACGCGCCCCGATACCGAAAACCGTTTCTTCCTACTCGACCTGCGCACGGGCCGCGCCCTGGTGGCCGCTCCTTGCCTCAACGGCCGCACCGACCAGCGGGGCCGCGTGCGGTATTCCAACGTGGTAGACTCTAAATGCAGCTCGCGGGGTTTGGCCTGGACCAGCTACGACCAGCGCTATTCGGGGCAATTTGGCCAGGCCTATCGCCTGCACGGCCTGAGTACTAGCACTTCTAAGCTGGCGGCCCGCGCCGTGGTGCTCCATAGCTGGAAGTACGTGCCCACTGCACCCGCCGCTACTGGCAAGCATCCCATTCAAAGCTGGGGCTGCCCCGCCCTGGCTCCCACCCGGCTAGCTGAAGTAGCTGACTATCTGCGCCGCGTGGGCAACCGCCGCGTTATCGTGTGTTTGCGCTAGTTCTACTGCCCAAGCAAGCACCGACCCGACGTATGTTTGAGCCCATCAGCTCGTTTACCAACACCTTTACCTTGCAACCTGTTTCTGCCGATAGCTCTGAGTCGTTGCTCGTTTCTGCGAAAGCCAAGTTTCGCTTGGTATTTCTCAATGCCACGGCCTGTTACCTGATAGCCTACCAGCTGGTAACCTTCGCTTACCAGGCGGGTACCGCTTTTGTGTCCCGGCGACTGGGCGTGCCCGGCACCTGGAATCTGAGCGGCTTACACTTCGAGCTGGGCGACAACGGCTGGGGGCGCAACATGGTGCTGGAAGTATACAGCGCCGGCCCCACGCTGGCATTAGCGCTGGGAGTGCTGGCGTTCGTCATTTTCTGGAAGCGGCAGCGTCATCGCCGTGGGCTGGCTAAGCTGCTGCTGCTCTGGGTGGTATTGCATGCGCTGAACACCGTGTTTGGCGGGCTGCTGGCTGATACCGTCACGCAGTCGGGTTCGTGGTACGTGCCCAACTGGCTGCTGGGCGGGGGCGGCACCTGGCCTAGTATGTTGCTGGGGCTGCTGCTAGCGGCCGCACAGGTGGTGCTGGGATTTCTGGCGGCCACGCCATTCATATTGTCGCAGGATTCGCACACGGTGCTGCAATTTGAGCGGCGGCCGCAACTGGTGCGCGCTACCATTGTAGGGCCTTGGCTGGTAGGCTCGCTACTCTTGGCAGTCAGCAAGCTACCTAGTCTAAGCATCAACGAAGGCTTGCACTATGCCACAATGGCCCTGCTATTGGTGCCGCTGGCGCTGGGCTGCCTGCAAGAATCGTTCAGCCAAAAGAAATGGACGCCCAGCCCTACCCGGGTGGCCTGGGGTCTGCTGGTGCTAGCGGGGTTGGGACTGATAATCTGGCGGCTGGCATTAGGCGGCGGGGTGCGGGTGTGAAGCCAGTTACCCCTTTGTAGCTTGCTACCTCACCCTCCCCGATGTCTCTTGAGTATCAGCAACACAGTAGACAGCGCTCACCCCAGAACAGCAGGAAAAGTTCGCAGCCCTATGCCCAGCGTTTGTAGTAGAGCTGCGCTCCAAAACCGACTTCCTAAGAGTGCTGCTGGCCAAAATGAAAGAGTACCGCCAGAACGGTGTGGCCTGGGCTAGCTGCCCTTGTGCAATGACGAAAAGGCATACCTTTTCCGCGCCGGGCAAGAAGGCTACAAAACTGTGGAAGGCTTCGACTGCGAGCTATCGGGCGAGGACGTGCTGCCGGGGCTGCGGGTGGATTTGCGGAAGCTGCGGTAGCTGAGCTACACATTATTCGTTTACTTCATAAATAAACTGGTTACGTGCCTCCACCGCATAGTAGCCACGCCCTTGGTAGCTTATCGACCAGCATTCTCCACCCGTGAATGGAGCGTCATTCCAAATTTGCAGACTACTGCCGTTGGCGAATTGAAGAGTAAGGTCGCCCCATGCTGAAAGAACTGCTTCTATAACTTCACCGCTGTACCACAGTTGCTTTAGGGCTGGCGCTAGAACGGTTTTGGCATCTTCATGCCAAGTACACAAG
>CAXUKA010000306.1:0-8116 GCA_964251335.1 uncultured Hymenobacter sp.
CCATTGCCTAGCGTGATGATGTAGTAGTACGTGCCGAACGGCACGACCTGGCCATTGATGGTGCCATTCCACTCATTGTTGCGGCTGTAGTTGGCGGTGTCGAAAACCTTGATACCCCAGCGGTTGAATATGATGACGTGGTTGTTTTGATAGGACGCGATGTTATCGATTTGCCAAGTGTCATCGTCGTTATCACCGTTGGGACTGAAGGCGTTGGGGATGCGCACGCGCGGCAGCACGGTCACGGTGACGGTACTGCGGTCGGCGCAGTAGCCGGCACCAGCCGAGAGAGTGTAAGTAGTCGTATACAACGGCGCGGCCACTGGGCGCAGCTGGTTGCCACTCACAAACGTCAGGGTCTGCGTAGGTGTCCAGGTCACGGGGTAGGTGCCATCGGCTGTGCCTTCGAGTACCACCGTTTCGCCTTCCGTAATGGTTTTATCCGGCCCGGCGCTCACGTGTACGGGCGGGTTGATGGTGACACGCACCGCATTAGAAGTAGCCGTGGCGGGCTGGCCGCAGGCGTTGGTCGAGCGGATTACCAGCGTCACGGCTTGCCCATCGCGCAGCGTGGTGGTCGTGAAGATGGGGTTGGTAGCACCGCTAACGTTCACCCCATCTACCTGCCACTGGTACTGCACATTGGTGCCCACGTTACTAACTCGGTCGAGCCCAAACGTGACGGGCGCCCCTACGCAAACGGGCAGCACCGTGGAGGTGGATACGCTGACCGAGGAAATCAACACCGGCGTCAGGCTAATGCGCACGGTGGCAATGGCCGGGCCGCTGGCGCAGAAGCCAGCCGTAGGCATGAGCACCACCCGTACCACGTCGCCATCGGCCAGCGTAGAGCTAGAATAGGTAGCGCCGGTGGCTACCTGCACGTTATTCACAAACCACTGGTAGGTAGGGGCGGCACCAGCGTTGGTGGGAGTGGGCGTAAACGTGAAGGTAGAGCCGGCGCACTGGGCTGGCGGCACTGGCAGCGCCACAGCCGGTATCAGAAGCGGCTGGGTTTCTATTTTCACCACGTTGGAGGAGAACGTGCCGCACGTGCCGGCCACAACTTGCCGCCGGAAGTAGGTGGTGGCCGTTACGGGGCCGGGAGCGTAGGTCGGGCCGACAACGCCGGCAATACCCGTCCAGGTAATGTTATCGGGCGACGACTCCCAGTAATACGCATAGGTGCCGGGGCCGCCGCTAGCCGCCAATGTGCTTGTAAGCGGAGCCGGCACCGACCCGGCGCACACCGTTTGGTTGGCGCTGATGGTGCCCGCTAGTACAGCCGGATTCACCGTCACAGCCACGGTGCCCGTGCTCATGCAGCCGGCGGCGCTAGTCACGGTCAGCGTGTAGGTCTGGGTCGTAGCGGCTGTGCTGATATTGGTGAGTGTCACGGTGGGGTTGGCGGCCGTAGCGCTGCTCAGGCCTGTGGCCGGGCTCCAGCTATAGGTCAGGCCGGCCACCGAGGCGGCACCCAATTGTGTGCTAGCGCCCGAGCAAATAGTAACGGCTGCCCCTGGTACTGCCACCGGCAGCGGGTTCACGGTCACGACTACGGTGCCGGTGCTCACGCAGCCCGTGGCATTGGTCACGGTCAGCGTATAGGTTTGAGTGGTGGCGGCGTTGGTGGTATTAGTCAGCGTCACGGTCGGGTTGGCGGCCGTGGTGCTGCTCAGGCCCGTAGCGGGCGACCAGCTATAGCTGTTGCCCGCTACCGAAACCGCGCCCAATTGGCCGGTTCCACCGGTGCAAATAGCCGTGGCCGCGCCGGGCGCAGCCACTGGCAGCGGGTTCACGGTCACGACTACGGTGCCAGTGTTTACACAGCCGTTAGTGTTGGTTACGGTCAGTGTATAGGTCTGAGTAATAGTAGCGTTAGTGGTGTTGGTCAGTGTCACGGTGGGGTTGGCCGCCGTAGTACTGCTCAAGCCCGTAGCGGGCGACCAGCTATAGGTGAGGCCGGCCACGGAGGCCGCGCCCAGCTGCCCCGTGCCACCCGAGCAGATAGCCACCGCCGCGCCAGGCGTAGCTACGGGCAGTGGGTTCACGGTCACGACTACCGTGGCTATGCCCGAGCAGCCAGTGGCCGTGTTGGTCGCAGTCAGGGTGTAGGTCTGCGTAGTGGGCGCGCTGGTGGTGCTAGTCAGCGTCACAGTGGGGTTGGCCGCCGTAGTACTGCTGAGGCCGGTAGCCGGGCTCCAGCTATACGTAAAGCCAGCTGCCGGAACCACCCCCAGTTGCCCCGTACTGCCCGAGCAGATGGTGGTTGCGGCTCCCGCATTGGCTACTAGCGGCGGGTTAACGGTAACTACTACTGTATTGGTCGCCGTGCAGCCACTGGCGCTGGTCACGGTCAGGGTATAAGTCTGCGTAGTGGGCGCGCTGGTGGTGTTAGTCAGCGTCACGGTGGGGTTAGCTACCGTGGCGTTGCTCAAGCCCGTAGCGGGCGACCAGCTATAGGTGAGGCCGGCCACGGAGGCCGCTCCCAGCTGCGCCGAGCCGCCCGAGCAAATAGCTACGGCCGCGCCTGCATTGGCTACGGGCAGCGGGTTCACCGTTACAGTTACGGTGCCCGTAGCCGTGCAGCTACCCGAGCCACTCATGGTCAAGGTGTAAGTGCGCGTAATGGGTGCGCCAGTGGTATTGGTCAGCGTCACCGTAGGGTTAGCGATAGCTGGATTGCTGAGCCCGGTAGCTGGGCTCCAGCTATAGGTAAAGCCCGCCACCGGCGTGGCCCCCAGCTGCCCCGTACCACCCGAGCAAATAACCGTGGCGGCACCCGGCGCGGCCACGGGTACCGGCGTGACGGTTACGGCCACGGTGCCAGTGCTTACGCAGCCGGCCGCGCTGGTTACCGTCAGGGTATAGGCCTGGGTGGCGCTGGTGGTACTGGTGAGCGTGACGGTAGGGTTAGCCACGGTGGCGCTGCTGAGGCCGGTAGCCGGGCTCCAGCTATATGTATTGCCAGCTACTGGCGCAGCTCCCAGCTGGCCCGAGCCACCCGAGCAAATGGCCACGGCCGCGCCCGCATTCGCCACCGGCAAAGGCGCAACGGTCACGCCTACGGTGGCAGTGCCCACGCAGCCAGCCGCATTCGTTACGGTCAGGGTATAAGTCTGGGTAATGGCAGCGCTGGTGGTATTAGTCAGCGTCACGGTCGGGTTGGCGGCCGTGGTGCTGCTCAGGCCCGTAGCGGGCGACCAGCTATAAGTAAGGCCTGTTACGGCCGCTGCACCCAACTGGCCCGTGCCACCCGAGCAGAATGTCACCGGCGCACCGGCCACCGCCGTCGGCGCGGGGTTCACGGTTACGGTCACAGTGCCCGTGCTTTGGCAATTGCCTGAACCAGTCACCGTCAGGGTATAAGTCTGAGTAATGGCTGTGCTCGTGGTGTTCGTAAGCGTTACCGTGGGGTTGGCAATGCCAGCATTACTAAGGCCAACGGTCGGGCTCCAGCTGTAGGTGAAGCCTGCCACCGGCGCGGCCCCCAGCTGCCCCGTACTGCCCGAGCAAATAGTCGTGGCCGTACCTGTTACGGCTGTGGGCGGCGGCCCTACCGTCACCAACACCGAGCTGGTAGCCTGGCAGTTGGCTGCCCCAGTCACCGTCAGCGTATAGGTCTGGGTGATGGGTGTGCCCGTCGTATTGGGCAGCGTCACCGTAGGGTTAGCGATAGTCGGATTGCTGAGGCCGGTAGTCGGGCTCCAGCTATAGGTATTGCCGGCCACCGGTGCTACCCCGAGCTGGCCCGTACCACTTGGGCAAATGGTGACAGCCGCTCCAGCATTAGCTGTAGGTGGAGGCTGCACCGTAACAGTTACCTGGCCGGTGGCGGGGCAAACGCCACCCGTTGTCGAGCCAGCAATAGTATAAGTCGTCGTTTGGGTCGGGGTGAGCACAAACGGTCCCGCCCCGCTCACCGGCGCTGTGCCGCCCGTCACGGTGTAGGGTGCTACGCCGCCAGTCACTGTCAGAGTCACGCTGCTGCCTTGGCAAATGGGCTGGCTACCACCCGTAATGGTCAGCGTCGGGGCAGGGCTCACGGTCACACTCTGGGTCACCGATTCCAGCAGGCAGCCATATTGGCTGACGCCCTGCACTTTAATGGTGCCCGGCCCAGCCGTGGGCCACTGCACGGTTACGGGATTAGCCGTGGCGCTGCCCACTATGGTGCCACCCGTCACAGTCCAGATTTGGCCCGGTGCGGTGCCCCCGCTGGCCGTATAGGTTTGCGTTGTGTTCAGGCCGCACACTGCCAGGTTGCCTGCAAGGGCAGTCGGCCCCGTCGGCTTTATTACCGTGATGCGGAGCACGTCGGCCGTTATTTTGCCAGCGCAGCCCAAGTCCTGGAGGGTAAGCGTCACATCATAGGGGGTAGCGCGGGCTTCGGTGCAAGCCGGGGTGTACACAAACGTACCCGCTACAGAGCCGCCCGTGGTGCCCATTACGGTATAGGCTCCTACCGGGCTGCCTGTGTAGGTGGGGGTGCCGGTGTTGCCGCCAAAGGTGGCGTTGTACCCCCCCGCCCCATCAAGTAAGACGCTAGTTGCGGTCAGCGTAAGCGGATGGCCGGCTGGCTGAGAGCCTGTTAGCGGAATACTCAGGGTGCTCCCGGCTTCTATCGTGAAAGCGCGGGGCAAAGAGGCCGTGGCCGGAAGGGTAGGGGCCGAGGTGGCGGGGCAAGAGCCCACCAAAATCTGGATATCGCGCCGGGTGGTACCCAGTGCTACCTCCACTCCGTTGATGGTGCGGTATTCGGTTACATCTACCGCAATTCCGTAGCGGTTACCCACTGTGGGGCCACCTAAGTACTTGGTAATGCCAGTGCTGGCGTTGATTTTGGCGTAATAGCCAGCTCCAGTGCCTAGCGGCGTAGCGACCGAGTAGCCGCCCGTAGTAGTGTAGGGTACATAAGCTGGGGGCGGGGTGAAGGTGGTAATACTGCTCGGATAGGTATAAGGCTGGCCGAAAGAGTATGCTAGCCGGTCGCCATCGGCATCTACCGCGTTGTTCAGCACCACGGTCGTGTCACCCGAGCAAATCAGGCCCACGGCATCGCCGGTAAATACGGGCGAGTGGTTGGTATATACGGGCGGGGCCAGGGTAGAATAAAGGGCCAGGGAGTAGCTGCTACTGCTACCATTCGCCAGGTTATTGATGCCAGCGTTGCGTGCACCACTAGGGCCGGTAAGTGCGTAGTAGCCAGCAGAAGAAGCTGGAAGGCAGACAATACCCACGAACTTCTGCAGCTGGTAGGGCTGCGAAGCGCCCGTGATAGTGCAGCCCGGCGGCACCGCAATAGTAGTGCAGGTACTGATGGAGGTCTGGGTAAGCTCTAAGGCCCCACTGTAAATAGAGGCGTTGCTAGAGCCTATGTTGGTGCTGGTTAGGGTTAAATGAGCCCCGGTAGCTTTGTTAAAGATATCGATGTCCAGGTAGGTGGCTGTGGCCGCGCTGCTACAGGTCACGTACAACGAGGTGGTAATTTCGTAGCGGTAGGGCGCGGCCGTTGGACCATTGGCATCGAGGTAGCGGTAGGTCATTTCCCCGCCCAGCAAGTGCGAAGCCTGGGCTGGCTGGGCCAAGCCCAGCGCTACCAATAAAAGCCCCAGCCACGGTAGCAGGTTGAGACGGCGAAGTAGAGTTGCAGTCATAGCAAATGGGAAGAGGTAGGAGGTGGATAAGCCGCCCAGCTAAGTGCGCCCCGCCAGCCAAAAGCCTCGTTCGCAAAAAGCAGCGCAGCAGAAGTGGCCAAAGCCAGAAAGTGAGGATAGTGCGGTTAAGCTGGGTCGTTATCAGGCGCGAATACTGCCCACATAAAGCAGTGCCCTGAACAATGGTCAAAAAAGCTGTTCCGCAATAGATGTATCGTCTGCCCGTAGAATCAGCGCTGTAAAAATAAGAGCAGCTTTATTTCATATTCAAACTTATTAATATGAAACTCGCCAGATATTGAAATTTGGCACAATTGGGCAATATTTTGCTCTATTCGCGAAAGCATTGACCAGCTTATTGCGGCACATGCACGGGGTAGCGCGCGCTGGTTTGAGGCAAAAAATACCGCGACCCTGCCTCTAGCAGGTCGGCTATACCGTAGACCCTGGTTTTACATTGCCCTGGTTAATGTCTGCTCCATCCTTGCCCGAAGTGTGGCTACGCGGCCCACTGCCCGCCGTGCCGCCCCTGCTCCAACCCGTAGCCCACGCCCTGCTACAAGCCCGCGAAGAAGTAGCCGAGTACCTCACCGATTTCCCAGCCGAAAAGCTGGCCGAGCGCCCGCTGGGCCTGGCCTCGGTAGGCTTTCATTTGCGCCACCTCACGGGGGTGCTCGACCGCACCTTCACCTACGCCCGCGCCGAAGCCCTGAGCGAAACCCAACTAACCTACCTGGCCGCCGAAGGCCAGCCACCCACGCATGTCGGTGCGGTGGGCGAGCTAGTGCAGGCCTTTAGTCAACAAGTAAATACAGCCTTAGCTCAACTAAAAAACACGCCCGAAGCCACCCTGCCCGAGTGGCGCGGCGTGGGCCGGGCGCAACTGCCCAGCACCGTTATCGGCCTGCTGGTGCACGCTGCCGAGCACACCACCCGCCATGTCGGACAGCTGCTCGTGACGGTGCGCGTGGTGGCCAGCAGCCCAGCTAGCTAAAGCGGCAACCCAAAACTATTTTGATAAGGAAGGCCGAAACGGTTGGGCTTTTTCGGCGTAAACAAGCGTGCCCCAGCCCGAAGCTGCCGCCTTCGCTACGCCCGCCCATGAAAAATACGCCCCGAGGCATCGACCATATCGGCTGGACCGTACCCGACATCGAAGCGGCTACGCAGTTTCTGGCGGCGGCTTTTGGCGCCCAGGTCATCTACGATTCGCACCCCCGCACCGACCCGCCCCAGGCTGGCCCGGCCGCCGAGCGCATGCTGGGGTTGCCGCCGCATGGCGAGGTCACGCAGATTCGCCTGTTGCGCCTAGCCAATGGCCCGTCCATCGAGTTATTTGCCGTGGCCCACGCGCCGCAACAGCCCCCGCCCGCGCTCCCCGATTTTGGCTACACGCACTTCGGGCTATACGTCGATGATATGGCGGCGGCCGTGCAGCGTTTCGAGGCGGCCGGCGGCCAAATACTGGCCCCGCCCCACGACCTAAAAGGAGTAGAAGGTGGCCCCGGCAATCAGTACGTATACGGTCACACTCCTTGGGGCACCCTCATCGAACTGCTAACCTACCCGGCGGGCGTCCAAAACTCCGACCCCAACGTGCCTCGCTGGACACCCGCCGACTAGCTAAATGCCAATTTATTTTCTGGGCTTGGCCCGCTCGTATTGCGGCGGCCACGCCACTTCAGCCCCAAGCTCGTGTGCCGCGTGCAGCGGGAAGTACGGGTCACGCAACTCCTCGCGGGCGAGCAGCACGAGGTCGGCCTGACCGCTGGCTACGATTGCCTCGGCTTCGGCGGGCGTGGTGATGAGACCCACCGCGCCGGTAGCAATGCCGGCTTCGCGCTTGATGCGCTCAGCAAACTCAACTTGGTAGCCGGGGCCAACGGGGATTTTAGCGTGCGGCACGTTGCCGCCCGTCGAGCAGTCGATGATGTCCACGCCCCGGTCGCGCAGCCAAGTGCTGAGCTGCACCGACTCGTCGGGCGTCCAGCCGCCTTCGGTCCAGTCGGTGGCCGAAATGCGCACGACAACCGGGAAGTCTTCGGGCACCACTTGGCGCACAGCAGCCACCACTTCCAGTATCAGCCGAATGCGGTTTTCGAACGAGCCGCCGTAGGTATCGGTGCGCTGGTTCGAGAGTGGCGACAGAAACTCGTGTAGCAAGTAGCCGTGCGCCGCGTGTATTTCAATCAGCTTAAAGCCCGCTTGCAAGCTGCGCTCGGTGGCGCTGCGGAAGTCGGCAATTATTTTTTTGAGGCCCACGGCGTCGAGCTCCACGGGCATCGGATAGTTATCGGCAAACGCGATGGCGCTGGGCGCAACAGTTTCCCAGCCGCCTTCGGCCAGGGCACCGCTGCCTTTCCAGGGCGCGTAGGTGCTTGCTTTGCGGCCGGCATGGGCCAGCTGCACGCCCGGCACGCAGCCCTGGGCTTCGATAAACTGGTTGATGCGACGCAGAA
>CAXUKA010000307.1:0-8064 GCA_964251335.1 uncultured Hymenobacter sp.
CTCGTGCACCGAGTGCGGCCGTTGCACCTCGGTGTGCCCCGCCAACCTGACGGGCAAGCTGCTCTCGCCGCGCAAAATCATCATGGACACCCGCGACCGGGTGGAGGAGAAATACAACTCGCCGCTCATCTTCCATCCTAATGTGTATGGGGAAGAAGCTAAGCATGAGCCTATTACTGACCTCGCCAACGCCACACTGCTGCGCGGCAAAGTAACGCCTGAGGAGCTGTGGGCCTGCACCACCTGCAACGCCTGCGTGGAGAGCTGCCCGGTGAATATCAACCCCTTGGAAAGCATTATCGAGATGCGCCGCTTCTTGGTGCTGGAAGAATCGGCTGCGCCCAACTCGCTCAATGTTATGTTCTCCAACATCGAGAATAATGGCGCGCCGTGGGCCTTCTCGCCTTCCGACCGTCTCAACTGGGCCGACGAGCTGTATGTAGCCGAGAAGGCAACTGTATAATTCTGATTTATAAGTAGTATAGATTTTTATGACGCCGACCTCCTCTCCCACTGCGCCCACTAAGCGCCAGCTCACGGTGCCTACCGTGGCCGACCTCGCCGCCGAAGGCCGCGTGCCCGAAATTCTGTTTTGGGTGGGCTGCGCCGGAGCTTTCGACGACCGGTACAAGCGCGTAACTCGCGCCTTTGCCCGCATTTTGGAGCACGTGGGCACCGACTACGCCGTGCTGGGCCTGGAAGAAAGCTGCACCGGCGACCCTGCCAAGCGTGCCGGCAACGAGTTTTTGTTTCAGATGCAGGCCATGCAAAACATCACGACGATGAATGGCTACGGCATTAAGAAAATCGTGACGGCCTGCCCGCACTGCTTCAATACCATTAAGAACGAGTACCCGGCGCTGGGCGGCGAATATGAGGTAATTCATCACAGCACGTATCTGCAACAGCTTATCAATGAGGGCAAAGTAGCGGTGAAGGGTGGGGAGAGCTTCAAAGGCCGCCGCATTACTTTTCACGACAGCTGTTACCTAGGCCGCGCCAATAATATCTACGAAGCTCCCCGCGATGTGCTGGCCGCTCTTGATGCCGACCTGGTCGAGATGAAGCGCAGCCGCGCCAATGGCCTTTGCTGCGGTGCGGGCGGTGCCCAGATGTGGAAAGAGCCCGAGCCCGGCAAAAAAGATATTAACATCGAGCGCACCGAGGAGGCACTAGCTACTCTAAGCGGCCAAGCTGCGGCACTGGACAACCTACGCGGCGTCGAAACGGAGCGTACTGCCCCCAGCCAGCATAGCTTGCAAGGCAGCATCATAGCAGTGGGCTGCCCCTTCTGCATGACCATGATGAGCGATGGCGTAAAAAACAAAGAGCAGGAAAGCGCCGTGCAGGTATTCGACCTGGCCGAGCTGGTGGCCAGCGCCGAAGGCATCAACGCCTAGAATCACGGGGTACGCGGATTTTAGCGGATTGCGCGGATTTTGTGGACGACTTTTGTCTTATGCAGGCGCGCTTTTGTGTGCGACCCTAGCCTGCGTAAACTCTTGTGCAAAGGCTTCACGAGGTTTAGGCTGGGTCGTCCACAAAATTCGCGCAATCCGCTAAAATTCGTGATTTATGTATGTAGCTTTTGACCACCTGCCTCCGCAGGCCCGCGTTTGGATTTACCAGGCCAGCCGCCCTCTTTCAGAAGAAGAGCTGATGCCGCTGCTGCCGCGCCTGGCCGCCTTTGCCGACGAGTGGACCAGCCACGGCCGGCAGTTGGCGGCCTCGGCGCAGTTTCTGCACCGGCAGTTTTTGGTAATCGGGCTCGATGAAGCAGTGGCCGGGGCCAGTGGCTGCTCCATCGATTCTTCGGTGCGTTTTGTGCGCGAGCTAGAGGAGCAGCTCGGAGTGGAATTGCTCGAAAAGTCGCAAATGGCCTTCCTGGCCGATGGTCAATTACTATTACTGACTCGGCGCGAACTACGCCCTGCTATTGCGGCCGGTAAGATTACAATTGATACTCCATATTTTAATAATACCTTGAGCACCAAGGGCGAACTAACCAATAATTGGCCCGCTCCAGCCGGCCAAACGTGGCTTGCTTCTTATTTCTAAGGTTAATACAAGGTTAACATTAACCTCACCGGTTAGCCATACAACCCCAAATTGTTGTATTATTGCCCGTCAAAACCTTACTATTCTCTTTCGGGCTGCATGGCTTTCACTTCTACGTATTTGCCAATGAGGAATCTTTCATTTATTGGGGCGGCAGCCTGCTCAGCTATATTGCTGAGCGGCTGTGCCACTTCGGGCGGTGCCACCAAGGCCGATAAGCGCTTTGCACAAGGCGAGTATGAGCCCGCCATCGAGCTTTACAAAGCCGACGTTGCCAAAGGCAAAAATGCCCCACAGGCTAATTTCCGCATCGGCGAAGCACTTCGCCTTTCCAACCGCCTCGACCAAGCCGAGCCTTATTACAAGGCAGCCCTCGATGGTGGCGTAAAAAATGCCGATGCCGGCTACCGCTACGCCGAGTCGTTAAAAGCGAATGGCAAGTTTGAAGAAGCGGCTTCTCAGTTTAATACCTACGCCCAGAGCGGAGGCAACAGCACGCTGACCACCCAGGCCGCCAGCCAGGCGCAGAGCGCTGGTGCTAGCAAGGCGCTGGCCAGCAAAGCCCCCGGCTACGATGTAGCGCCGCTCGATGCGGTGAACTCGCCTGAGTCGGACTTCTCGGCAGCTAAGATGCCTACCACTGGCGAACTGGTATTTGCATCGGGTCGTGAGGGTAAAACTTACCTTGGCAACGGCGGCAAGTTCTTGTCGCTCTACGCGCAGAAGTTTGACGACCCTACGGCCATGACCGGTGGCACGGCTCGCAAGCTCGAAGGCCAGTTCAACAACGCCAATGAGCACCAGGCCAGCGCTACTTACTCGCCCGATGGCAGCACGATGGTGTTTGCCCGCTCAAACGATGGCTCGAAAAAGGGTTCTAAGAGCGTGGACTTGTGGATTTCGTACTTCCGCAATGGGGCGTGGTCGGCGCCTGAGCTAGCTAACATCAACGACAGCGCGACCGATGACTTCGCTCCCGCTTTCGCCCCCGATGGCAAGACGCTGTACTTCGCCTCGGCCCGCCAGGGTGGCGTGGGCGGCAACGACCTGTATAAGACTACGCTGGATGCCAACGGCCGCTTCACGACGCCCGAAAACCTCGGGCCGGCGGTGAACACCGTGGGCAACGACAATTTCCCCGGCCTAGCGCCCGATGGCACGCTGTACTTCTCGTCGGACGGACACCCTGGCTTCGGCAAGCTCGATATTTTCAAGTACGAGAATGGCCAGGTAACCAACCTCGGCTCCAATGTAAACTCGGCGGGCGACGACTTTGCGCCGTTCTTCACCGGGCCGGGCATGGGCGTGTTCTCCTCCAACCGTGAGGGTGGCAAAGGCTCCGATGACCTGTACTCGTTCAAGAAGAAGCCACGCCCTGTGGTTACATTCTACGTCGATGGTACGGTGGTCGAGTTTGATAACATCACCAACACGACCACTCCGCTGGAAGGCGAAACGGTGACCATCACGGGCCCTACCGGCCGGAAGATGGACGTAACAACTGGTCCGGGCGGCAAATTCTCGTCTAAGCTTGACTCAGCCCAGACGTATAACTTGTTTGCTGACCGCGACAATCACTTTGCCGCCCGCGGCACCGTGAGCACCGAAGGCCGCTACCCCAACGTGGCCTCGCTGACGCAGTTGCAGAACGACATCAAGGTACCCGTTACCCTGACGCTGAACAAGATAAACAAGAAGCCTATCGAGGTTCGCGATATCTTCTACGACTACAACAAGTTTAACATCCGTGCCGACGCCGCCGTGCGCCTCGATACGCTGGTGCAAACCTTGCGCGATAACCCCAAGATTCACATCGAGTTGAGCTCGCACACCGACCAACGCGGCAAGGACGCTTATAACCTCAAGCTCTCGCAGAAACGCGCCGAGTCTGCAGTGGCTTACCTCGTGAGCAAGGGCATCGCTAAGAGCCGCCTCACGGCGAAAGGCTACGGCGAAACGCAGCCTATCGTAGCTAATCCGAAGTCGGAAGCTGATTACCAGCGCAACCGCCGTACCGAGTTTAAGGTGACGAGCATTGACAAGTAATTAATCAGGCTACGTCTATAAAAAAAGCCTCCCGGTCGGGAGGCTTTTTTTATTGGCATGAGTTTGGGAATATGCTGTACCCGTTGGCAAATCTTCTTGCCAGTCACTTCGGCCATTCCCCATGAAATCCTTCGCAGTGTTTGCTACCGTTGCGGCACTCACCTGGTCCACCGCAACTCAGGCACAGGTGGCACCTATCCCGTCAGCTTACGTCAACTTTACTTCGGCACAGGGCCAGCCATTCAGCCTCTTGCTCGATGGGCAGGTGATGACTAACCCTGTGGCCCGACAAGTACGCCTGGGCCAGCTGACACCCGGCCGGCACTGGGCCGATTTTAGTTTGGCTACGGGTTATGGGCAGCCCGTGCGCTTTCGCACCACTGTCTGGCTCGAACCAGGAGTAGAAACCAACTATATACTTGTAATGCAGCCGTATGGCCCGCGGCTACAGCGCATGGGCGCAGTAGCCGTAAACGGCCCGGTATATGGCTCCGTGCCGGGGCAAGCCGGCGGCTACGCGGGCACCTACCCTACCCCAATGCAGCCGGGCAACTATCCTGCGCCAGCCCAGCAAGGCAACTATCCTGCGCCAGCTCAGCCAGATAATTATCCTACGCCGACGCAGCCAGGCACTTACCAGGGCCCACCCAATAGCTACCCCGACCCCACTCCGAACAATGGCACTGCCCCATACGGCGGCAACACTGCCGGCCGCTACCCCGCGCCAGCCACGCAGCCGGGCACCTACCAGCCCGATACACAGCCTGCGCCCGACGAGCAGCAGGCCCCCATGCCCGATACGACTACCAACAATGCGCTGCCTCCCTTGCCAGCCAACGAAGTGGATAAGCTAACTCAGCAACTACACAACCGGCCTTCCGACGGGGCGCGCCTCACGATAGCTAAGGAAGCCTTGGCCCAGCACAGTGTTCAGGCTGAAGAATTGGCGCAGCTGCTCAGCACTTTTATCCTAGACAAGTCGCGCATCGACCTAGCCGAATATGGCTACGAGCACGTGAGCGACCCGGAGAATTTCGCGGTGGTGTATGAAGTATTTCATCTGCCCGCTAGCGTGCAGACCGTGCAGCAGGCGCTGGGACTGCCTGGGCAATAGAGCATGACGGCCACTAAAAAGCCCTCGCACGGAGTGGTGCGAGGGCTTTTTAGTGGCCGCTAATGACTGGCAATGCTACCGCAAGCGGTCGGCACTGCGCACCAGCTGCTCGTCGCGGCGGATGAAGCGGCTGGCGAGTAGATTGAGCATCAGGGCCAGCGTTGGCAGGTAGAAGGCGGGTTGGAACTGGCCTTCGAGCTTGAGGTTGAGCGCAGCTTCGCCTTTGCCAGAAAAGTAGAACTGGAGGCCGAAGGTGGCCATGATGAGCAGAATATTCAGCGAGCCTATCTGCACTTGGCGGATGCGGTTGCGGAATTGAAATATCTCATACACAGCTACGGCTGCCGAGGCCAGCGCCGCAACGGCAATTAGGAAAACGGGACCTACGCCAACTGGCACGGGCATGCCCACCGACTGGAAGTTAAATGCTGTGAGGGTGAGCTCTTGGTGCGTGAGGCCGTCGACCTTGTGCCAGAGCGGCAGCGCTAGCATGCTCAGCATCGACAAGGCTAGCAGCAATAGAAATACGCTTTGGATTCTTTGTATCATCTTTGTGGTTGTGAAAAATGGCCCGCTGCGCTTTGGCGTAGGCAGGTCAAAATTAGCCTTCAACCGGCGGACTTGCACCGCCCCAACGATACTCTAGAGAATGCCCAATGTATATATCGTGGATGCCGTGCGCACCCCGATTGGAAAATTCGGCGGCGCGCTCAGCAGCGTTCGCCCCGACGACTTGGCCGCCCTCGTGCTCCGCGAGCTGCTGCGCCGCAACCCCAGCGTGGACAAAAACGCTGTGGAAGATGTGATAATAGGGGCGGCCAACCAGAGCGGCGAAGACAACCGCAACGTGGCCCGCATGGCCGCGCTACTGGCCGGCCTGCCCGTAACGGTGCCCGGCAGTACCGTAAATCGCCTGTGTGCCAGTGGCTTGCAGAGCATCATCGACGCTTTTCACGCGATTAAGTCGGGCGAGGGCGATGTGTACCTGGCCGGTGGCGCCGAGAGCATGACCCGCGCACCATTTGTGATGGCGAAGTCGGCCACGGCCTTTGCCCGCGACTTCACGGCCCACGATACTACGCTGGGCTGGCGCTTTGTGAATACCCGCCTGGCCAAGATGCACTTCCCCTACACCATGGGGCACACCGCCGAAAATGTGGCCTCGCAGTATAATGTGAGCCGCGAAGACCAGGATGCCTTTGCCTTCGAAAGCCAGCGCAAATACCACCGCGCCGCCGAAAAAGGTCGTTTCCGCAAGGAGCTGGTGCCGGTGTTTCTGCCGCAGCCCAAGGGCGATACCGCGCTGTTTGATACCGACGAGCAGCCCCGCATATCGACCCTCGAAAAGCTGGCGACCCTCAAGCCCGCCTTCCAGCCCGAAGGCGGCACCGTGACGGCTGGCAACTCGGCAGGCATCAACGACGGGGCCGCCGCCGCTCTGCTTGTGAGCGAAGATGCCCTGGCGCGCTACAACCTCAAGCCAATGGCCAAAGTGCTGGCGTCGGCCGTGGTGGGCGTCGACCCGGCCATCATGGGCATGGGGCCGGCACCGGCCATCAGGAAAGTACTGGACCGCGCTGGCCTCAAGCTGGAAGATATTGACCTATTTGAGATTAACGAAGCATTTGCCTCGCAGAGCGTGGCGGTAGTGCGCGAGCTGGGCGTAGACGTGACTAAGCTCAACGTGAACGGCGGTTCCATCGCGATGGGCCACCCGCTGGGGTCGAGCGGGGCGCGCATTGTGGCTACGCTCATGCACGAGATGCAGCGCCGCGAAGGCGTGCGCTACGGCCTAGCGGCCATGTGCGTAGGTGTCGGCCAAGGGGTAGCGATGGTGTTTGAGAAAATATAGTGGTGCACAGGCCCGGCGAAAGTCGGGCCTGTTTCTTTTTAAGCCTTTTGCCTAGTTTATTATTTCCTGCTCGCTGGTTGCCCGATGGCTACCGCCGCCTACTAGTAGGGCTATTTTTCGGGTTGGTGGTGCTGCTGGGGCTATGGCGAGCGCCTGACTATGGCTCGTTTATCGACGAGGACTCGTGCCGCGAGAGTGGGCAGATTACGATGGTGTACCTCTATGAGCTAGTGCCACCCAGCTGGCTGCCAGCCCGCGCTGCTACCCGGCTAGCCACCACCATCAGCAAAAACCGCCTCGAAAACTACCGCGACCGCGACTACGGCGTGGCCTTCGAGCTACCCATGACGGTAATCGACAAGCTGAGCGGCTACACCGACATGGGCGATGTGCTGCGGCTGCGGCACCGCTGCGTGTGGCTGGTGTGCTGCGCAGGGATGCTGGCGTTTTACTGGCTGGCTACGCGGCGGCTGGGCAACTGGCGGGCGGGGCTACTCGGCGCACTATTGCTGCTGCTAAGCCCCCGGCAGTTGGCCGATTTTTTTTACAATAGCAAAGACGCCGTTTTTCTGGCCAGCTACCTAGTGGCCCTGGCTACGGCGGTAGCTTTTATTGCAAGACCAACCAAGTCGCGGGCAGTTGCCCACGCGCTGGCCTGCGCCTTGGCCATTGACATTCGCCTAATGGCGGTGCTGCTGCCGGTGCTCACGCTCGGGTTGCTGGGGCTGCGAGCATTGCGCGGCGACTACCGGGGGCAGCGGGCTGGGCGAGCGGTGCTGTTGTATGCCGCGCTGCTGCCAGCGCTGGTAGTCGCTTTCTGGCCCTATCTATGGGCGGCACCAGTGGCGCACTTCCAGGAGGCACTGGCCAATATGAGCCACTTTCGGTGGGGGGGCGAGCTGCTGTACCGAGGGCAAATTATTTCGACGCTCTACCCACTGCCCTGGCACTACTCGGTGGTGTGGCTGGGCATCACACCTCCGCTGCCGTACCT
>CAXUKA010000308.1:0-8010 GCA_964251335.1 uncultured Hymenobacter sp.
GGAGTAAGCCATCAAGGTCGTCGCGGGCTTCGGTAGGGGGAGGGAAGGCGAGAGGCACGGGAAAAAATAAGAGGTGGCGCTTGGGCCAGTTACAAGCCTATGCTTAGCTGTTCGGCAGTAAATCACAAATCCTTGACGCACCGAAAGCCTACGTGCATAAGCGCCGACTCGGCCGTGCTGCCCGAGCGGCCCGATACGCGGTAGCCGTAGCACCAGCCCGCCTCGCACAAGAATGAGCCGCCGCGCATCGCTCGCTCGGCCTGTTTGGAGGCCACGGGCGCTACCTGGCGCAGCAGGTCGGCGTAGGGCTGTTTATAGTTGGCGCACCACTCCCAGAGGTTGCCCGACAGGTCGGCCAAGCCCAGCGGCGAGGTGCCAAACGAGCCCACCGGGGCCGCCCGATGGAAGCCATCGGCCACGCGGTCGTAGTCGGGGAAGTGACCATTCCAGGTGTTAGCCAGGTACTTGCCATGCAGGTGCAGGCTGTCGCCGAAGGGGTAGAGGCTGCGGCTGTTGCGAGCGTTGCGGGCGGCGTGCTCCCATTCCAGCTCATTGGGCAGGCGCTTCCCGGCCCACTTGGCATAGGCTTGGGCGTCGTGCCACGACACCTGGGCCACGGGCTGGCTGTCGGCCGCCGGGCCAGCGGCGGGGCCGTAGGGGTAGCGCCAGTTGGCCCCCGTCAGGAGCTGCCATTGCTTGGTATTATCGTCGAGCACGGCGGCGTTACCGAAGCCTTCGGCCTGGGTGCGGTAGCCAGTGGTTTGCACAAAAGCCCGAAACTGCCCAACTGTTACCTCGTGCTGGTCCATCAAAAATGGCTTTACTCGCACCCAAAACAGCGGCTGCTCCTGGGGCAGGCCGTTGGCCGAGCCAATCTGGGTGTAGCCGCCAGGCACGTACACCATGCCAGCTGGCAGCGTCTGGGGCGGTAGGGTGGTGGGTAGGGTTTTATCGGTGGGTTCGGTTTCGAAAACGGTGACGGTAGGAGAGTAGGCAAACTGCCGCGTTGCTGCCGGTTGGCAGGCCGCGCTACTGATAGCGAGCGCACCTGGAAAAAATAGCTTAACGCACTCGCGCATACTGTAATTAACAGCCTGGAGGAGCGTCTGCTACCCAGAATATGGGCAGAAAAACGCAGGTTGTTTCTTCAAAGCTAGTGTAAGCTGCTGGCTACATCTGCACTGCGAAGCAGCTGCATCGGCTGGCGAGCAGGCAATGAAGGAGTACTAAGAAGACCAGCCAAGACGCAGCAGGCTGCTCTACTCCGGCCGCGCGGCAACGGCAATTTTCGAGTCGGCGGTGCCGTAGTACAGAAACCACTTGGATTTGAAGCGGGCCAGGCCTTCCAAAAAGACTACCTGATTGACTTGGCCAGTGGTTTCGTAGAGCTTTTCGGGGCGCATGAAATAGGTGTCCATGCGTTGGAGCAGCTTGGTGGGGTCGTCTTTAGCGAAGAGCGCCTGGGCGGCCGAGTACGTGCCTTCGGGCAGGTTCTTGTCGCCAAATGAGGGCACGTTGCGGCTGTTGTAAATCAGGCGAATGCCCCGGTCGGTGAGCATGGCGGGTGGCCCCGGTTCTACCAAGTCGCTGTCGAACTTGCCGGCGCGGGTGGGCAAAATGATTTTCAGTGTAGGCATGGTCAGGGCCTGAGCGTGGAGCGGCACGGGCGGCTTTTCGCCGGATGCCATTTCCACGGGCGTCCAGTGGATGAGGTCGTCAGAAGTGGCCAGCCAAATCTGGGCATCGCCCCAGTACATCCAGTATTTGCCCTTGATTTTGGTGGCTACGATGCGGCCATCGGCCTCGTAGCGCGACACGATAGAGCCCGACTTTGTCCACTTATCCAAGTATTTACCGCCTGCGGCCTGGGCAAAGACGTTGCCGTACTTCGTCCAGTGCCGCAGGTCGGGCGAGGAGGCCACGTGCAGGCGTGCCAGCTTGCCATCGTAGGCCGTGTAGGTCATGTAGTAGGTGTGGTCGGCGCTTTCTACCACGCGTGGGTCTTCGGTGCCACCGGGCCACTCGTACTTTTTCTGGGCATCAGGGGCGGGGTACAGCACGGGCTCCGGCTCGCGCTGGAAGTGAATGCCATCAGTACTGCTGGCCAGCCCGATACGCGAGGCTTTGCCGAAGGTGCTGATTTTATTTTCGGCCCGGTACAGCATATAAAGCTTACCGTTGCGCACCACCACGGCGGGGTTAAAAACATCCTTTTCTTCCCATAGCACAGATTTTTTCAGAATGGGGTCAGTGAATTTGCCCACCGGGCTGGGGCCCATAATGGGGTTGGCGCTGTCTACTTTGGCAAAACTCAGCAAAGCCCAGTCGTTGCTGCTCGCGGTAGTAGAGGCTGTAGTAGCTAGTGTGGTGGCAGTACCCGTAGTGGCGTCGGGCTTACCATTGCAGCTGCCTAGCAGGGCCAGGGCCAGAGTGGCGGCAGTACTCGTGGAAATACGCATGTGATTGCGGCGGTTGAGGGTGGGATAAGGGAGGTAGTCAGCATTATTTTCAACGGTGCAGATGGTAGTGAGTACTGCTTTCAAAAATCTGATATTTATTGCATTGAACTCTATCCATCTCGTCGTTTCCATCTATACCAATGACCAATGAGTTTATACCATTGGTCATATTCTCCATCCAATGGTCTCTTATCATCAGGTGAATAGGCGTAACCGGCTTGGTATATACTTGCCTCTCCATCAGTTGGACAGAAAACAATGCCTGATAGGGAAATGTAGCATTTTTCATCTTCAGGTAGAGATTGGTTTTCGGTTTTCAAACTGTCAGCAGTAGGTGACACTCGGTTAAGCCGGGCGACATGAGCATCAAACGCAAATATTTGAGGATAAAAAATGACGGATTCAAGTACTCTTAAGCGAAAATCCAGACTGTAGAAGTATAGAACTACTGCCAATACTGCTGTTGCTAATTGGGTTAACGCTTTTCTTGTATCATAATCCCGTAATTCCCTGACAACTAGAACTAAAGTTGTAATAGCCAAAATAATTAAGGCCACGAAATCTAGAAATCCAGATTCTAAAGAGTGAACACCGGCGGAATGTCGGGGTATTATATCTAGTAAGTAAGGGAATAATGCGCTACCATAAAATAACACATGATTCTGATTGAGAGGTTGTTTAAGCATTATACTTTAGGTATATATGGGGCAGTTGAAAAATAAACATACCGCTTAGCATAGATAGAGTAAGTAAGCAGAAGCGAAAACGGAGCTCCCGAAATGTATGCTATCGCCCCCGCCGTACTTTTGCCAGCTAGTAGCCGAAATAACCTAGCATGTCTCTCGCCAAAACCTATTCGCCCGCCGACGTTGAAGCCAAATGGTACCAGCGCTGGCAGGAGCAGGGCTTTTTCAAAGCCACCGTCAACCCCCGCAAGCAGCCCTACACCATCGTGATTCCGCCGCCCAACGTGACGGGCGTGCTGCACATGGGCCACATGCTCAACAATACCATTCAGGATGTGCTGGTGCGCCGCGCCCGCATGCAGGGCAAGGAAGCCTGCTGGGTACCCGGCACCGACCACGCCAGTATCGCCACCGAGGCCAAGGTAGTGGCCTTGCTCAAAGAGCAGGGTATCAATAAGAAAGACATCAGTCGCGAGCAGTTTCTGGAGCATGCCTTCGCCTGGAAGGAGAAGTACGGCGGCATCATCCTGGAGCAGCTCAAGCAGCTTGGGGCCTCGTGCGACTGGAGCCGCACGCGCTTCACGATGGAGCCCAAGCTGACCGAGGCCGTGCTGCGCGTATTCGTGGACCTACATCGCAAAGGCCTGATTTACCGGGGCGTGCGTATGGTGAACTGGGACCCGCGCGGCGGCACCGCCATCTCCGACGAGGAAGTGATTCCGAAGGACACGATGGCCAAAATGTACCACCTGCGCTACGAAGTGGTAGGCCAGCCTGGCCGCTTCCTCACAGTGGCTACCTCGCGCCCCGAAACCATCATGGCCGACGTGGCCGTGGCCGTGAATCCTACCGACCCGCGCTACCAGGACCTGGCCGGGCAGCGCGTGCGCATCCCGCTGCTGGGCCGCGAAATTCCGGTTATTCAGGATGATTACGTGACTGTTGATTTCGGCACCGGCGCGCTGAAAGTGACCCCGGCGCACGACCTGAACGACTACGAAATCGGCCTGCGACACAACCTGCCGGTGCTCGATATTCTAGCCGATGATGGCACGCTCAACGAAAAAGCCGAGCTCTACGTGGGCCAGGACCGGTTTGAGGCCCGCCGCAACATCGTGAAGGACTTGCAGGAAGCTGGTTTGCTCGATAAAATCGAGGAATACGCCAGCATCGTGCAAACCTCGGAGCGCACCGGGGCTGTGATTGAGCCCAAGCTCAGCTTGCAGTGGTTCCTGAAAATGGAGCACCTTGCCAAACCGGCGCTCGAAGTGGTGGAGAACGACACTATCAAGCTGCACCCGGCCAAATTCAAGAACACCTACCGGGTGTGGATGGAAAACGTGCGCGACTGGTGCATTTCGCGGCAGCTGTGGTGGGGGCAGCGCATCCCGGCCTACTATCTGCCCGATGGCTCTTTTGTAGTAGCTCTCAATGACGAGGAAGCCTTGCAGTTGGCCCGCGAGCAAAGCGGTAACGCCAATTTGCTAGCAAGCGACCTGCGACAGGACGAGGACGTGCTCGATACCTGGTTTTCGTCGTGGCTGTGGCCCATCTCGGTGTTCGATGGCTTCGACGACCCCGACAACGCCGACATCAACTATTTCTACCCCACCAACGACCTGGTGACGGGGCCGGATATCCTGTTTTTCTGGATTGCCCGCATGATTATGGCCGGGCTGGAATTCCGCAAGGAAATCCCGTTCCGCAACGTGTATCTAACTGGTATCGTGCGCGATGCCCAGGGCCGCAAGATGAGCAAGCAGCTCGGCAACTCGCCCGACCCGCTCGACCTCATCCGTGACTTCGGGGCCGATGGCGTGCGTACCGGCCTGCTCTTCTCGGCCCCGGCCGGCAATGACCTGCTCTACGATGAAAAGCTGATTCAGCAAGGCCGCAACTTCAACAACAAGCTCTGGAACGCCTTCCGCCTGGTAAAGGGCTGGGAAGCTGATGCGTCGTTGCCCTTCGCCAATGCGCAGGCCGTGAAGTGGTTTGAAGCCAAGCTGGCCGAAGCCATCGCGACGCTGGATGAGCACTTCGATAAATTCCGCATCAGCGACGCGCTGCTGACAGTGTACAAGCTGGTGTGGGACGACTTCTGCTCGTACTACCTCGAAATGGTGAAGCCGGCCTATCAGCATCCGATTGATGCGGAGACGCTGCGGGCCACTGTGGGCTTCCTCGAAACGCTGCTCAAGCTACAGCACCCGTTCATGCCCTTCATCACTGAGGAGATATGGCACGAACTGGCCGAGCGCGGCCCCAAAGACTACGTAACCGTCGCGCACTGGCCCAAAGCCGTTATTTCTGCCGACAGCGCCACCACGCTGGCCGAAATGGAGCGCACCCTCGCCATCGTGGCCGGCGTGCGCAACGTGCGCAATCAGAAGAACATCGGCCCGACCAAGCAAGTGGCTCTGGCGGTGAAAACCGATACGCCCGCCGAAGTGCAAGCCTATGTTGGACTTGTTAAAAAGCTAGCTAACCTCAGCGAGTTATCGTTTGTAGATGCGGCCCCGGCCAGTGCTGTAAGCTTTGTGCAGGGCAACACCGAATTCTTCGTGCCGCTCGAAATGCAGGTGGACCCCGCCGCCGAGCGCGCCCGCATTGCAAAGGAATTGGAATACGCTATTGGCTTCCGCGACTCGGTGAATAAGAAGCTCGGCAACGAGAAGTTCGTGGCCAACGCCAAGCCTGACGTGTTGGAGCGCGAGCGCCAGAAACTGGCTGATGCGGAGAGCAAAATCACGGCGCTAGAGCAGGCGCTCGGCGCGTTGTAACCAAAACGGTTGCTTGAGCCAAACACGTCCGTCATACTGAGCTTGCCGAAGCATCTTGGCTGGGCACGTTAGAAATAATCTTCCTAGCGTTTCCTGCCAAGATACTTCGGCAAGCTCAGCATGACGGACGTTGTTTTTCGTGCTTGGCTGCTTATTGATTTTGCATGAAAACCTTACTCCTGAGTTTGCTATCTATTGCGCTGGTGCTCTACGTAGTTGGCTGCTGTTTTTTGTATTTTAAGCAAGAGGCGCTATTATTCTACCCGCAAAAGCTACCAGCTACTTACCAATTTCATTTCCCCGGCAACTACCACGAATACCCCATCACCGCGCCCGATGGCACCCAACTGAGCGGCCTCTTATTCAAAGTAAAAGCGCCAAAAGGCCTCATTTTCTTCCTGCACGGCAATGGCGGCTCGCTGGCCGGCTGGGGCGGAGTGGCGGCCACGTACACCCGCCTCGGCTACGACGTTTTCCTGCTTGATTACCGGGGCTACGGCAAAAGCCAAGGCAGCATTAGTAGTCAGACGCAGTTGTTTGGCGATGTGAAAACGGCTTACAATCAGCTGAAAGCCACTTATCCCGAGCAGTCCATAGTCATTGCTGGCTACTCAGTGGGCACGGGACCGGCGGCGTGGCTGGCGGCCCGGCATCATCCGCGCCTGCTGCTGTTGCACGCGCCTTATTACAGCATGGCCGATATGGCAGCGCATACCATCAAGCTGTGGCCGATATTGCCGGGTTGGCTACTGCGGTATCCGCTGGCCACCAATGAATTCTTGCAGCAGGTGAGCGCGCCAGTGGTGTTATTTCACGGCGACCGTGACGAAGTAATACCTTACCAATCATCGGTTCGGCTGAAAGCACTGCTGAAGGCGGGCGACCAACTCATTCGCATCGGCGGGGGCAGCCATAACGGTTTGCTTGAGGAGCCACAATATCAGCGGGTTATCGGGCAGGTGCTGTGACATGGAAACGCCTCGACTACGAAAACCTGTTAGTATTGCTAAGCAAAGCGCCGCGCGCCTGGCAGCCTGATGTAACCTGAAGCGAGGCTGGCGCAGGCACAACCTATTTATCGGGCCGGGCGGCTTATGCAGCCCTCGATGGCCCCCTTACAAACTCTTATGCTACAACCACCCGTGGCCGCCATCAAGGCCAAGCAATTAGTATCGCCGCATGGCACCCGCACCGACAACTACTACTGGCTCAACGAACCCGAAAACCAGGAAGTACTTGATTACCTAAACGCCGAAAACGCCTATTTCGACCAGCAAATGGCCCCGGTAAAGGAGCTGGAAGAGCAGCTATTTCAGGAGATGAAGGGGCGCATTAAGGAAACCGACGAGTCGGTGCCTTACCGTGACAACGGCTACTATTACTACTCGCGCTACGAGGCCGGCGGCGAGTACCCGCTGTACTGCCGCAAGCAAGGCAGCCTGGATGCGCCCGAGGAAATTTTGCTCAATGGCAATGAACTGGGCAAGGGCCACGCCTATTTTGCCATTGGTGGCCTGGCAGTGAGCGACAACAACGAGTTGCTGGCTTACAGCACCGATATCGTGAGCCGCCGCCTCTATACGGTGCGCTTCAAAAATCTGCAAACTGGCGAACTCTATCCCGAGGAAATATTGGATGTGGAAGGCGCGGGCGTGTGGGCCGCCGACAACCAGACGTTTTTTTACGCCAAAAAGGATGTCGATACGCTGTTACCGTACCAGATATACCGCCACACGCTGGGCACCGACCCCGCGTTCGATGTGCTGGTGTACGAGGAAAAGGATAATACCTTCTACACCCACATCGGCCGCAGTAAGTCCCGGAAATTCCTGCAAATCGTGCTCAGTAGTTCGCTATCGTCGGAGACGCGCTACCTCGATGCGGCCGACCCAACGGGCGAGTTCCAAGTATTTCTGCCCCGCGAAGAAGACCACCTTTACGAAGTGGAAGACGCCAACGGCCAGTTTTACGTGCGCACCAACTGGCAAGCCCCGAACTTCCGCATCGTGAGTACGCCGCTGACCAGCACCGCCAAAACTGACTGGCAGGACGTGATTTCGGCCCGCCCCGAGGTGTTTATCGACC
>CAXUKA010000309.1:0-8002 GCA_964251335.1 uncultured Hymenobacter sp.
GATAAACTCATTGGCCCGGATGTCGTTGTAAATCTGGAAGCGCCCGCCCAGAAAATTGCCGGTTTTGGTAAAGCTATACAAGTTGTTCGCCTGCAAGGCGATACGGCTGGGCGTATCGAAAGCTACTACGTTGGAAAACTGCGTAGTAGGGGTCGGGCTCAGTAGGTCTTTCTGGCAAGACGTACTGCCCAGCGCCAGCGCCGCCGTAGCGGCCACTGTGACAAAGGATTTCTTAATAAATAGTTGCATCGAAAAAATACGTTTAGAAGCCAACATTCAAACCCGCTGTGAAAGTGCGGGCCTGACCCACCGAATTGCGGTCTACGCCGGGGGCAGTATTGCTCGACCCATTGCTCGAAATTTCGGGGTCGATGCCCGAGTAGCCAGTCACAAGCACGAGGTTTTGAGCCTGTACGTAGAGGCGAGCGCTGGCGATTTTAGCCTTGCTCAGCAAAGGAGACTTGAAAGTGTAGCCCAATTGCAAGTTGCGTAGACGAGCGAAGTCACCCTTCTCTATATTCGACGACATTATCAGGGCCGAGCCATTCGATACGTTGTCACCGTACACCACAGCAGGGTACAGTGCATTGTGGTTGTCGGCGGTCCAGTGGTCTTTAATGTCGGCAGCATTGTTCCAGAAGCGCTGGTCATGCAGGCCGGCCTTGGTGCCGTTGTAGATGTAGTTGCCGCCCGAGAACTGGATGAAGATACCTAAGTCGAAGCCTTTGTACGTGAAGGTGTTGTCGAGGCCGCCATACCAGGTTGGCAGTACCGGTCCATAATATTGGCCATCGGTGAGCTGGCTAGGAGCCGTAGTGGCCAGGCCAGTGTCACGGTTGGTCCAGCCCGACCCACCGAACTGATATTGCGCTACTGTACCATCAGCTTTCTGAATCAGGCGGCGGCCGTTATCGGGGTTTACCCCCAGCGACTGCACTGCCAGAATAGAGCCAACCGAGCGGTCAACAGTCGTGTAGTTCACCGTTTCTAGGCCTGAGGTAGAGCCAGCTACGTAAGGCAGCCCATCAGCCAGCGACAGTACCCGGTTTTTGAGTGTCGTTACGTTGCCGCTAATGGTCCAGTTAAATGCCTTGTTCTGAATGGCATTAAAGCGCACCGTGATTTCAACCCCTTGGTTCAGCATCGAGCCTACGTTGCCGGGAATGCTGCTGGCATAAGTGCCAGGGCCACCATTCGGAATACCCAGTGACGGAGCAACCGGAATGGGTAGAATCAGCCCGTCGATGAGGTTGCGGTAGTATGTAAACTCACCCGTCAGGCGGTCTTGCAGCAAGCCTACGTTCAGGCTGATATCAGTTTTGCGGCTGGTTTCCCATTTCAGGTTGCTGTTGCCCGCCTGCGAATAATACAAAGTAGCAGCGCTGCCGTACAGGCCCGAGCCATAGAGCTGGAGCGAGGCAAAATCGTCAATACCCTGGTTGTTGCCCACGCTGCCGTAGCTGCCCGATACTTTCAGGAAATTGAAGGTGTTGGCTAGCGCCGAGTTTTTCCAGAAGCCTTCTTCCGAGATAATGTAGCCCAGCGAGCCGCCGTAGAAGTTGCCCCACGGGTTAGCAAAAGCCGAGTAGCCGTCGCGGCGAGCATTGAAAGTCAGCAGATACTTGTGGTCGTAGTTATACGCCACGCGGCCAAAAAACGATACCAGGTAGTTCGTGCTCACGTAGTTGCCATCGGCCACTACGTTGGTGAAGTTGCCTTGGTAGTTCTGGAAGAATGGGTCGGCTACCCCCGTGCGGTAAGCACCCCAGCGCTGCACATTAGTTGCCTGCTGCTCGTTGCCCACCAGCACATCAACCGTGTGCTTTTCCCCGAAGACATGGCTGTATGAGCCAGTATTCTGCCAGTTCCAGCGCTTGTTGGTGCGGTAGTAGTTATATGCGCCGCCGCCGGTCGAGTAGCCATCACCCGCAATGGCAGTGTAGAAAGCTTTGTCCTCAAACGAAATGTTATCAATGCCAAGAGTGGTACGCAAGTGTAAGCCTTTAAGGGGCTCTACATCAGCATAAACGCTGCCCTGAATCTGGCCGCCGTCGGAAGTAAAGTAGTTGTTATCTAGGTCTACTACCGGGTTGTAGTAGCCCGGCAAGAGTGGCGAACCGGTAGTGGGGTTGATGTTGGCCCCTGGGCCGATACCTGCCCCGCTGGTATTGTAGCTGCCATCAGCATTATAGGGTGCAACGTTGGGCGGAAGCACCAGTGGCAGGCGGCCCAAGCCACCTGTGCCAAATGCCCCGCCCGAAATCGAGCCAGAGTTAGGCGACTGGTTGTGCGTGTAGTTGTAGCTGAAACGCACCCCCACCGTGAAACGACTGAACACCTTATGGTCGAGGTTGGCGCGGCCGCCATAACGCTCGAAGGTGTTCTTCTTCAGCATCCCCTTTTGGTTGGTGTAGTCCAGCGAGGTGTAATAAGTAGTCTTATCGTTGCCGCCTGAAAAGTTTAGGTTCTGGCTAGTCGATACACCCGTCTGGTACACATAGTCATACCAGTGCGTGTCAATAACATTGTTATTGGCATCATTGGCAAGGTTAAAGCCTTGTATGTTGGTACCGGCCAGACCTACTGAAATTCGGTTAGCGTTTAGGTTACGAACAGCCTCGTTCTTAATGTTAACATAGTCCTGAGCACCCAACATATTGTAGAGGCGCACCGGCTTAGTGAGGCCGACCCAGGTACTATAGTTCAAGTGGCTCTGTCCTTGGCGGCCCCGTTTGGTAGTTACCAGAATAACGCCGTTGGTTGCCCGCGAGCCATAAATAGCAGTCGAAGCAGCGTCTTTCAGCACTTCCACGTTCTCAATATCCTCCGGGTTGAGGTTGGCCAGTGGGTTGTTGGGCACGCTGGTCAGCGCCGAGTTATTGCCCGAGAAAGTAGGCACCCCATCGATTACTACTAGCGGCGATGAGCTGAGGTTGATAGAGTTAATGCCGCGAATACGAATAACCGGCGGGTTATTCAGCACGCCATTAGGGGTGGTAATATTTACCCCTGCTGCCCGGCCTTGCAGCGCTTGGTCGAAGCTCTGAACGGGTAAGTTGGCGATTTCTTTGCCCGCGATGGTTGCGATGGTGCCAGTGGCTTCACGGCGGCTCTGGGTCACCCCATAGCCTACTACTACCACTTCATCAAGGCCGGCCGCCGTTGGGGCCATCACGACGCTAACAGCGCTACGGTCGCCGATGGCTACTTCCTGGCTGGTGTAGCCCACGTAGGAGAATACCAAAGTCTGCCCACTAGGCGGTACACTCAGCGAGTAATTACCCGCTATATCGGTCGACGTTCCCAAGGACGAGCCCTTGACCAACACTGTTACCCCAGGCAGGTCCGAGCCATCGCTGGCCGTGACGTGGCCCGTCACAGTGCGAGCTTGAGCGTGTAAGTCTCGCGCTCCCATTACTAAAACGACAGCGGAGAGAGGGAATAAGAGTTTTCTCATACTGAAAATTGGAAATTATTAGAACAAATGAAGCGCTAAATATAAGGTGTGTGTAAAATAAAGCCACACAAATTTTCGCTAAATACCCCTGAAAACTATCTAAGCAGCAATAAAATCTATCTATTGATGACAAGAAGGCTATCAAAAATGCGTCATTTCAAAATAGAGCCTCAACTGTAGTTCATAAGTTTTGGCAAAAGGTCCAGTAGAAAATGCCCATGGCGCGCCTCAGCAGGAGCAAGCCGGAAAAGTAACTTGCGTGCTATTCGCATTTGTATGACCATCCGCAATCGCCTCACCTGGCTATTTCTGAGCGTAGTGGCCGTGCTGCTACTGGCCGTGCTGGCAGTGGTATTCCTGCTCCAAAGCAGCTTCGCGCAGCGCGAGTTTCGGATGCGGCTGCGCGAGCGGGCGCAGGTAACGAGCTACATCTTCCTGGAAAAGGATGAGATGCGCGCCAGCGCTTTCCGCGACTTCGAGAAGAAGTACCTGCAATCCCTTACCAACGAGATTTTGCAGGTATACGACGCGAAGGGGCACGTGCGCTTCGTGGCCGAAGACGAGCGCGTGCGGCTGTCCGATGCCTTATTGGCCCGCATCGTGCTCAATAAGCAGGTGTATTTTAAGCTGGGCGAGCGGCAGGCTATTGGGATATTCTACCACGACAACCAAGGCGATTTTATCATCGTGGCCGCCGCCGAAAACGTGCGGGGCCAGGCCCGGCTGCAAACGCTGGCGAGCATTATGACCGTCAGCTTTGTGCTTAGCCTGCTAGTCATTTATGCCTTGGGGCGCAGCTTTGCAGGGCGGGCGCTGGCTCCCATCGCGGCCCTAAACGACCAAGTCGACCGCATTACGGCTCAAGACCTGCACCTGCGCGTGGAGGAACCCCTGCGCACCAGCGAGCGCGACGACTTGCGCCGCTTGGCCCGCACCTTCAACCGCCTGCTCGAACGCCTCGAAACCAGCTTCGACGGCCAGCGCACCTTCGTACGCAACGCCTCGCACGAGCTACGCACGCCGCTCACCGCCAGCATCGGCGAGTTGCAAGTGCTGCTGACCCGCGAACGCTCGGTCGAGGCATATAAAGAAGGAGCCGCTTCGGTGCTGGGCGAGCTACAGCAACTCAAAGAGTTGATTAACAACCTGCTGGATATGGCCCAGGCCGACGAAGCCGTGCCTCTCACCGAGGAAGTGCGCCTCGACGAGCTACTATGGGAAGTGCGCGAGGCCGTGGCTCCCGCCCAGCGCAGCCGCGTGCAGGTAGACCTAGGCGACCTCAGTGAACTGCCCGACGACCCGTCTGTATTCGAAATAAAAGGCCATCGTAAGCTGCTGACCCGCGCCCTGGGCAATCTGGTAGACAATGCGTTGAAGTATTCCGGCCCCGAGCAGCGTGTCACCCTTAGTCTGCGCCGGCCAGCCGGGGGCGGCTGCGTGGTGCGCGTGGCCGATGCCGGCCAGGGCATCGCGGCCGAGGATTTGGTGCAGGTGTTTCAACCGTTCTTTCGGGCGGCGAGCGTGCGTGGTGTAGTGGGGCACGGGGTGGGGCTGCCATTGGCACAGCGTATTGTGGCCTTGCACGGCGGCACGCTGGCGCTGCGCTCTGAGCAGGGGCGCGGCACGGTGGCCGAGGTTGTATTTAAGTTAGCTTAAATAGACTTTGTAGAAGGCGTACCCGAAAAAATTTCAACAAATTTTTCATTTTAATCCGATTCTAATTTGCCTCTAATTCCGGCCTAATACCAGCTGAGGAGCTTTGCAGCACCTTATTACTTACTACCAGCCAGCGCGGCTAAAGCGGCACCGTGCCGCCCGCCACCCGGCTGGGAGCTAGTTTGATTATGCAAGCTTCTCCCTTTTTTCTGCGAACCCTGGCCGCCACGGGCGGGCTGAGTTTGCTCTCGCTGCTGGGCCTTGCCCAGTCGATGCCGCAGTCAGGGCTGTCGCGGCCCGCTACCGGTGCACCCTTGCCGGCTGCGGCTGGCCAAACCACCACCACGCCGACCCAGACCACGCCCGGCCAATCGAAGGTGGGTAGCCCGATGCCCACAACAACTTCGCCGCTGGGCCAGCCTGGGCCGGCACTCGGCAGTCCGGCCGGGGCTGCGCCGAGTGCGCCAGCATTGGGCGCAGGCACGCCGGCCAGCCCAGCCACGGCGGGCACCGCTGGAGCCAGCTTCGGTCAGTATCCAGTGGCGCTGGGACTGCCGGCCGGCAGCCCAGCTAACAACCTGCCTATCGACACGCTGCGCCTAACCCTGGACGAAGCGCAGCAGCGGTTTTTGCAGGCCAACTTCCAGCTGCTGGCCCAGCGCTACAATGTAGATGTGGCCAATGCTGCCATTCAGCAAGCCTTGCTGCGCGACAACCCCAACTTGCAGCTGGAGGTCAACGCTTACAACCCTAATACGCGGGCGCTATTCCCACTGGGGCACCAGGCAGACCCGGCCAACCCCACCGGCGGCACCTTCGTGGCCCAGATTCAGCAGCTGATTGATATTTCGGGACGGCGCTCGAAGCTGGTGCAGCTGTCGCGCACGGCGGTGGGCGTGCAGCAGGCCGCTTTTGAAGACCTGCTGCGGCAGGCGCGCTACCAGCTTACACAGTCGTTTTACAACGTGGTGGCCGAGCGCCGCAAGTTCGTCTTTGTCAATGAGGAGCGCACGCAGTTGGGCCGCCTGCTGGCCAGCTACCGCGAGCGCCTGCGCCTGGGCACGGTGGCCGCCTACGAGGTAACGCGCCTGGAGCTGGAGCAGCAAACCCTAGAGCGCGACCGTGGCGACCTACTCAACCAGCTCACGCAGGACGAGGCCACGCTGCGCGTGTTTCTGGCCGCGCCGGGCACCGTGTTTGTGTCGCCCATCGACCAGGATTTGCTGGCCCCGGCCCCGGCGGCCATTCCGGCCTTGGCCGACCTCACGGCCCAGGCCTATAGCCTGCGCCCCGACTTGCGGGCGGCTAATCAGCAGACTACCTACGCCCAGCAAAACCTGCGCGTGCAGCACTCGCTGGCCATGCCCAAGCTGATGGTAGGCCTTGATTACGCCAGCTACGGCAATACCTACAACGACTACGTGGGCCTACAATCAGCCATCGACCTGCCGGTGTTCAACCGCAACCAAGGCAATGTGCAGGCGGCTAAGGTCGGCATCCAGCAATCGAATGTGGCCGTGAGCCAGGCGCGCTTGCAAGTAGAGCAGGACGTGGCCGCCGCTTATGAGCAGCTGCAACGCGCTAGTGCCCTGCGCCAAACCATCACGCCCGACTACCTGAGCCGCATCTCCAACGTGAGCCGCGACGCGGCGGCCAGCTACAACAGCCGCCTCATCGACATCGTGAGCTTCATCGACAAGTTTCGGGCTTACAAAGATGCCCAGCTCAACCTTATCGACATCAGCAACCGCCTGCGCCAGGCCGAGCAGCAAGTCAATTTCGCTACGAATGCGAAGGTTTTTTAATTGATTATCAAGCTTAAAAATATAGGGTACAGAATCCTGACCCGGTCGTCCTGCTGAGCCTGCCGAAGCATCTCTACCGCATTGTCTGAACTGCTTAACGAAGCGAGCAAGATGCTTCGACAAGCTCAGCAGGACGACCGTGTATAAGCTGCATCCTCCATCTAACCCGATGAATACCCTTCCTAAAACGCCTTTTCGCTTGCTCATCGCGGCCCTGCTAGCGGCCCCGGCGCTGAGCTTGCCCGCCTGCAAAAGCGACCAGAAGCAGGAGCTGCCCGTGAACACCCGCGACAATGCTTCGACCTACCGCACCGATACCGTGATGACCCGCGATGTGGCCGAAAACCTGCGCTTTACGGGCAAGGTGAGCTACGACCAGCGCCGCGTCGACCGGGTGTTTCCGGTGGTGAGCGGTAACGTGCTCGACGTGACGGCCACCCTAGGCCAGCGCGTGAGCCAGGGCCAGGCGCTGGCCCGCGTGCAAAGCGCCGACGTGAGCGGCTTCCTCAATGACTACAACTCGGCCAAGAGCGACTACGCCGTGGCCAAGCGCACGGCCGACAACACCGAGCAGCTATACCAGCGCAACTTCGCCTCGCAGTCGGACCTAGTGGCGGCCCGCGAGGGCTTGGTGAAAGCCCAATCGGCCCTGACTCGCGCCCAGCAAGTGGTGAAGCTCTACGGGGCTAATACCGGCAGCGCGGCCCAGCCCGTGTACCAGGTGAAAGCGCCCGCCAGCGGCTTCGTGGTCGAGCGCAACATCAACCCCGGCGTGCAGCTGCGGCCCGATAACGCGACGCCGCTTTTCACCATATCGGATTTGAGCCGGGTGTGGATTCTGCTCAACGTGTACGAGACGGATATCGAAGCCTTGAAGCTGGGCCAGCAGGTGAGCATTCATGCGCTGGCTTACCCGGATAAGACCTTCACGGGCACTATCACCAACATTTCCAGCGCGGTAGACCCCGACACGCGCATTCTGCAAGCCCGTGTGGAGCTGGCCAACCCCGACGGCCTGCTAAAGCCCGATATGTTCTGCACGGCGACCTTGAGCTTGAACAATACCACTGCGGGGAGGCAGCTG
>CAXUKA010000310.1:0-7999 GCA_964251335.1 uncultured Hymenobacter sp.
ATCTGATATTGGTCCATATTCACTTACATATAAATCTTTTACTCTGTCTTCACTAGCAAGCTTAAATTGGTCTAATTTATGCAAATCCTCTCTTTTCCTGAGCTTATCAGATAGTATTGCCCTTACACCTTCACGAAAATTACCAAATACCTTATTAAGCCTTCTATTAATATCATTAATACTTCTTTGCATCTGCGTCATAGCATCACTATTTTGTAAGTCTACGACACTCTTCATAACATACTGACGCACATCGCTAAAGTATGATGTTTGTCTTAACTCAAATTGCCACACCTCACTTACATCGCTGAACGAAAAACCAGTACTTTGAAAACTACTATTATCATAGTAGCAAATAAACCGCTCTCTAATTGAATCAAATCGGGTTCTGCACACAATCAATTCGTTGCTCTTCAATAACAAAACACAAACTTCAGCGCCACTAAGATTACTCCACTCGCCCCCTTCTATATACTTACATACAATAATATCGTCGCACATAATTGTTGGCTCCATCATACTATTATTCACGACAAATGCCAAGTGCTTACCATTTGTCAACAAAGCACGCGAAACAGAAATACTTCTATAAGCTTCTTTTTCATATCTAAACAAATCTTTAGGCAATACAGGTGGTGCATTGCGGTCTACATAATTCCTCAGTGACCTTGCATTAATCACTGCAATTATTTTATCGTCTGCTGGGAATGATATAGGATAGTTGCCAATATAACCAGCATAAGATTCCTGCCCATTTGGGAGTTTAGGCCGATGAGTTGGCAAGTCTGCTTTGGCCCACTCCGGTACTGCTGCAGTCCCATACTTAAGTGTAGGTTCTTCCCCAGTTAACAACCATTCAACACGCAATTGCGGGTAAGCAAGTGCTATTTTCCCTAGCACATCGAAGCTAGGCTTGTTTTTACGCTTACCGAACATGTCACCAACAACCCCTGAACGCACGCCAATACGACGGGCGAAGTCAGCCTGACTACCTGCTTCGAATGTATTGACAATAAAATTTAATCGCTGATAAACAGCATCTTCTGGGCTTTCCACGTACTTGCGGGTTAAATAACACGCCTACACTTGTAGGCCAATCGTTTTTGCGTGTAGCTTTGCCTAACACTAACACTAGCAGCCGAAAGGTACGGCAGTCTTTTTTCATGGTACAGCCAAAAAAACCAGTGGTAAGCATCCGTGACCTGATGCCAACTAACTATACAATAGAGTTAGCTCGGCGCACGGGCTGTAAGAACATTTCAAACCTCTCACAAATAGTGCGGCTAGAGCACACCGCCAGCAAGTACTGGCCAGCTGTCGAGCAGCTCGCTCGCGAGACAAACCCTTCAGGATTTGCGGCTTGGGCTGCTGCTAACCTCGACAAAGCGCCTATCACGCTGGCGCAGGCAGCTTAGATAACATGTTTTCTAACATCGGCCAGCAATCCTAAACCTGTCAATATACTAGCTTTTATTTAGTGCTATGTCCAGTGTTTCTCCTCTTCGCCGAGGCGTAGCCCTAGCTACAGCCGCTACACTGGCAGAGGTGCAGGCTATCCCTGTACCACTTGTGCTGCGATTCACTATGATTAATGGTGTGCTGGAAATTGAAGGTGCAGCCATGGCCACACGATTACTCGAACAGGCTCAGAGCGCGAGCCTAGCTGCTCAAACTGAACAGGATGCTCTCTCCGTAGTGTATCGCTTAAGTGGTAAACCCGACCCTGCACGCCCGTACAGCGGCTTAGTGACCAAACGGCTGGACATATCTGAGCGCACAGCCTATGAGTTAATTCGCACAGGCCGTTTGCGCTACACCTGCGCAGGGACTAAAAACTATCGGATTAGCGAGGCTGCTTGCCGAGAGTTCCTAGGCGATATAGCCACCTAAATATTACCTGATTTTCAACATTTTAAGCTTGGCCTTGACCCTGGCCCTGGCCACGCCTTTGCCTTCACTTTTCCCTTCATTTCCCAACCACTAATCATGCCTACCACCACGCCCACAATCCCGACCCTGGCCGAATTGGCCAACGCACAGAAAAACAGTTATTTCCTTGCAAATAACCAAGGTGAAGAACAACAGATGATTAATCGCAAGCGGACAGCATATGCGCTGAAAGTCGCAGAGCGAGAAAATTTTCTGCGTTTCTGTGAAGAGAATACCCTATTCGATGTGGTGCTACGCGGTGTCAATGGGGCCGAACTTCCTCTGCGTCTTTCATTTGAGGCGATAAGCACCATTTACGGAGCCATTCATGAAGAATTGCAAGAAGGGCTGCGGGAGCGGGAAGCAGTAATTGTTAGTGAACTGCTTCGGATGGAAAGAGATGCGGCCGTGGGTGAAAACCAGCAGGAGCGCGTTCAAGCAACCTACGAGTCTGCTATTCTGGCCCTGTGCACTCCGGCTGCGACGAGCAGCGCTACATCAGCTAAGGAAACGCCTACATCTGCTCCCCTACCAGCACTGCCAGCCGGTCAGCGCCTGTTCGTCACTCCTCCAGCGAGGCCTGCCGCACCGACGGTCTAGTACTGCTTGGATAGTGCCTACTGGCTCGTGCCAGTAGGCTTTCCTCGCTTTGCCACTAAGAACCAGATGTGCCAGCCGCAGCCCTCACAGCTTAGTTGCATTGCAGCCTCGCTTAGCTAAGCCGCCTGCCAAGCATCAGATATGACTTGCCGGCTGCTCAACCATCAGCTTTTGCTACCCCCAGCCATGCGCTATTCGCCTCTATCCCCGTGAGTACAGAATCGATTCCATTTCCACTTTACCAATTGATGGATGCTTTTGAAGCCTTCACCAATGGGGAGCCTGACGTGAAGATGCAGCACCGCAGCCTTTATTACTTTTTAGTGGGGTATGCCCGCAAGCGTGGCAATGTACCACGCTTTGCCTTGGCTTATCAGGTGGGCATGCACGGCAGCAGCATTGGCAGTTGGAGCACCTATAATGCTGCGATAAAGGCACTGCATGAGTGGGGATTTATTCACTATGAGGAGGGGGCTAACCGGTACAAAGTGGCGATTGTAGAACTCACTTTTCGGAATCCTAACGGAGACGAGCTACTTGCTTACTGGCAATCGTACTGTTTAGCCTATCCGGTAGAATTTCAAAACCAGAGTGCTAAGCCAGTTGCAGAACTACAGAATTGCAATCCTAACCCGATTGTAGAACTTCAAAATCAGAGTGCTAAGCCAGTTGTAGAACTACAAAATTGGCGACCTACTGCTAGTTCTAGCGGTAGCTCTACTGGAGACATTAAAAAGACTTTTAGACATAAGACGAATGACACTGCGGCTAACGCCGCGGGTGAGCAGGATTTTTCTAAAAAGTCTTTCTTGGTTGACAAGCCCGCAGCTGCGAATCCGGCACCTAGCGCGACAACTTCAGCAGTCAATCGGCCAACTAAGGGCAACCCACCCGACCCAGGTCCCACCTTCGAAGAGTTTTGGGCAGCCTATGGCAAAAAAGAGGATACCAAAAAATGTAAGCTGCGCTGGAAAGCCTTGAGTCCCGCCCAGCGCCGGGCCGCCCTAGCCGCAGTACCGGCTTATGTGGCAACTAAGCCTGACCGTCAGTACCGCAAAAACCCACTTACCTGGCTTAACGGCGAGTGCTGGCTGGACGAGGCGACCGATTACGCGGCCCCGCTGCCCCTTGCGGCCCCGTCAACTATCACCGGCACGCCGGTCTTGCTCGATTTAGAGGTGAATGAAGAATTCGAAGCCCATCTGCGTGCTCGTCAGCAGGCTGAAGATGAAGCCAGAGCGAAGCAGTTCCGCGCCACCTATGCCAGTACCACTCTCCCTGCGCCATGAACATCTCCGCCATTCCACCCCCTCTAGAGCAAGATGCTCAAGAGTTACGCCAAGTACTACTACGCCTTCATCACTACGCCGAGCAGCAGGTTCAGCGCCTCGACCCAAATGCGCGATATGCAGCGTCCATTATGGCGCATATCAGCGACTTGCAGGCTCTCATCACGGCTGTCGAGCAGTACGAGCAGGCAGCGCTAGCCTGTCTGCCGCCGGTCCCAGTAGATGTGCTGGCCCTGACATCGGCTGAGCTGCTGGCCTACCGCGAATCGGACCCATTGTACAGGTTGGGCTACGTCCGTGGTTATGAGCGCGGCTCCCGGCATAGGCAACAGACCCATGAACGAGCCCTGCGCTTCTACGCACAGCATGCAGTGCTTCCCGAGCCAACCTACGCTTCAGCACTAGTACAGCGGGTGCGCCTGCTACTAGAGTTTCACCAAAACCCTACCACCGTTTCGGCGCCGCGCTTGGATAGCCTGCGCCAGCAATTAGCAGGTATCACTTACTCCCACTATCAAACTCCTTCATAGCATGTCACTTACCGATGGTCTTGGCAACTTCACAGCCAGCGGCTCACCACCGCCACCCAAAATTGACCCTGCCAGCGCGCTCATACCGCTCGACGCTTCTGTATGGGGGCGCATGAAGCACGACTACTATCACGGCCGCGTCAAAGGCGAGCTCACGCACTTCACAGAGCTTGACCAGCACTTCAAATGGATGCCAGGCTACTGCAACGTCTGGACTGGCTGGCCCGGTGATGGTAAAACAGAGTTCCTCTACCAGCTGCTGCTGCTACGCGCCATATTCCGGGGCAAAAAGTCAGCCATCTTTTCGCCTGAGAACATGCCAGCTGAGTCAATTTATGACCAGCTCATTCACGCGCTGACGGGTCAGCAGCCAGACCGCGGTCTGGGCTCCTGCTTACCTTTCGAACGCTACGAATTGGCCCGCGATTTTATTCGTGAACACTTCATTGTGATATATCCTGGCCGCGACCAAGGCCGCACGTCACAACACTTGCTAAGCTATTTCGAGGCGGCCGTAGCCAAGTTTGGCGTCAGCCACTGTCTGCTAGACCCCTGGAATAAAGTAGACCACAGCGCAATGGCCGCGCTTGGCGGCTATGAGCCCTACCTGGTTAATGTACTAGGTCAGCTTACTGACTGGACGGTAGAAACCAAGCAAAGCCTCACTATCACCGCCCACCCTCGTCGGCTTGATGGACTCAAGTTCGGTACTGCTCGCCCCGTTCCTGATGGTACCAGCATTGCCGGCGGGCAGACATGGGAAAATATGGCCCACGTTATCGGAGCTGTATATCGGCCCTATCGCCACTTGGGCAGCCGCAACGAACTCAGCAGCGAAGTGGCTATTTACCTACACAAAGTTAAAAGTCACAAGCTTGTAGGCTTTCCTGGAAGCGTTGGCCTTGATAGCGAGCGCCCAGATGTACGCCTGCGCTATGATTGGAAATCGGCTCGCTACTTGGTCAACGGCGTGAGTCCGCTCGACTGCCGGGCTGCCGAGCAGTATTACCTCACCGACTCGGAATTGCGCGCCCGTGATGACCAACGGGCGACTCAATCTGCTACACCAAAGGCTGCGACCGACTACCAGCCAAATGTGATTCGCACAGCAGCGCCCAGCAGCTTCGAAGGAGAAAGCCAGTCCCCAGAGCAACTTCCTCCTACGTGGCACCCGGGCGGACGCCCCATCACCCTACCGCCCGCCCCCGATGAAAACTCCTGAGCTCTGCCGCTGCCCAGGCTGCCTACCCAGCATTCCGTCTGCTGCGAGCGCTACTGAGGCTGAGCACGCGGCCCACTTGCGCCAGCTGGCTGCCATCGGTGCCATTCCCGACCCAGCTTTTCAGCCTTACCCGCAACTAACTCCCAAATCCACTTCATGAACTACTCCGGCGAGTGCCCAACCTGTGGGGAAATCTGCCCGCGCCCCAATCATAAGTGCCCGCCGGCTTGGCTGGTGCGCAACTCCGACGATGACGAGTCGGAGGCCTACACCATCTACGACCACACCGCCACTGGTGCCGCCGAGAAATTCTGCCTGAAGATGGATGATGGGGAGTCGAAGCCCCGCGACCGGAAGGTGACGGTGGAGCGCGTAACGCCCGAAGGGGGCCAGTGCCTCGGCCCGAGCCACTACGACATGCACGCCGAGGTAGTATTCCAATACCTGCCTTTTTGATAAGCTGCGCCACCTGTCACAACGGTTTTTGCCAACCCCCTTTGTCTCCTCTCAGCTATGACTCTGCTACAAATTCAATCTCCATCTGCGGTCCTGTCGCTGCTTCGCGCCGAGTACACCGCCCAACTCGCTAGCTGCACAGATTGCGCCGGCCCTGCCGAACTCATCGTGACGCCCGACCCCTGCTACGGCACCCAGCCCAACGCCGAAGCGGGCTGGATTGGCTTTTACGCCGTGCGCTGCCCCACGTGTAAGGTGCATTTTCCCGGTGACACGTCGGCCACCACTATTCCCACCATGCAGCCCGACACGTTGACCGAGCACCGTGTTGCCCTGCAAAACGCCGTGGACTCCTGGAATACATTACCTGCCGCCTGAGTAGGGGAATACGCCGCAAACTTGTCCGAAGGGGGTTCGGAGACGGCATCTCCGCCCCCCCTTCAAACGTCCAGCAAATGCCTATTTAAGCCACTCAGGGTGCGGAGATGCCGTCTCCGAACCCTGCGCGAGCGCATAATCGAGGCAGCATTTCTAACATCCAGCCTTCCCCATTCTAGCCTATTATCCAGTGAATAGCTTCGCCACCGACCACCTACGCCGCCTCGAGCACCTGCTAGCTAGTGCAAAGGCTGATTATGATACCCTAGCCTACGTCATCCTGGAGGGCGCTACGCAGGTCACGTTTCATTCGCACAAGCGTAGCATCACCGTGCCCATCGGCGGCGATGACTTGGGGCACTTCAGCGGCATGCTGGCCGAGGCAGCCCTGGCGCGCATAGCGGCGCTGGAGAAAGAAGTAGTGGAAGCCCACGCGCTGGTTGTTACCGAGGCCGATGACAATCAGTTGGAGGCAGACCAACTCACGCAGTTCTGGGTACAAGCTCGCACCGAGCCATTGGCCGCAGCCGCAGGTGATAGCTCCTGAGTCAGGGGCGAGCTACCCGCCCAGCACTTGCCGCGTTTTATACTCCAATTCGGGCCGCACGTAGTGTTCGCGAAAATCATCTACCGCCTCGTCACTCAGCCCCAGCACCGCGGTACCGTACTTCTGCTGAAGCTCTGGGGTCTTGCTGTCGGTACCGACCATCTCGACCGCCTCGCCGCGCACGCGGGCCACGATGCCTCGGTAAAAGTCGCCGGAGTCCCTGAGCGTAACCCTGTCCGTGGGCTGCCCCTTCTGTTCTTTCTCCTCAATGGTGAAAAAGGTGTACTCCGGCGTGATATCGCGGTTGCTAGCATCAAGCCCCTCCTGTAGCTGCTCTTGGTTGTCCAATTCTAGCACGTAGGCATTGTCGCGCACAACTTCGACCACCGTGGCGCTGAGCGTAACGGGCAGCTTTTTAAGGGCAGCTGCTAGGGCATCAAAGCGAGCAATCGACATGGGTCAGGGTAAGTAGCCAACACTAAAGGTATCTATTTAATGTACGTAATTTACGATAATTTCATCTCCATCATTTTTCTGATTCCTATGTCTCCCGCCTCCTCCCTTACCGCTCGCGAGCGCGAGCGAACCTTTGCCGAGCATTTTGCGGCCCATGGCAACGCCACCGCAGCTGCTGAAGCCGCTGGCCATCCCGCTGCGCAGGCGGCTGCGGCTGCTCAAATGCTGCTCGACGAGCCCCGCGTGAAGCAGATGTTGCACGCGCTGGCCTGCATCAATTGCATGTCGGAGCCGGAGGCCACACTGCGCCTGACGCAACTGGGTCGCGCGACGCTGGCACCCTTCCTACGCGTGGGCGAGGATGGCCAAGTGTACGTGGACCTGACTACCACCGAGGCCCAGGCCAATTTCCACCTGCTGCGTCGGGCTGTGCAGCGGCGCTACATTACCCAGACCACCGTAGGCCCGGTGGAGGTAGTCGAAACGGAGATTGAGTTGCACAGTGCTGTAGAAGCCATTGATAAAGTACTCCAGCTATACGGCGCTTACCCCACCAACTATGAGGTGAGCGGTTGTGGCGGGGGGGCAGGAG
>CAXUKA010000311.1:0-7980 GCA_964251335.1 uncultured Hymenobacter sp.
TCTCCCTAAGGAGAGGGGGCTAGGGGGTGAGGTGACACGTAGGGCGAGCCAAAACCTAATGACTCTGCTGCACGCGCCGCTGTCGCCAGGTAAGCAGTAATGCCAGCACCGCCAGCAGCCCCAGTCCGTAAGGGGCGTAGGCGGCTACTTGCACGGCAGCCTGTCCCAGCCCGTTGGTTTGGCCGCTCACGCGCTCTACTATCCAGCCGGCCGCTGCTAGCGCGGCCAGCGCGGCACCGCCCACGCGCACCCAGTCGTAGGCAGAGGTACGGCTGAGCAGGAGTAACCACGGCAACGTGAGGGCAATAACGAAGAGCTGCATCAGCTCGATGCCCAAGTTGAAGCCCAGCAAGCTAAGCGCCATCGGGCCAGCTTCCAGGTGCAGGTTGGCCAGCGTGCCGGCAAAGGCCAGCCCGTGCACCAGCCCGAAGCCCGCCGCCACCCACGCCTCGCGGCCCGGAAACAGCGGCCGCCAGGCGTGCGCCGCCGATACCAGAATGGACACCGCAATCAGGATTTCGACCGGCTGGCTCGGCAGCCGCACCCAGCCCAGCGTGCCCAGCAGCAAGGTGAGCGAATGACCCAGCGTAAAAGCTGTGACAATCAGCAGCAAGCGGCGCAGGCCGTAGCGCACTCCGCCAAACTTACCCCAGCGCCGCCCGGCCACCAGCAGCGGGGCGGGCAGCAGCAGCACCAGCAAGAATAACAGGTGGTCGGTACCCTCGGCAATGTGCCGGATGCCGAGCTGCACCATCGCCCGAAAGCCCGTCCATATGCTGCCCGTGGCTAGGTTGACGGGTAGGGGCGGAATGACGTTGTCGCGCACATTGAGCTCGATGACGCCCACCTGCGCCGGCTCGGCATCGTCGGCCACCTGGCCGGTAGCCCAGTCCTGGTGCACGGCCACTAATATCTTGTGCGTCACCACCTGGTGCACCACGGCATCGTAGCGGAGCAGAAACTGCCGCACGTCGGCCCCGGCCGGGGGCAGCATGGCTACTTGGGCCATCAGCTCGCGGTAGGGGCCGTTGATGGGGTTCTGGGTTTCGCGCACGCCCAGCGCCCCTACTGCTACGGTCCAGTAGCGCCCATCAGGACTTTGCAGCTTAATGTGCTGCGCCAGATAGGCGCGCAGCGTCGGCCCAAGCCGCGCCACCAGTCGGTCCGACGAGTCGCCCACGGCGTGGCCAAAAGCCGATTGCAGCTCGCCGAGCGGAATTTGCACCGCTGCGTCGATTCGGTGGGCGTGCACCGTGAGCAACACCACCGAGTTGGGCATGGGGTGCGCGGCCGCTGGTTGCCAACGGCCCAAGCTCAGTAACACTAGTAGCAACGTTACGAGTCGGGCCGGGCGAGAAATCAAAAGCATCATGAGAACAAACTGGCTTGCTCAGAAAATAGTAGCATAGCGGGCGGCCCGCCGCAAAAAACCTCTAAGCAACTTGCTAAAAATGTAGCGCTTACTGCCCGCCGTAGTCGGTGGTGCGGTCGCGCCACACGGAGTGTGGGTGTACGGTGCCGGGAAAATCGCGGCTTGGCTGGCCCGAATATTCCAGCCAGAGGCTGGGACCATCGAGGCGGATATAATCATTGTCTTTGCCCATCGTGCCGCTGCCCACAAAAGCCAGGTAGGTAGTGGGCAGCTCGGCCGTGTAGCGGGCCAGAATGGGGGCGGCCGTGGCCGGGTCCAGGTCGCCGACGTAGCGCCGGATGGCTTGCAGCGCCAGCTGCTGCTGCGCGGCGCTCAGCTCGCCGAGGCGCACGCCCTGCCGGGTGGCGGGAAACTGCCCATCTTGCCCCGGCCCCAGCAGCACATCGCGGAAAGTAGTGCTTAGCCGAGCCTTGGCCTGCTCAGCGGCGCTCAGGCTGCCGAGCAGCGCGGCAAAGGCCATTCGCTCCTGCTCCAGCGGCTGGTAGGTATGGCCATGGTCGATGACGGGCGTCATAGGCTCGGCACCCCGGAAGTCAGGCGTCACGCCCGTCGTTTTGCCGCCTTGGTAGGTATTAGCGAAGGCGAAGTGGTGGCCGCCGTATTGCAGCTCCCAGCGGCCGGTCAGGCTCGGGGTGCCCAGCAGGGCCAGGTAATAGTTGCCGGCCCCGAAAGCACCCGTTTGGTTGGTAGCCGTGCCCAGATAGTTGTCGGCGGCCAGGTTGCCTTCCAGCTCGTCGTAGCCCTCATTGGGCACCCCCGATATTAGCACGCTGGCCAGCAGGGCCTTGGCAGCCGCCAGTTGCGTGGCATTGAGCGTGCCTAAGCCGATGCCCACCCGCTGCGGCCGCGAAAACTGCTGCGGAAAGTTCGACCAGCGGGCGGCATCAGTTTTGGAATAGGGCCGTTGCACCTCGGCCAGTTGGCTGGGGCTTAAGGTAGCTTTGAAGGCCTCGGCAAGACATACCACCCGTGCCAGCCCCTGCACGGAGGCACAGCCTGCGGCCACCACGGGCTTGGCCTGCACGATGGCACTATTGGTCAAAACTGGGGTCTGGTGCTGCCAAGCTAACAGTGTCGGCAGTGCCAGCAGGCCAGCGCCCCACAACAAGAAAGGATATCGCATAAGAAATTGGTAGCGAGTTGGGTAAACCCAGCCGTAGAACACAGCTCTACGGCGGACAGTCAAAAATACCCTCGCCCGCTACCACGTTTCATTGAGTTCTCGACTAGCCCCGATTAATTGCCGCCGTAGTCCTTAGTCTTGTCGCGCCACACCGAGTGCGGGTGGGTGGGCGAGAGCACGATGCCGTTCTGGCAGGAATACTCCAGCCACAGCGACGGCCCATCGAGGCGCACGTAGTCGTTGCGGGTAACCATACCAGTCGTGCCCGAAAACGCCACGTAGGTATTGTCCAGCTCACTAGTATACTTGGCCAAGAGAGTGGCGGCATCCGTATCGTCGATGTCGTAGACGTATGTCTTGATGGCGGCCAACACCAGGGCTTTCTCGCTGGCCGAGAGCGTACTGCACTTAATACCTACAGGCGTCGTCGGGAAATTGCCGTCCTGCTGCGGGCCCACCACCAGGTCAGAGAAGGTGCTGCTGAGCTTGGCCGTGGCCTGCTCGGTGGCCGAGAGGCCGTTGAGCATGGCCGTGAAGGCCGCCTGCTCCTGTTGCAGCGGCTGGTTGGTAGTGCTGTTCAGCGTGAAGGTGGCAAACGGCTCAACGCCCCGGAAGGCGGGGGTGGCCCCGGTCAGCACGCCGTCTTTGTAGGTGCTGGCACAGGCCAGGTGGTGCCCGCCAAACTGAATTTCAAAGGTGCCTGTGGTAGCCGGCGTGCCCAAAAAGGCGATGTAGTAGTTGGCCGCCCCGTAGGTCGAGCCGCCACCGTTGACACTCAAGTACTCGTCGGCATTGAGCAGCTGCTGAATCTCGTCCCAGCCCTCGTTGGCCGTGGTGCCCGAAATCTCCTTGATGAGAGCTTTGGCGTATTGAATCTGCACAGTGCTCATCGAGCCGAAGCTGAGCCCGATGCGCTTGTAGGAGCTGTTCACTAACCCTTGCGGCAGGTTCGACCATCTCTTGGCATTGGTTACCGAGTAGGTCGTTTGTAAAGTGGCCAGCTGCGTAGCATCGAGCTGCGACTTGAAGGCATCGGCCAGGCACAGCACCTTGGCAATGCCTGTGGCCGAGGCGCAGGTGCTCACCGTAATTGGGTCGGGGTTGGCACTAGTGCCCGAGGTAGTCGTGGTAGTAGAACCACTGGTAGTATCATCTTTTTTACAAGCAGTGAACAAGGTGGCCGCCGAAACGGCCAGTACGGTTGCTAGGATTTTGAAGTGGCGCGGCATACGTGGGAAGGGAGAAAATGAAGCGTATTATCGGCTTGTGATAAAAGGAGATATAGGCAGGCGAACGCATAGCCCAACATCATTTGTGGGAAGCGAACGCCAAATTTCCCTCACTAGTCCGCAGGCCCGGCCGGCACTCGTCCAGTGGGCTACCTCATTCGGCCATTTGGGAGTTTCGTCCGACTACTTGCCGGCCTTCCCCTGCCATTCACATACTCTGCCAATACCGCTGCTGGCCATGTTGGAGCTAAGCAATAATCGAACAGCTAAGCTGCCTCGGTCGGGGCGGCATAGATAAATTATATCCCAAATAAAAAAGGCCATTTCCGAATTGGAAATGGCCTTTTTTGTAGTATAGTCCAGGAACTTGCTCTCCTATTTTACCCCGCTTATTTTGCGCTAGCGGGCGGCCAGCTGGTAAGTGAGCGAAGCTTATAGCTGCTGGTGCAGCAGACCTATATAGGTCATGGGGTCGTTTCATCAGAAATGGAAAGAATAGCATATTCTAATGAGTCAGCAACCTATTTCAAGCGTTGCACTATGCCGCCCACCAGTGAGGCGGCACTGCGAGAGTAACTGTGTTTTCTTATAAGAGCAGGAACATGGGTTGACAGTTGAGGAAGGCGGGTGTCATACACCGTTAGCGGTTAAGATAGGCTTGCACGTCGGCTGCCAGCGAGCCCACGGCCAGCACGGCATTGCGCAGGCGGGTTTCGGTGCAGTTGAAGGCATGGCACCAATAGTTCACTTCGTTGGTGGACTTGACGTTGATGCGCTTTGCATCGGCAGGGGTGATTTGTGGCACAGGAAAAAAGTAGTAGTTGCAGTTGGTGCGCAGCCGGGTAATGGTTCGTCTTTAACAGCTGGTGGAGATTAGGGCTGCCCGTTCGTAAAGGTACCTGCCGTAATCGGGTGGGTTACCGTGTTGGTACCAGCCCCCATAATATACTGGTTTTTGACGGCAAAAGTGCCTGAAATAACGCCACCGCTGGCAAATATGCACGTAGCGGAAGTGCATTCGCAGCCATTATTACGCAAGTCACTCGTAATGACCACTGTAATACTTGGAATAAGTATAAAATCGTAGTTGCCGCCAGTGCTGCCCAGGGTGCTGCATGAAGCCTGATAGCGAGCAACGGTGTGGCGAGCAGGGTAGATTCATAATAAGCGGGTGGGGCAAGAATGAGCAGGGCATATATACCACTGATGTCTAATACCTTGCCTACACTAAGGAGGGTAACACACCCAAAAGTCAGCTACAGGCTTCTTCCATCAAAGCCTTGACCTCGGCGTAAGGAATGCTGGTAGTGATGGTGTATCCTAACCGGGTAGGATTATAGATATTGAGCCACAGCAACGTGTTGTCGTTGTTGGGCCTCACCCTTACTATGTTGTTTACATTGATGAGAACGTTAACTTTCTCATCAAGGTCCAATACCTCAATAAATCCTTTCATAGCGTAGGTCGACCTCAAAAAATGGTCCAATCAAGTTATTGCCCGAACCTCAAAAATTCCGCCTTCTACAGTGGCAAAATAATTAGTGCAGATACTAAAGCTACCCTCTAGAGCAATGAAAAATGCCCTTACGCTAGCGTGAGGGCATTTCTAGTGGTCGCGCTAGGAAACTTCTTTTTTTACGCCCTCCTACTCGCTTCTACCCTACCCCGCTTGTTTTAGCTCTCAGTCGTGTTTTGGTAGCATAGCATGGGAAGGCCTCGGAGGATAGCCCGAAAAAACTGCCGCCAGAATCGCCACCCGCTTAGCTGCCGTGCAGCTGGTAGGTGAGCGAGGCTTGCAGTGTTTGGCGGTGGTGAAAGCTGGGATACGTTTGGCCATACGCCGAAAAGTCTTCGTTGGATGTAAGCCTGGTCAGGCCCCAGTAAGCGCGCAGACCGAAACCCAGGCCGGCCGGCAGCTTTACCCCTACCCCTACGCAAGCACCCGCGTCGAAGTGACGGTAGCTATCAGTGGCCTTCGCATAGACGGGCAGTACCTGATGCACGGAGTAGACCCCAATCACTTCTTGGGTGCCCTCGGCACGCCCGCCTACGAGCAGGCTAAGCTGCGGCCCGGCTTCCACGTAAAATGCCCCCATGCTCCCGCGCAGCAGAATGGGCAAGTTCAGGTACGACAAAGACTGCGTGTAGTCGCTCGTAAGTAAGGTGTAGATGTCCTCAACACGCGTACTTACTGAGAAGTACTCGCGGCTGAACTGCGCTTCCGGCACCAGCGACAGGTGCTTGGTCAGTGGGATTTGGTAGAAGATACCGGCTTGGTAACCCAGCCGCCGGCGCGTGGTTGTGGTCTCGCCATCTAGCCCGCCACCCTTGGTGAAGCTGCTCAGGCTGCCCCCGGCCCGCACGCCCAATTGCGCCTGAGCGGAGCCGGCGAGCAGCAGGCAACCGCTTAGAAGGAAAAGTACTTGTTTCATCAGAAAAAGGAAAGATTAGTATTTGGTGAGGAGCCCGCCCGCGGCCCAGGGGTTGCACTAAGCTACCCGGCGACGGGTAGACTTGCGCATAAATTCCTCGACTAGTTGGAGTTGGTCTACGCCCACGTAGTGGTTGAGGGCCTCTCCGGTGCGGTGGCCGGTGTAGCAGCACTCCAGAAACTTGTCGCGGCCCAGCTCGGTGCGCAGCTCCAGCAGGCGCTCGTGCAGGGCCGGGTCGCCAAAATCGAGGTCGGCTACCTAGTGCAGCTCCTTTTGGGTAAGGGCATCCACTTTGCCCCGCTTCTGGGTCACCGTGAACTTGCGGTAGTGCCGGTGCACTGGCAAATCCTTTTCGCCCTCGGCCCAGGCCAGAAAGGTCTTGAGGCGAGATACGTGCTTGCCGAAGGTGTCAATGCTCTGGCCCAGCTCGTTCCAGCACGTAGGTGCGAAAATCCTGGTAAAAGGCTAAATCCAGGTTCTCGACGCGCAAGGCAAGCCTGCATGCCTACGCGAACCAAGATGGACCAGTGAATGAGTCCCTGTCGCAGCCTGCTGACAAGTTCGTATTGATGTGCTTGCTTTGCTGATAAAAAAAACCCTGGAGGAATTTATGGCTCTTTCGAGGACCGCATAAACCGTAGAATCGTCGATATCAGGTTGTCCTTTATGGACGCCGCCAAAACCCAACTCTCGTGGGTCATCTCGGGAATGCGGGAGGCGATGTCCGTCGACCCAGCCAAGCCCGTGCTGGCCGGCGTGTCAGTGCCCTCTAGTCTGGTATTAATTAAGGTTAAGTAGTAATGACTGGTAACCTTTAACGTTGAATTGCCGGAAAGTGCATAACGCAACTAGAGCAGCTTCTTGGTCAGAGCATTCTTTTTTTAATGAATTATTAATTAATAATCAGCTACTTACTAAGAAAAAAACAGGTACCCTGTTTACGAAACCGCTATAGCACCTTTGGGTCCTCCGATTACGCCAATACACCACCAATAGTGGTGCCGATTACATCTGCCGTATTACTGCTCAAATCCTCTTTCATATATAGGGCGGGCATGCGCAGGTGCCGGACCATCTACTCCAACTCGGAGAGGCGCAGGTCGCCGTGGCGGCAGAGGATAGTTAGTTCGGGTTCTGATAAGCCCATCTTTTCGGCTAGTTGGGGCATGGTGAGGTTGGCGGCCACCAGACACTGAGTGGCCTTTCTTCTAAGTTTGAGGACATAGCGTGCGCTTTGCAGCGCGGTAGGAGTGCCTAGGTAAGAGGCAGCGCGAGGGGTATTCTTAACTGTAGACTGCGCTACGGGCGCACGTCAGCAAACGTGCCGGCCGTGATAATGTGAGCCGGCGTGCTGAAATCAGTGCCCGAGAAAGTGCCCGTAAAGCTGCCATTGCTTGTTTCGGTAATCGTGCCAGTGCTGTTGTTGCTATGCAACTTGCCTACTATCATAGTCTTATCTGACAAGTAGATAATAGAAGAGAGCGTGTAGGCCGTATTTGGCTGGCCGGCCAGCTTGGCAAATTCAACCCGGACCGATTCACCGGTCGGTAATTGGGGCGTTAGGTCTAGTGTGAAGTCCAGGTAGTCATACTGCTTCCCGGTCTGCGCTCCACTGGTAATAGTCCCGGAGCCAATGCTAGCGCTCACCTGGCAGGTTGCTGAAGTGCTATCATATTTATAGCTACCAGTACCAACTAGTGGCGTGCGTGCCGGGTCGTCTTTCTTGGAGCAACCTAGGGCACTGAGCAGCAGTGCGGTAACTAC
>CAXUKA010000312.1:0-7820 GCA_964251335.1 uncultured Hymenobacter sp.
GGCGACCAGGCCTTCCAGAAAGACTGGGGCAAGCTCGTGCTGCTGCGGTAAGTGGTGAACTAGTGAGTTAGTAAAAAAGGTGAGCTTCCTAAAACGGAAGCTCACCTTTTTTACTTTTTGTGAGTTTGGCTGCCAAATGACCTATAAAACTCACTATTTCACTGGTCCGCCATCTCACCGCTATCGCCGCCGTAGCGTCACAAAGCTGTAGGCATAGGGGTTTTGAGCATCAGCTTCGTGGCGCTCGCGGGTTTCTTCGCGCCACTCGCCAGGAAGGAGAGGTGGAAAAAAAGCATCGCCCTCGAAGGAGCCATGTACCTCGGTGAGGTATACGACATCGGCGGCGGGCAGGGCTTCACGGTAGATTTCACCGCCGCCTATTATACACACTAGGCCATCGGGGCCGGCTAGCTCCTGGGCGCGGGTTAGTGCGCTTGGCACCGTGGGCAACGTCTCGGTGCCCTCGGCGGCCCAGCTGGTCTGGCGCGTCACTACCAAGTTGGGCCGGCCGGGTAGGGGGCGACCAATACTATCGAAAGTCTTGCGGCCCATTACCACCGGGTGGCCCAGGGTGAGGCTTTTGAAGTGGCGTAGGTCGGCCGGTATGCGGCCCCACGGCAGCTGGCCAGCCCGGCCGATAACGTTGTTGCCATCGGCAACGGCGACGATGAGTGCGAGCATAAAATGACTTTCTTTAGGCAATGTGTACGACCCCAGGCAGCTTTACGCCGCGCAGAAACTCGGCTACGCTCATCCGCTTTTTGCCCTCCAGCTGCACATCCTGCAAATCGAGCCAGCCGCCGGGGGTGGCTACGCGTAGGTAATGGCGGCCATCGGTGGCCCAGATACCAGGCGCAGCCTCAGCGAGATGTTCGGTGAACACCTGCGCTCGCAGCACCTTCAGACCTCGGCCGTCGGGCAGGGTAGTATAGGCGGCCGGCGCGGGTGCCAGGCCGCGCACTTGATTAACCAAGTCATAGGCCGAGCGCTCAAAGTCGAGCCGGCCGGTTTCTTTGGTGAGCTTGGGGGCGGGGCGTAGGTCGGGGGTGTTGGGCTGGGGCGTGCTAGGCGCGTTGCCCGCTGCAATGGCCGCCACCGTGCGGGTGGCTAGCTGCGCGCCGAGCACTTTCAGCTTGTCATATAAAGAGCCAAAATCATCGGCCGGGTCGATAGGTGTTTTCGCCTGCAAAATCAGGTCGCCGGTATCAATCTCGTGGCGCAGGAAAAAGCTCGTTACGCCCGTTTCCTGGTCGCCGTGCATGAGCGCCCAGTTGATGGGCGCCGCGCCTCGATACTGCGGCAGCAGCGAGCCGTGGATATTGACCGAGCCCAGGCGAGGCATATTCCAGACAGCCTCGGGCAGCATGCGGAAGGCCACCACTACCTGCAAATCGGCAGCATAGCTTCTTAATTCCTGCTGAAAAACGGGGTCTTTCAGATTGGTAGGTTGGAGCACGGGCAGGCCGTGTGCCAGCGCAGCCAGCTTCACAGCCGAGGCTTGCAGCTGCCGCCCGCGCCCGGCCGGGCGGTCGGGGCCGGTGACGACGGCCACTAGCTGCGCCTCGGGCAGCGCGAGCAGCGCTTCGAGGGTAGGCACGGCAAAATCGGGCGTGCCCATGAAGATAATTCGAAGGGGAGTAGGCATAAAATCTTGGGTGAGCGCGGCTAGATTTTTACCGCTCTGGGTATAGCAAATATTTCCTGCGCAGTTGCTTGTACTTAGTCAAGCTCGGTTGCCACGAGGCGCGAATCTGCGCCTCCGAGCGTCCGGCCACTACCTGCGCCCGCAGCGAGTCGGTGCCCGCCAGCTGCTCGAAATACTTGGTGAAGAAGTGCGGCTTGTCGGTGCTTTGCTGATAGAAATCAAGCAGATACTTTACTGTAAAAAACTCGGCCGGCTCGCCAGTAGCAGGCTTGTGCAAGTCGAGGCCGTAGCAAAGCTGGCCGTTGAGGGGCGGGGTGGGGGAGCCCGTGTTGGGGCGGGGCGTAAACTGATAGGGGCGACTGGCCGGCTGCGTGGGCGCGCCCAGTACTTCGAAAGGTCGGTCGGTGCCACGCCCCACGCTCACATTGGTGCCCTCTAGTAAGCAAAGGCTCGGATACAGCGCCACGGCCCGCGCCGTGGGCAAATTGGGCGAGGGGCGCACGGGCAGCGCGTAGGGTGTGGCGTGGGTGTAACCACCTGCCATCGGCACCACCTGCAAGGCACAGATGCGTTCACCAGCTAGCCATTTTTCACCGTTTAGCATCTTGGCCAGCTCGCCTACTGTGAGGCCGTGGCAGATGGGCAGCGGGTCAAGGCCCACGAAGGAGCGGTGCGCGGGTTCCAGCACTGGGCCATCGACCACGGCCCCATTGGGATTGGGACGGTCGAGTACAATCACACTTTTGCCCTGCTCGGCGGCGGCCTCCATCACGTAGTGCAGCGTGCTGATGAATGTGTAAAAGCGCGTACCGACGTCTTGAATATCAAATACCAGCACGTCTACATCGGCCAGCATCTCGGGGGTAGGCTTCTTGGTTTTTCCGTAGAGCGAGCGCACCAGCACGCCACTGCGGGCGTCGCGCCCGTCGGCAATGGTGGCCCCATCGGCGGCCTCGCCGCGAAAGCCATGCTCGGGGGCAAAAATGGCCGTGAGGTTTACGCCACGGCTTTTAAGGGTATCGACCAGGTGCGTGCGGCCAATGAGCGACGACTGGTTCACCACCAGCCCCACGCGCTTGCCCGCCAGGCTGGGTAGGTAGGCTGGTAGCTGCGCCGCGCCAGTTTTGAGGGTGATAGGCTTACCCGACGTACTGCCAGCGGATAGTACCGCGTATGGCATTTCTGCACCTGCTTTCACCCACAGTCCTAGTGTGGCCAGTAGCCCAGCACCGGCTAAAATCCGCGTTATCATACCTCAAAACTACGCGCAGCCGTAGCAAGGCGGCCGGCCAACGCCGGGACGGCCGTAGCTTTACACCCGCTAGTGAACATTGCCCGCTACATATCAAGCAAGATGGACGGAGCCGATGTCGGCTCGTTCACTCATTCGGTTACCCGCATTGCCACTGTCAGCATTGCGCTGGGCATTGCCGTGATGCTCGTGTCGTTCTCCATTCTGCAAGGCTTTCGCGAGCAGATTCAGGGGAAGATATTTTCGTTTGGGGCACACATTCAGCTTTCGCGCTACGACAATACCAACTCGCTCGAAGTAGCTCCGCTCTCCGAGCCCGACCTGCGCCAGCGCCTGCGGGCTTACCCACAAGTGGCGTCCATCCAGGCATTTGCCCGCAAAACAGCCATCATCAAAACCACTGATGAAGTGTTGGGCGTGGTGCTAAAGGGCGTGAGCGAAACCCACGGCCCCAATTCTATGCGCCAAAACATGGTGGATGGGAAATTTATCACTTATGCTGATACGGCGGCCAGCAACGACATCGTCATCTCGCGCAAGGTGGCCGACAAGCTGCGGCTGAAAGTGGGCAGCGAGGCGCTGTTCTACTTTATTCAGCAGCCGCCCCGGGTGCGCAAGTTTCGCGTGTCGGGCATCTACCAGACTGGCCTCGATGAGTTCGACGAGGTGTATGTGCTCGGCGACCTGCGCCAGGTGCAGGAGCTAAATGCCTGGCCCGACTCGCTGGTGGGCGGCCTGGAGCTGCGCCTGCGCGATTTTAAACAGCTCGACCGCACCTTCGACCAATTTTATAAGGAGCTGCCTTATGAGGTGCGCATCGAGAAAGTGACCGACCAGTACGCTCAGCTATTCGACTGGCTCCAACTGCTCAATCGCAACGTAATTATCTTTTTGGTGCTCATCATCTTCGTGGCAACCTTTAACATGGTGGCGACCATTTTCATTATGATTTTGGAGCGCACCAAGATGATAGGAGTGCTGAAAGCACTAGGGGCCACCGACAACCAAATACGTGAAATGTTTTTCTTTCGGGGCGTGTCTATCACCCTACGCGGGCTGATTATCGGCAACGCAGTAGCGCTGGGCTTCTGCGCTGTGCAGTATTATTTCCGCATTATTCCCCTCGACCCCGAAAACTATTACATGGACCGCGTGCCGATTGCCTGGGACCCCACCATGATAATCCTGCTGAATCTGGCTACGTTGGTTGCTTCGGCTCTGGCTGTGCTTATCCCTACTTACCTCATCGCCCGCATCAAACCCATGGTAGCCATCCGGTTCGATTAGCCTGGTGCATTGCCGCTAGTGCCTAGTATTCAGCGTGTGGACAATTTTAGACTCCCATTGTACCAAATGTTATGAGTCAAGTACCAGTTAGCAGATGCTATTAGCTGAACTGATTTGCTCGGTAGAATAGGGGCGTTGGCCGATGAAAATTGGGGCAAAAGCGCTACCCGCCGTACCTTGCAGGGCTTTAGGGAAAGACAAACAATAATTTTTTAACTCAAGCCAACGCAACCACTTTGCCGGTTGGCTTACTCTTAAGCGCGTTACCCTTCTTCTTTTTACATGAAAAACTTTTCGTTGCGGGCAGGCCGTTTCCTGACCCTGGCACTACTTCTCACTGGCCTAGTACTAGGCAGCTGCAAAAAGGACGATACGACCACGGTGTATGGCAACTGGACTAAAAGTGCTAGCTATACTGGCGCTCTCCGTTCGGAGGCTGTTAGCTTCGTAATCGGCACTGTAGCTTACGCAGGCACCGGCCGCAACCCTAGTTCTCCCGTAAGCATTTTCAATGATTTCTACGCGTTTGACCCCAGTAAAGGCGGCTGGCTGCAAGTAACGCCGATGCCCGCTGCGGCTGGTGCGCGCTATGGCGCTTTCGCATTTGCAGCTAATGGCAAAGGCTACGTAGGCGGTGGCACCCCAGGCAATGGTACCTACCTGAGCGATATGTGGCAGTTTGACCCTACCACGAATACCACCACCACAGTAGGCGGCGTAACGACTACTACGACCGGCAAATGGACGCAGGTAGCTTCGCTGAACCCGACGGGGGTACCCGTAACGCTGTACGGTGCAGTAGCTGGTAGCATCAATAACCTAGGTATCGTAGGCTGCGGCTTCGATGGCAGCAACAACCGCAACGATTTTTACCAATACAATCCTACCACCGACAAGTGGTCGCTTTTCACCGCTCCCTTCCCTGGTGATAAGCGCACAGGCGCGATGTCGTTCATAGTGAATAATAAATTTTATGTAGTTGGTGGTACCAACAATAGTGCTACTGTTACCAGCGTATATGCCTATAACGCGGCAAGCAACTTGTGGGAAGCCAAGCATTTGTTGAGCAGCGTAAGCAATGCTACTGAGAGCTACGACTACAGCCTCGTAGCCCGTTCGCAGGGTGTTGGTTTCGCTATTGGCACTAAAGGCTACATAGCAGTGGGTGGTAGCACGCTCACGAGCGTCTACGAGTACAACCCCGATGATGACAGCTGGACGCTGAAAAACCCCATTACTGGTGCGCTCGGCACCGCCCGCAACAATGCGGTGGGCTTTAGCATAGGCGACTATGGCTACGTAGGCTTGGGTGCCAATGGTTCGACCCGTTTGGATGACTTCTATCGCTTTGCTCCTAATGAAGCGCAACAGTAACCCAGCCAGCAGCTGGCCCCTGGCCGCTGGCTGGGGCCGGCTGCTACTGGGCTTGAGCCTGTTGCTGCTAGCGGCAGGCTGCTCTTCTTCGCCAGCTAATATTGGGGTAGGCCTGCCAAGCGTCGATGCGAGCACGGGGGCTTTCCTGGTTGATACCTTGACTATTCGGGCATCTACTGTACTGCGCGACTCGGTAGTCACTTCCACATCAAACTACCTGTTGGTAGGCCGTTACCAGGACCCGGAGCTGGGAGCCATTTCGACTACCAGCTATACCACACTCAATTTGGGTAGTGCCTTCCTGCCCGACCAATCGTTGGTAGCTGACTCGGCGGTGCTGGTGCTGGTATCCGATACGTACCGCTACGGCGATACTACTCAAACCCAAACCCTGGTGGATGTGCGCGAGCTAAACTCGTTTTTGCCCCTTACCAGCTTTGGGTTTGCTAAGCCAACGCTTACGCCTATGACTGGCCGGCTAGCAAACACCGGAAGCCTCAACTACACTCAGCCGATTATTCAGCGCCGCGCCCGGCGCAACTTGGGCTCGCTGCGGGTGCGCCTGACCAACGGCTTCCGCGACAGGCTGATGACGAGTGGCAAAACTGGCCAGTTGGCCACGCAGGAACTGCTAGACCGTAACTATCCTGGCTTTGCGCTGTTACCAGGAGCTTCAGATGCGGCTGCGCTAGTGCGCTACAGCGCGTCAAGCAGCGATACAGGGATAATTCTGTATTACCATGACCCTACTGATGCTGCCACAGTGCTGAGTCACTCTTTCGGCATCAGCAATGGACGACACTTCTACCAAGTAGCTGCCCCCCAGTTGCCTGCTCGCGTGTTAGCACTGAATTCATTGGGACAACTCGATGCTTCAAACAATAATAACCGGACCTACATCGAGGGTTTGTTGGGATTGCAAACCAAAATTGAAATCCCGTACCTGTTCAACCTGCGCAATTTTGGGCAGCACTTCGTTATTACGAATGCTAATATGACAGTTGAAGTGCCAGCTAATACGCTGAGTAATTCTCTGTCACTGAGCCCGCCCCTTACCCTGACAGTTTCTACCACCGACCAGCGCAATCATCAGGGCAACGCCTTTACCTCCGTTACCTATAATCCAGAAGTAACCTCACGTGATGGTATTACGCAGGCTGGTTACACTTGGTCAGTGATTTCTTACTGCCAGAACGTTCTCAACAATAACATTCCAAACGCTGGGATGCTGCTGAATACGTCGACCCCAGCCCTGCCCGAGCGGGTAGTACTAGGTGGCCCCAATGGTACAATTAACAAAGTAAAACTGCGGCTGTATTTAATCAGTATTGATTAAGCTCGACTGCTCGAATAGCCTAATAGGTCTTTAAAACGCCCCGGAAGCCAAACTTCTGGGGCGTTTTGCTTTGATAATGATAGGTAGAAGAGATACTCCGTGCTCGATTGAACGATGCTGCCTTATTGGCGAACATAGTATCACTCCGTTCCATAGTTTTTTCAGTGCAACCCAGTAGCAGAATAAATTTCCCCGAAAGCCCATTCCAACGGCTACTTTCGGCTAGTATTCGTTGTTAAGCCTCCGTGCCCGACCTGCTCCCCACCCCCGCCCATCGCCCCGACCTGTTGCGCGTTTCTTACGACAACTACCGCGCATTGCCCGCCATTGCCAACTCTGACCTTTCGCGTCTGCGCGATGCCCTCGATGGCCGTGCCCCGCGCCTCGACTCGGGCTCAGGCGCGCTGAGTTTTGGGACAGCTTTTCATACTGCCTTGCTGGAGCCCGACGAGTACTTGGCCGGCCAGCCGGGTCTGAATGATACCCTCATTTGGTGGCTGGTTGAAGGCGTGAAGCTGAATACGGAGCTTAATCGCTTACTAGAAAATGGCCTCACCGAGCGCAGTGCGGTTTTCAGTGAGCCTACTACTGGCACGCTTTGCAAGCTACGCGCCGACCTGGTGCTCGACCAACCCGGCCAGCCCTATACGGTAGTCGATTTTAAAACCACGTTGGCCCGCGATGCCGAACACTTTCGCTGGCAGTGCTCAGCCTACGACTACGACCGGCAGGCTGCCTTCTATACCGATGCCCTGCACGCCGAGCGCTTCTTGCTGGTAGGTGTGCAGAAGGTTGAGCCCTTCGGCGTGTTTCCGCTCGAAGTGCCTGCTGATATGCTAGCTGCGGGTCGTAGCAAATACATGCACTTGCTAAAGCTGCTGCACGCCCCAGCTACCGCGCCATCCTATCGTGCCAAGGCTGTGCAG
>CAXUKA010000313.1:0-7809 GCA_964251335.1 uncultured Hymenobacter sp.
GACCAGCAAACCACCGGCGAGCAGTTCACGCAGCACTACCTGAGCCTGTTTCCGGCGGCGGTGCTGGCCTACGACCTACCCCACGACCAGCGTGTGCAGCTGAGCTACTCGCGGCGCATCGGCCGGCCAGATGCCGGCGAGGTCAATCCCTTCACCGACCGCTCGGACCAGCTGAACCTGCAAACCGGCAACCCGCAGCTGCTACCCGAGTTCGTAAACTCCTTCGAGTTGGGCGACCAGCTCACCTTCGAGGGCGGGCGCAGCCTGAGCGGCAACGCCTTCTATCGCCTCGAAACGGCCACCATCAAGCCCTTCCGCGAGGTCATTACCGACCCGCTCACCGGCAACCTGGTCACCAGCACCACCCGCCTGAACGTGGGCAACGAAACCTCCTACGGCCTCGAAGTGGTGGGCGCCACGCCGCTCACGGCCTTCTGGAAAACCAATATTACGGCCTCGACTTTCCGCCGGATTATCAAAGGCAGCGCGGGCGGCACCGACATCAATACCGTGAGTCAGGTGTACACGGCGCGGTTCAATAACACCTTTGTTATCAGTAAGAAACTCGACGCGCAGCTGGCCCTGAACTACCGCTCGCCCGTGAACTCGGCCCAGGGCACGCGCAGCGCCAACTTCAATATCGACTTCGCGGCCAAGTACAACGTGCTCGCCGACCGGGGCACCGTCACGCTGCGGGTGGCCGATATTTTCAACACCCTGCGCTTCGACTACACCGATTCGGGCGTGGGCTTCGCCACCGATAGTCGGTTTAAGCGCGAGTCGCGCATTGCATTTCTGGGCTTTACCTACCGCTTTGGCCAAAACCAGGACAGCCGCAAGCCCAAGAAAGACCAGGAGGACACGGGCGGGGGGTTTGAGTAAAGAGTGCAATTTATTTATCAGAAAAACAGTGTTTTAGGCAGCCATGCAAAACTGCCGGAATAGTTGATTTTTCGGGTGCAGAAAACACCTTTTCTCCCGATTGCCCACAGAATTGCCGGGTAGCTTGCGGCCTCATTCAGGTATCGGACTTAGCCCCGCAAAACGGGTGCTCCCGCTGCCAACCCCGATGAAAACGCCCCCTTTCTTTTGTACGGACCCACCTGCTGAAGCTGGTGGCAGCTCGCCCTTAGCTGCCACTCGCCTGCCCTTCCACGACAATTTCGAGTGCCCCATCGGGCAGGACGTGAAGCTCAACCGGCACTGGCAGTACTACGAGCCCAAGCAGATGGCCGAAACACGTCCGCGCTGCCCCCTCTGCATCGAGCTGACCCGCGCCGGGAAGTAAGCGTCGGGATTATTAGTTTCCTCTTACTTATGGCCAATTTAATGACCGCTAGCCGCTTATGGCTAGCCTTGTTGCTATTGCTGGGGTCACTGGCGCGTCCGGCCGCAGCCCAGACCGCGCCGGTGCCGGCTAGTGCAGCCGCCCCGACCCGCGACTTGGCTTTTTATTTGGCGCAGGCCCAGCAAAATAGCCCACTGAGCGCCGACGTCAAAAACCAGAGCCGCGCCGTGCAGCTCGAAACCGAGCGCCTACGCGCTTTCTACACCAAACCTACCGGCACGCTGGTGGGCAACTACACCGGTGTGCCGGTGCTAGCCCGCGACAACGGCCGCACCGTGCTGCGCTACTCGGCCGACAACAGCAACAACTACGTGGGCTACGACGCGGCCCTGAGCAACGGCGCGCTCTATCAGGGCTACGCCCAGATTACGCAGCCGCTTTTCAACCAGAAGCGCTACGAGGCTTTTGCCCAGCAGGCCCAGGGCCTGGCCCTTAGTCAGCAAAACCTGTCGCAGCTTTCGCTGCACGACCTGGAGAAGCTGGTGGGCGACCAGTACATTCTCTGCCGGCAGGACCTCGACCAGCTCACCTACGTGCGTGAGCTACTCGGCATCCTCGACCGGCAGCGCCTGCTGGTGCGCAAGCTTGTGGAAGCCAGCCTACTCAAGCAGTCCGACTTTGCCTTGCTTAATATCGAGGTCGAAACCCAGCAGCTGTTTCTCAACACCTACCGCACGGCTTACCACCGCGATTTGCTCGACCTAAACGTGCTCTGCGGGCTGGGCGATACGGCAGAAGTGCAGTTGGCCGCCCCCAATTTGCCGCTGCGCACGGCGGGGCCTACCCCCGGCTTGTCGGGTTTCACGACCCGCTTTCGACTGGATAGTTTGACGCTGGCGGCCAACCAGAAGGTGTTCGAATTGCGCTACAAGCCCGTGTTCAACGCCTTTGCCAACGGCGGGCTGGAAGCCGTCAACTTTGCCGACATTCCGCAGCGCTTTGGCGTGAGTGCAGGCCTGAGCTTCAGCCTGTTTCTCTTCGATGGGCACCAGCGCCAACTCAGCCGCGACCGCACCAGCGTGCTGCTGGGCACCACCCGCGCCTACCAGCAAAACTTTGCCACCATCAACCCCGTGCGCCAGCAGCGCCTGCTCTACGAGCTGCGGCAGCTGGAAGCGCGCCAGCGCCTGGCCCGCGAGCAGATTGCCAGCTACCGCCAGGTTATCGACTCCTACAAGCGCGAGGTCATTGCCGGCCAGCTGTCGGTGGTCAACTACGTGCAGGTGCTTAAGAATTTCTCGGCGGCCACCCGCGACCTGGTGCTGCTGGAAAACAACCGCCTGCTGCTCATCAACGCCTACAACTACTGGACCTGGTAGCTGACCTCAGCTACCTCATTACCAGTAATTTATTTGCCATTTTGCCTATGTTTTCGCTCGCTCGCCTTTGTACCTGGTGCTGGTTGCCGGCCGCCGTGTTGCTCGCCGCCTGCCACGGGGCGGCCCCGGCCGAGGACGCCCCGGCCGCGCCGCCCCGCGCCCAGGTGCAGGTGGTCACGGTCAGCACGCAGTCGCTGACGCAGTACCGCACTTTCCCGGCCACCTCCACCTACCCTCGCAAAAGCACCGTGACCGCCCCCGTAGCCGGCTACGTCACCGGCGTGCGGGTGCGCCTCGGCGACCGCGTAACGGCGGGCCAGGTACTTTTCTCACTCGAAACCAAGGAGCGCCGCGCCCTAGGCAATGACGCGCAGCGCATCGACCCCTCGCTCAAAGGCTTTGGCCTGGTGTCGGTTACGGTGCCCTCGGCGGGCATTGTGAGCGTGCTCAATATCCAGCAATCGGGTGATTATCTGCTCGAAGGCACGCCGCTCTGCACCGTGGCCGAGAGCAGCCAGCTGGTGTTCCAGCTCAACCTACCCTACGAGTACCACGCGCTGGCCGTGGGCAACCCCAGCTGCACCATCGTGCTGCCCGACAGCACCCGGCTGCCAGGCACGGTGCTGGCCCCGCTGGCCAGCGTCAGCCCCGGCCAATCGGAAGTGTATTTGGTGCGACCGACCAACCCCAAGGGCGTGATTCCCGAGAACCTGATTGTGCAGGTGCGCCTCACCCAAACCAAGCGGCCCAACGCCCAGACCTTGCCCACGCCCTGTGTGCTGGCCGACGAAACGCTGCACCACTTCTGGGTGATGAAGCTGGTCAACGATTCCACGGCCATTAAAGTCCCCGTGACCCTGGGCGTGCAGCAGCCCGACGAAACAGAAATCAAAAGCCCGATATTCCAGCCGAAGGACCGAATTCTAAGCTCGGGCAACTACGGCCTGGCCGACACCGCCAAAGTGAAAGTGGTACGATGAGCGAGCCCACCACCCTGCCGACCCCGCCGCCGGCCGACCCAGCCACCCCCGCCGCGCCGCCTACCCCCCCGATGGGCGCTGGCGAGAATACGTCGTACTTCCAGACCTACCGCAAGCCGATTCTGCTCATCGGGCTGATGCTGCTGGCCGTGGGGCTGTTCGCGTATTCGCGGATGCAAACGGCCCTGTTTCCGGAGGTTACCTTCCCCAAAATCACGCTCATCGCCGATGCCGGGCAGCAGCCCATCGACCGGATGATGATAACCGTGACCAAGCCCCTGGAAGCCGCCGTGAAGCGCGTGAAGGGCGTGACGGTGGTTAAGAGCAGCACCAGCCGGGGCTCGTGCGTGATTCAAGTGTTCTTGAACTGGAACGTGGACGTGTACAGCACCAAGGCCCAGCTCGAAAGCCGCGTCAACGAGATAAAGGGGCTGCTGCCGGCGGGCGTCACCATCGCCACCGAGGCCATGAACCAGTCGCTGTTTCCGGTGCTGGGCTACTCGCTGGAAAGCACTTCGCGCTCGCCCATCGCCCTGCGCGATGCGGCCAATCTGCTGGCTCGGCCGCTGTTTTCGCAAGTGTCGGGCGCGTCCAACGTGGTCATCCGGGGTGGCAAGGCCAAGGAGTTTATCGTCATCCCCGACCCGGCCAAGCTGGCGGGCCAGCGCATTACCTCGGCGCAACTGCAAGCGGCGTTTGCAAACACCAACTTCGTGCAGTCGGCCGGCAACTTGGCCAGCTTTCGCCGGCTCTACCTGACTCTGACTGACACCCGCCTAGGTACCCTCGACGACCTCAAGCAAGTGGTGGTGCGCGCCGATTCGGGCCGCACGGTGCGGGTGCAGGACGTAGCCACCGTGGACATTCAGGAGCAGCAGGAGTTCGTGCTCATCAACGCCAACGGCCACGACGCCGTGCTCATCGACCTGGTGAAGCAGCAGGGCGTGGACCTAGCCACCTTCGCCCGCGATGCCAACGCGAAGGCCGCCGAGCTGCGCCGCCTCCTACCCCCTGGCATGACGCTCAAGCCCTACTACGACCAGTCGGTATTCGTGAGCGATAGCATTGACAGCGTGATTCATAGCATCGTGGAAGGGCTTGCCCTGGCCATCCTCGTGATGATTGTATTTCTGCGCTCGTGGCGAGCCAGCCTGGCCGTGCTGCTCACGATTCCGGTCACGGTGTGCTTCACGTTGCTGGTGCTTTACCTGTTTGGCATCACGCTGGATATCATGTCACTGGGTGCCATTGCGGCCTCGGTGGGCCTCATTATTGACGATGCCATTGTCATCATCGAGCAGATTTATCGGCAGCACGAGGAAAACCCCGACCACAGCAGCGTGCGGGTGGTGCGCGAGGCCATTCGCAGCCTGTTTCCGGCCATGGTGGCCTCGTCGCTGAGCACCATCGTTATTCACTTTCCCTTCCGGCTAATGAGCGGGCTGGCGGGCAGCTTCTTCAAGGAATTATCGGATACGATGCAGATTACGATGGTCTGCTCGTTTCTGGTAACGTGGCTGTTGTTGCCGGTGCTGCACCTGCTCATCGGCTACCGGGGCAGCAAGGGCAACGCCGCCCACGACCACCACAACGTGGCTCAGGAGCATGCCGCCAAGCTTAGCTGGCTTACCAACCTATTTGCCCGCCCGCTGCTAGCCACACTGCTGGTAGCCGGCCTGGTAGTCGGGGCCTACGTGGTATCGAGCCGGCTCGAAACGGGCTTTTTGCCCGACCTCGACGAGGGCACCATCGTGCTCGACTACCACATGCCGCCCGGTACCTCGCAAGCCGAAACCGACCGTGTGCTGCGCCAGGTCGAGCGCGACGTGATTCGGAAGCACCCCGAAATTGAGAGCTACTCGCGCCGCACCGGCATCGGCCTAGCCTTCGACACCCGCCCGCCCGAGTACGGCGACTACCTCATCCAGCTCAAGCGCACGCACAAGCTCACCACCCCCGAGGTGATTGCCCAATTGCGCGAGCGCATCGAGGCCAGCCAGCCATCGCTCACGGTGGACTTTGGCCAGCGCATTGCCGACCTACTGGGCGACCTAATGAGCAGTGCCAAGCCCATCGAAATCAAGATTTTTGGCGACGACCAGGCCACGCTCGAAAAGCTCTCCAATCAGACCGGAGCCGTGCTCGAAAAAGTAGCCGGCGTGGCCGATGTCAACAACGGCCTTATCCCTTCTGGCCCCAGCATCGTGTTTCGGCCCGACATCGCCAAGCTCACGCGCTACGGCCTCACGCCGCTCGATTTTCAAACCCAGCTCGGCAACCTAGTGGGCGGTCAGATTCTGGGCAACGGCACCGCGCAGGCCAGCATTTCGCCCGCGCAGGCGGGCTCGCTCGGCGGCCTCCAGGTAGGGCAGGTGCAGGACGGCGAGCAGCTGCGCCAGGTGCTGCTGCGCTATGTCGATTTCAACCACAACAGCCTGGCGCAGCTGGAGAAGCAGGTTATTTTCCTGCCTAATGGCAGCGTGCGGCCCCTCACTTTCTTCGCCACCGTCACCGTGGAGCCCGGCAACGTGGAGCTGCGCCGCGAAGACCTCAAGTCGGTGGCCATCGTCACGGCCCGTCTCGACGGGCTCGACCTGGGTACGGCCATTCAGTCGATTCGTCAGCAGGTAAGCCGGCAGGTGACGCTGCCACCCGGCTACACCATCGTCTACGGCGGGGCCTACGCCGACCAGCAGGCCTCATTCCGCGAGTTGGAGCTGATTCTGCTCACGGCTAGCCTGCTGGTGTTCGCGGTGCTGCTGTTCCTATTCCGCGAGTGGCTGATTTCCCTGCTGGTAATTTTCATCTCCGTGATGGGTATAACGGGGTGTCTGCTGGGGCTATTCTTCGCCGGTATTCCCTTGAACGTGAGTAGCTACACGGGCATCATTATGATTGTGGGCATCATAGCCGAAAATGCCATTTTCACGGTGCACCAATTTTACGAGTCGTTGCGCGAGACGGGCGACGTGGACACAGCCATCCGCTACGCCATCGCCCTGCGCATCCGGCCCAAGCTCATGACAGCTATTGGGGCCATTCTGGCGCTTTCGCCGCTAGCCTTGGGCATCGGCCTGGGCGCGCAGATGCAGCAGCCACTGGCCGTGGCCGTGATTGGCGGCTTCGTGGTGGCGCTGCCGATGCTGCTGTTTGTGCTGCCTACCGGCATGCGCCTCATTTACCACCACGTAAGCAAGCCCGAGGCAGTACTGGAAAGAGAAACGGCGTAGCCCTTATTCAAACGCCACCCGCAGCGTGTGCCAGCTCGACCCGGCCACGTACTCGTAGCGCACCCGAAAGCCATAATAGGTGCAGATGTGCTGCACGATGCTCAGCCCCAGCCCCGGCGAGTCGGAGGCCGCGTTGTGCTTGCGAAAGCGCTCGAAAAACCGCATCGGGTCGCCCTCGATGGCGGGGCCGGTGTTACTCACTTCCAGCGCCGTGCGGCTGAGCGACACGGCCAGAATGCCGCTCGGCTGGTTGTGCTTGATGGCGTTTTGCAGCAGGTTGTGCAGCAGCGAATCGGCCAGGCCGGGGTGCATGGTGCGGGCAGGCAAGTCATCGTCGATGTGCAGATTGAGGTGAATATTGCGGGCGTCGAGCAGGGGCTCCAGCATGGCTAGGCGGTCGCGCAGCACCCGGTCGAAACGCAAGGAAACGGCCTGGGTAGGGGCAAACTGGTGGTTTTCAAGCCGCGTGAGCAAGGTCAGCGACTGGTGCAGGCGCGAAAGCCGCCGGGTGGCCTGGTGTAGCTCACCCAGCAGGGTCATGGTGCCTTCGTCCTCCGTCAGGGTGGGCGTTTGCAGCAGCTGCTCTACCTTGGCCTGCATGATGGCCAGCGGTGTCTGGGTTTCGTGAGCGGCGTTTTCGGTGAACTGGCGCAGGCTTTCGTAGTCGGTTACCAGGCGTTCGCTGAGCTGGTTGAGGGCTTGGTTTAGCTCCGCAAATTCGGTGATGTTGGGGGCCGGCAAGTCGAGGGGCTGGTGGCGGTGCAGGTCGTAGCTCCGCAGCCGGGCCAGCGTGTGCCGAAACGGCCCCCATAGCCGCTGGGCCAGCCAGTAGTTCAGGCCTACCACGCCGACCAACAGCAGCAGCAGCGCGCCGAGCCTCACCCCCAGCACCACGCGCAGCAGGTCGTGGGTTTCTACCAAGGACTTACGCA
>CAXUKA010000314.1:0-7799 GCA_964251335.1 uncultured Hymenobacter sp.
ACCTTGTCTTTTAAAAGGTGAGCAGCTTCACTTTCCAGATGAAAGGCTTCAGTTAAAAGGCTTTCATATGAAGTATAGTCTTTCAGTTCGCGCTTGGCTTTGGCCTCTCGAAGCTGTGTCATAGCTTCGTCGTGCAAGGTTCTGGCGTTTTTCATAGCTTCTCGAATAATATAGCAACGGGTGTTCCAAATTCGACAATGACGATATAAACTGGGGTGCCGGTTTCGTCACTGGCTTTGACCTGTTCTATTTTCTTGTCTAATCTACTCTGTATATGCTTAGCATCTCCTGTGTTGATACCTGATATTTCCAATCTGGCTCTCATGAAGTTGTCTTCGTCATACGAATCATGCTCCTTACCATAAGAAAGCCAGTAGTCTATGCCTGTAGTACCCTCTCCTTGCAGTATTTCTGACTCTATAATTGTCGAGTATTCAGTGGTTTCTGCTACGAGAAAAAAGGCGATAGCTGTCGCAGCATTTTCTACTAATTTACGCTTTGCTTGCCAACCGTTGGTGTTGGGGCTTGCTTGCCATTCTAAGCAATAACTGCCCTGCATTGTTCCATCAACTAGCATTGAGACTCCTGAACGGTGATTCTGGCGCTCTAAGGTCACAATACAGGCCTCACTATAGTAATCACATTGACTACTCGAATAATCCGTAATTTTATGCTTGAGGTTTTCAATTTCAAAAGTTGTGGTCATCATACAACAGGACTTGTAGGCAGCTAAGCTGATTTCATAGGACGCTTAAGCTTCATGTTAGAAGCTTAAGTCTTTGGTAAAGAATATGACTCAGTTTGGTCGATTAAACCCACCCCGCAGCAAGTCCAGTATCTGGTCCTTGCCTTCGATGATGGTCTTCTGCATCTGGAGCTGGCCGTTGAGCAATTCTACTTGCTTGAGTAGGCTATCGCGCTCAGCCCGCAGGCTATCACGCTCTTTCTCGCAGTCGGCTAGATTGTAGTTGTTCAGGATGGCTTTCCCGTGGCTGCCTGCGACAGCTACGTTATTCTTTTTGCCTGAAATAGTGGTTTGATTCTGAGCAGGGGCGGAGCCTTCCTTAAATGGCTCACCTTCGCCAGTCAAAAGCCAATGCGCATTTACTTCGCTAAAGTGTGTAAGCACTTTAGCTAAATATTCATGTTTAGGGGCCAGTTGACGAGAACCTATATAATTGTTTGTGTTGCCAGTACTTTCACCAATAGACTCACTAAAAGCCCTGACACTCACCGATAGCGTCTCTATCAAAAATTTAAGGCGCTGATTAATAGTAGTTTCTTGCACTAGTGCGTATTTTTTATTCTATTTTGTTCAAAAGTGTATAAGCACTTTTGTGTAATACTCGTATGTTTGTGGCGTGTACAGTACTGAGCGAGCGCAAGTAAGCGCTTGGCGGGCGAACTGTACCAAACACAAGCCATGACCGAGCGCCAGAAATACCTGCGGTTGCTGTCCATTGTCATCGAAGACCTGCCCAGCAGCGCCGTAGATGCCGCCGTGCGGGCGGGCTACGCGGCCCCCACCTCGATGCTCAATAATGTGCGCATCGGCCGCGTCCACAACCTGGAGCACCTCGTGGCCCTGGTGCGCTACGGCCTGCCCAAGTACCAGATTCCGGCCGAGCTGCTGCCGGCCCCCGCGCCCCTTTCCCTGCTGGTGTGATGGAAGAGCGCGCCCCCTACCACACGCCGGCCCCCAAAGGCCCCCGCAACCTCACCGTGCACATTGCCGCCTGGGTGCGCCGCCTGGGCTTCACGGCCACCGAGCACTTGCTGCCCAGCTACGCCACCGTAGCTGCCCACTGGACGGGTCCCAGGGGCGAGCAATTCCGCTTCGAGTACACCTGGGTCGCCGGCCCAGTGCCCGAGGCCAACTGCCAGCTGCGGGTGCGCTACCCCGGCCGCGCCGGCTTTGAGTCCCTCTTCGCGGCCCAGCGCGTGTACCGCGTCAAAGACGTGCGCCAGCTGCTCACGGGCTGCGTGCGCCTGCACAACGCCCGGCTGCTGGCGAAGGCGGCGGTGCCTACTGACTGACTATCACCCTTTCACTTCTCACACCCATGCACCTCAACACTGACCCAGCGGCCCCGGCACGCAAGCCCTGCCTCCGCGACTTGCACCAGCTCACCGCCACCCTGCTGCCCCCGGCCCTGGTCATGCTGGTGCCGCTCGACGAGCTGGCCCGCCGCACCCAGGAAATCAACGCTACCCACCCGCAGTACCAGGAAGAAACGCCCCTGGTGCTGGCCTGGGAAACCCAGCGCCGCCAGCGCCTGAGCGGCCGGCTCACGGTTAATCACTGCCAAGTCGCCTGAAGCGCATGGCTAAGGTGTTGACTTTCCCCCGCGTCTCGCTCACGGACGCCCGCACCGGCAAACGGGTGCGCGTGTCGGGCTTTCAGCCCGGCGATGCCCTGGTGCTCGCGCCTCAGCCCGAGCCCATACTGGGCTATACCTACCAGGCGGGCCACCTCACGGTGTACGTCAGCGGCACGATGCCGCTGGATATGCGCTCGGCCCTGCAAGACGGCTGCCTTGACCAGGAAACCTGGCTGGTGGACGAGCTGCCGCTGGGCATCAAAGAAATCGACTGGACAGACTGCCGCCGCGAGTTCTGCCTGCTTCAAAAAGCCGCCTAGCCACCCTTACGGCCAGCATCCTACAACCCACCTACGCCCCGCACACCGACTAGCTATGACAGCCAACGAACTGCCCACCGCCGGCTTCATCGACCAGTACATGCGCGCCATTCTGGCCCGCCTCGACCAGCTCACGCCGGCCCCCAAGCCCGCCGAGGCCGAAGTAGTGCTCTACAGCATCCAGAAGCTGGCGGCTGTGCTCGACGTGCACCCCGAAACTGTGCGCCTGTGGCTGACTAAGGGCAAGCGCGGCAAGCAGGGCACTCTCATCAAGCTCCAGGCCTACAAGTTCACCAGCGAGCCGCGCATTCCGTGGCCGGCGCTGCTGGCCTACGAGCGGGGCGAAGCCTTCGACCTGGCCAGCCTGCCCGCGCCCGTGCTCACCCCACCGGCCGAGCTAGCCCCGGCCATCTTGCCTAAGCTAGATGCCCCCGCTGCGCCCGGCGTGCTGCGCGTGGCCTAATCACCTATCAATCACCCTTCACCATCTCACAAATGGACATCAACACCCTCACCATCGACGAGTTCGGCCAGCTTACGCCGGCCCACCACCGCGAAGCCCTGAAACTCTACGACAATTCCATCAACCCGCTCATTGAGAAGCTGGCTGCCGTCGAGGATAAGGCAACGCCCGAATTCGATGCCGAGCGCGACCAGCTGCTTATCTGGCTGCAAGTGCGCAAGGTGCACGAAAACCGCCTGCTGGAAATGCTGGCCGAAACCATCGAAGAAGCTGATTCCCACCCGCTCCAACAAGCTGCCTGAGTTATGCCCTGCGTTATCATTTATGCTTCTACCCAAGCCTGCCCGTCGGCGCTCGATATCGCGCTGACCATGCGGGCCAAAGGCCACGAGCTGCGGCCCCTGTCGCTGCTGCCGCGCCCGCGCCCGGTGCGGCTGGCCTCGCTCCAGCTGGAGCTAGCCGCCCTGCTGCAAGACGAGCGCACCATTCGCTGGGTGCTCAGCCAGTACGCCGAACATCGGCGGCTGCCTGACGCTAGTCGGGAGCGCGATTTAAAATCTGATTTGGAGGTGACGCTGTGGCGGATAGATACCGTGATGGCTACGCTGCAAGGTCTGGCCATCCAGCCAGTGCTCGCATGAGCACTTTTCCTTACCGGTGGCTCGCTCGCCTGAGCGGAGCCGCCCTACTGGCCGCCCTGGTAGCGGCGCTGTGTCGCACCTAGGCGTAGGGTGCCGCCCGGCCCCGCTACTCCCACCCATTTACCTACTCTAGTATGCCTCAATTAGTTGATAAGCCTATTCCGAAGCCAGTAAGTGCAACGCTTGATGTCCTGCTGCTTTACCTAATACTAGTGCTGCTGCCCATCGTGCTCAAGCTGGTTGGCCTCACTCGCGTAGCCACTTGGCCGTGGTGGAAAGTAACGGCGATGCTCTGGGTGCCTTGGGGCTTACTACTAGTGGTGAGTGCGTTAGGCTGGCTGGTACACCTGGTAGCTCATCGGCCCGGCCGTGAGTGAGCTACCCAACTGGCCGAAGCTCTTCACGCCCCCAGGCGAGCTAGTGGGCTGGCTCGATGACCAGAGCCGGCAGCACCAAAAAGACCCCGTGACGACCCGGCACCTGCTCACTATCCGTTGGCTGGTGCTGGCCGAGCTAGACCGCACGGCCCCTGAGCCACCTGCCAAACCTGATGGTCTTACTTCAACTACTTCGATTCGGGAAGTAGGTAGCAGCTAGATACAACCTGCCCTGTCCCAAGTGGGAGAAGCTGCACCCTGGGTGGGAGTCCGGTGCGCTTTGCCAGCCGCGAGGCTGGACGGGGCGCTGTTGTTCAGTGAATAAGCTGAACATTAAATAACTATTTTATTGCATATTATGTACCGTCCTGCCTTTGTGCCCAAGCTGCGCATTAACTACGAGAAGACCTGGTCGCGCCTCACGCGCCTCTTTAAGCAACCCGCGCTGGTGCAGCCAGCAGCTACGCCCGCGCACCTGCAAGAGGCGCTGGCACCTCAGAAAACGATTAAACGGCCACAACTCAAGGGCAATGTGTTTCACACGCTCAAAGAGATTGTGGCCATTTTTATGGCCGACTGGCAGCGGGCCAAGGCACCCATCAACGTGGCCATTCAGACCACGCGCATGAGCTTGGCCAAGCGCTGCCGCAACCGTGACCCCAAGACGAGCTACCGCCACATCCTGGCGCTGGTGGAGGCCGGTTTCCTGCGCGCCAAGGTGCATGTGCGAGGCGGCTTGCAACTGCTCCTCAATCCTGACCTTATCGTGTTTGACGCGGCTCCGGCGGTGCAGCAGGCTGCGCTCGCCCCCAACTACCCAGCCGTGCCCACAGCAGCTATCTTGTCACCGGCCGAGGGGCTGGCGAGCCTGCGCGCCCTAGCCCAAAATTTAGCACAAAACGCCCGCCGAGCTACTTAAAAAACTCAAAGCGGGCATAATGGGTGGCTTTATACTCTGGGACCATTCATAAAAGCTATGAATGATAGGAACGTCGGTTTTCGGCCGGTTTTTCCACACCGCTCTTGTCGATAACGGGGGCTAGCTGAAAAAAAAATAAGGGGCGGGCCGCGGCGAGCGGTTCGCAGGTGCCTCACCGGCCGCGTGTTAGCGGCTGGGTAGGGGCCGCTTTTGCCAAAAATTTCAAAAACCCACTTCCTGGCCATGACTCCCATCCCCGGCCTAAGTGCCAAAGCGTCCCAAGCGGCCGATAAACAAATCTCCTTGCTCAGCCTCATGGCCAAGCTCGGTCAGGTGCCCACGGGCGTAGCAGCTGGTGGCAACTACTACTACACCTCGCCCCTGCGGCCCGAGGAGAAAACCCCCAGCTTCGTCGTCTGTGAGCCCAAAAACGTATGGGTAGACTTCGGCGGCGTGCCCAAGCCCGGTAAGAAAGCGGATGGGGGCGACGTGTTGGAACTGGTGATGCGGCTCACCGGCTTCGAGGCTAAACTAGCTCGGCAGACCCTGCGCGCCTGGGCGGCCGACCTAGCCACGCCGCAGGAACTGGCCTTGCCCGCGCTGCCGGCCGGCGAGACACTGACCACCGGCCAGCTCACCTTCACCGACGTGCGCACGGAGCCCCTGAACTGGGACGTGTTAATCAAGTACCTCACCAGCCGGGGTATCAATTGGGGCCTGGTGCAGCGGAGCCAACGGACGCTGGCCCACTTGCAGCAGATTTTTTACCACGTCGCCGGTAAGCCGCGCCCGAAACCCTACTTCGGCCTGGCCTGGAAAACATCGGCCGGCTGGGAAGTGCGCAATCCCAAATTTCAGGGCACCATCGGCGGCAAGGGCCTCACCTGGCTACCAGGCCGCGAGCCGGGGGTGGCTGTGTTTGAAGGCTTTATGGACTACCTGAGCGCGCTAACCCATTATAAAAAGGATTATTTTACCTGCACGGTGCTCATCCTCAACTCGGTAAGTCTGCTGGCCGAAGCGCTGCCCAACTTGCTCGAAGCGCCGGTAGTGCATTGGTTCGGCGATAACGATTTGGCCGGCGAGCGGGCCTTGCGGCTGCTGCGCCAGGCCTTGCCGGCCGGCCGCGTGAAAGCCTACAACGAGCTGTACCGGGGCTACAAGGATTTCAACGACTTCCTGACCAAAACGCCGCCCAGCAAGCCGCTACCGCTCACGCGAGCCGAGCCCAGCAAGCTGAGCCAGACCGCGCAGTACTGGCTCTGGGTCGAGTTCAACCGCCTCAAGCCGGGCACCCCGGCCAATGCCGGCATTCGGCAGAAGTGTAGCTTCTACTCGTGGAGCAACGATGCCCATGGACTAGAGATGCTGCGGGTGCTACGCAACCGCCTCGGCCACCAGCTGGCTTACTACCGCCTGTGCGAGCGCACCCACGGCCGGCAATTCAAGATTTTAGAATGGGCTGGTAGCTACCAGCCAGTACCTGTAACTCCCCATGAAACTGCCGCATCTTGACCAAGTCGTAATGCTCGAGCGAGGTGAGGCCGGTTTGCTGGCCCGAGCAGTAGCCGTGCTGGTGCAGGACGTGACGAATGCGAAGCGGCCGGTGCCACACATAGAAATGCTCACCTTCGGCCCTCTGGCCGGCCTAGGCAAAAAGCTGCTCCAGTGCCACCGGCGCGAGCAGCTTACCCCAGCCCGGCCCAAGCGCCTACCAAAACCCCGTTCATTCCGCGTGAGCTACGACCAACTGGTCGCGCTGCATCAGCACCGCTTCGCTTTGAACTACTGCAACCTTTCGCCCGAGGAGAATCTTCAATTGCAAGCTATACTTGGCAAGTTTCAGCAGAAATCGCTTAACCTCAGTCGTTGGATACGTTTTTAGCAAGTTATTAATGGAAAATATGTTGACTATTCGCCAGTTGCTTACCGCTCTGGAGCCTGGCAAAACAATGGCAATGGGCGACCCCACGCAGCCGGAAAAAATAATTGCTCAAGCTAGCCGAGTGGCCGACCTGTATTATGTCACCGGTCCTCTTTTCTATGATTACGCCCCGTTGGTAGACTTAGACACGCTATTTCAAGTGGGGCTCGCCAATAACGATGACCAGGCCAACGTCGCCAGCATGCTCAATAAGTACTTAGGTGACCATGGTGTGCCAGCGGCGGCGCAACTCCACGCCTGCCAGGGGCTGGAGGATGCTTTTAATACGCTGGGCGCACTCTTCGCAGCTTATACCCTTTCGACTAAACGCTAGGTCTGTCGTAGGCAAATCGGCTCAGTGATATTTCAAGAGGGGCGGGCTAAGGCTAGCTAGCGAGTCTATAATGAACTCATTATAGACTTCTAGCTCCTGTATAACCTTATCAATACTCATACTGCCATATACATACTCATCAAGTAGCATGAGTTCGTACACACATGGTTCTATATGTGTGCATTTCGTCAGGGCCAAGGCAGCAGCGACGATGCGACGGCGATGTTCCTCGCTAGACATACAACAAATATCTTGTCCATCTGGATGGGATGCATCTGTAAAAACCCGGATTCTACGGTTTATTAATTACGTATTTCCCCGGATATAGAAATGTTGCAGATGCCTGCGTGTGTACCAGAAAAAGCAGCAGCTTTCACCCCTGCAAAACCAGAGTTGAAAAAACGGTCTCCCCAGTTCTGAAAAGTAGGTGAAATCGACCTACAGCTTCGTGAAGCCCAGCGCCTGAATGGCCGCTAACTGACTCAGCGACACGGTGCCGG
>CAXUKA010000315.1:0-7779 GCA_964251335.1 uncultured Hymenobacter sp.
GCTTTTTTGCCGAAGACCACTTTACGCATCCGGCCGTGCGCGCCAGCGCCGCCCAGCCCGCCGAGCTGGATGCTCAGGCCTGGGCCAGCCTGCGCGCCGACCCCAACGCAATAGGCTTCGACTACCCCGGTGCGGCCGGCAACGAGATGCGCTTGGCGTACTCGCGCCAGCTACGTCGCGCCGTGGCTATGAGCCAGTAGATTAATGAGATAAATAAAAAAGGCAGGGCCGCATTCTCAGCTATTGAGAATGCGGCCCTGCCTTTTTAGCGCATCCTGCTGAAGCTAAATCTTAGCCCAGCCTTCCTGCCCGGCTGGCCCTCGCAGCAAGGAATAGCCCGGCACCCGCCCCAAGACTACTACTTGAGTATGAGCCGGCCAAGCGGCCAATGCAGCCGCTATTGGGGCCGGCTGCGCCTGAATCTCTACTTCGCTGGGTAGTGTGAGGCGGCGAAGTGGCTGCGCATTGGCTACAGCGCGGGCTGCCACGTAGCCAATGCGCCCATCGGGTGCCGCCACTCGCAGCCGCTGGGCCTGCTGACCCAGCACCAGCAGGGGAGTAGCGGCTGACAACGGTGCTCCGGTTTTGCTGGCGAATACCACCGCTGCCGGGTTTTTGCCGCGTGCCCGTACCCACTGACTCAGGTAGTTGCCGGCTTTGGCGGGGAGGTCGGCCGGCACGGGGTCAGCGCGGTGCAGAAAGGGCCAGGGGTCTACGGCCCCACGTCCGTTTTGGTAGATGCCGAAGTGCAGGTGCGGCACGGTGGTGCGAGCATTGCCGGTGTTGCCCACCAGGCCCAGCACATCGCCGGGGCGCACTTGCTGGCCGGGCTGCACCAGCTGGCGGTCGAGGTGGGCGTAGTAAAGGTGCTGGCCAGTAGCCGTTTCCGTTAGCCACACCACGCGCCCGCCAATTTTGGTTTCGGCTACGCTGGTGACAATGCCCGCCACCGCTGCCACGGCGGGCGTGCCGCGCGGCGCGAAAATATCGACGCCCTCGTGCTGCCGCGCCCCGCCGTCGCGCTCGGCTCCCCAGAGGCTGCCCACCGCCTGGTCGGTGCGGCCCTGTACCGGAAAAGTGGTGAGGCTGGGGCCGCGCCACAGGCGCAATGTGTAGCGGCCGGCCGCCAGTAGCTCGGCCTGCACGCGCACAAGGTGCTGGCCCGCCGCCTCGGCACGGTAGCTGAAGGCGAGGGTGCCGGCCGTGGTGGTATCGGTGGCAGTCCACTTTTGCAGCTCGGGATGCTGGCCAGGAGCGAGGGCAAAAGCATCAACAAACACGCGGGCCAGAACTGCCGAGCCAGGCTGCATGGTGAGGCGGATGTGCACTTGCTCACCTTCCTTCACGTGGTAGCGGTAGCTGGCGGCGGTGGGCTGGTCGGCCCGGAAAAAGCCAGTTTCCAACACGGGCAGCGTTACGACCAGCGAGTCGCGCAACGCTTGCGTGGCAGCCGCTTGCCAGCGCTGACCCAAGGCTGCCTCGCGCAGGCCAGCGCGGTCGAGGGCACGGGCATAATCGTCGTGCGGAGTAGTTTTTTGGAAAAGCGCTGTGAGGGTTTGCGTTTTGCTACAGCTGCTGAGCAGTACCAGCAGTGCCAGCAATAAGCCACCCGCCCGGCTATGGGTGCCGGGGGTGGTGAATAGCGAAAAAGTCATATCGCTCCCAACACCAGCGGCTGCTGGCAAGTTTCTGCATAGCGACGACTTTATGGACTATCTATTGTTATGAGTTGGTAGCCGCCAGGAGCACCACAAGCGCCTGCGGCCACTCGCGTATTTTTGTTTTTATTACTTGCTCTTGCCCGTGCCAATCCCACCCATTGCCCTCACCGAGTGCCCCCGCGATGCCATGCAGGGCCTGCCCGAGTTTATTCCCACCGCTACCAAAATTGCCTACCTCCAGCAGCTGCTAGCCGTGGGTTTCGATGTGCTCGACTTCGGCTCGTTTGTGTCGCCCAAAGCCATTCCGCAGCTGCGCGACACGGCCGAAGTGCTCGCGGGCCTCGACCTCAGCCAAACCAAAACGAAGCTGCTGGCTATCGTGGCCAACCTACGCGGGGCCGAGCAGGCTGCCAGTCACTCCGAAATCAGCTACCTGGGTTTCCCGCTATCGGTGAGCGAAACCTTCCAGCGCCGCAACACCAACCAGACCCTGGTCCAGGCCCGCGCCGATGTAGCGGCCATGCACGAGCTGTGCGAGCGCCAAGGCAAAACGTTGGTCGTGTACCTCTCTATGGGCTTTGGCAACCCCTACGGCGACCCCTGGAGCCCCGAAATAGTAGCTGAGTTCACAACTGAGTTGGCGGCGTTGGGCATCCGCATCGTGGCACTTTCCGATACCGTGGGTACGGCCACGCCGGACCTTATTACGCCCTTATTCAAGGAGTTAATTCCGGCCTTCCCGCAGGTGGCATTTGGGGCGCATTTGCATACCACACCGGCCACCTGGCAGGCCAATGTGCAGGCTGCCTACGAGGCCGGTTGCCGCCGTTTCGATAGCGCGCTAGGCGGTATCGGTGGCTGCCCAATGGCCGCCGATACACTCACCGGCAACCTAGCAACCGAGAATCTGGTCGGTTTTTTGGCTGGGCGAGGCGAGGAGCTAGGGCTGGATAAGGCGGAATTTCGACAATCGCAGGCACTGAGCCAAGCTGTATTCTCGCAGTGTAGAGTATAGCGCCAGCTAAAGCTTACGCTACGCTCCGCCTAGTACCACGTACTCAGCTAGTAGCGCTAGTGAGTGGGCTGGGCACTCCCAGTCAATCTGGCTCAGCCGCCAGCGGGCCAGCCAGCGTGTTTGGGGGTAATAGTTGAGCAGCGGCGCGATGCAGAAATACAACCCCCGGCTTTTTTCTTCTAGCTCGGTCAGGGCCCAGCTAGGGTCGAGTAGGGGTGGGGGCGTAGCTCCCAGCCGTAGCATAGTGGTGGCTAGCAATATTTTATCCATGAAATGCTCGCTCTCAGCTAGCAGCGCGGGCAAGTCGCGCAGGAGTGTGGCGCGGGCTGCGGCCAGCTGCGGCAGGTTGGCTTCAGCCAGCAGGCGGCCGATGTGGTAGGCGATGAGCGGCGCGGTAGCATAGTAGGCCGACACGTCGAGCGGATGGCGGCGGTACTCCCCCGACGTGATGGCCCAGCTGATGTACTCCAGCCCGTCTGTGTCAAACTCATTAAGCGGCAGGCCCGAGCGCACTACCCACAGCATGCCGTTTGATAACGTGCTGGCATCCATGTCAATCGGCATGCGCTCGCCAAACCAGGCCGAGTATATTTTCTTTTTTCGAAACGCTTTGGGGCCGGTGGTGGCCCAGCCCTTCACAGTGTTGGCGTGGGCTTGTAGCTTGGCTTTCAGCCACTGGTTTTCGGCAGCCGGGCGCGGGTAGCTGAGGTAAGCCAGCGAGGTCGAATCCAGGTCGTCGGGGGCGGCGAAGTGCCGGCTGCGGTGCAGCAAATAGCCGTGCGGAAAGTGCTGGCCCGGCCGGGGCTGGTAAAAATTATACGTTGCCTGCCCCGTCCGGTTCTGATACAGCGGGTAGATGGCCAGCGCTTTAGCAGCAATGATTTCCACCAAAGCCTGGGCCGCCGCTGGTAGATGCGGCATTATTTCCCGCAGGGTAAAAACCGTGAGCGAGGTGAAAAAGCCATTGGAGTCTTTACGCTGGTAGCGCAAGGATTTTTTCCAACGCAAACTCGGAAATAAACCCGCTGGATAATATTGGTCGCCAGTAGATTGCAGCGCGGCGATGCGGACCACCAGTTGGTCCAAAAGAGAAGAGCGAAAATCGTCGGCCATAGAAGAAGAGCCGCAAAAATACGGCTCGGTCGGCCCGGTAGCTTAGGGTAGCTTTTCGACCTCTACGCGGCGATTGCGGATATCGGGCGAGGGGTAAAGCGGGCGGGTATCGCCGTAGCCCACGGTTTCGATGCGCTCGGTGGCCACGCCGGCTTTTACCAGATAGGTCTTTACCGCTTCGGCGCGTTGCTCCGATAATACTTGGTTTTTGCCGGTTTCGCCGAGGCGGTCGGTGTGGCCAGCTACGCGCAGCCGTAGGGCGGTATTCGCTTGTAAGTCAGTGGCTAGCTTGTCGAGGGCAGGGCTTGCTTCGGGTAGTAGCTCGGCCGTGCCTTGCTTGAATAGCACCGTAGGCAGCACTACTGGCGCGGTGGGTGGCGCAGTCGCAACCGGCGCGGCAACGGAGTCAGGTGGCGTGGGCGGGGCTACCGGCGTCGCGGGGCGTGGGGCTACCTTAGTAGCCTTGGCTGGAGGCGCTACCTGCACAGTAACGAGCGCTACCGGGCTGTCGGCGCTGGGATAAAATCCCTGGGTGAGGTAAAAAGTAGTAGTCTTCGCGAGCTTCGTGCGGTAGAGGTTACCCGCCGCTACCGGCTGCTTCAGCTCAGCGTCGGCAAACCAGCGCACATCGCGGCCCGACACGCGCAGGGTGGTCAGCGCGCCCGCCGGCACCGTGGCGGCTGACTTGAGCTTAACGCGATAAAACGTGTATTCGCCCGTATTGCACTTGCCAACGGGCTGGTAGGTGGCGTGGCCGGTTAGCTTTTCCTGTGCCGCATCGTAGGTAAAGGTGACGGAGCCCGCGCACCAATAGCTGAACAGGTCTGACCCGGTTTCATTAAGCTCAGCCACATGGGTGATTTTTAGGTTATTACCTGTGCGGCTGCCCTTCACCTGGAAGGTCGACGTAGTGCCGGGCTGCCCGCCTACCTCCTCGTACACCACGCCAAATAGTTTGTCGTCTTTGCCTTGCAGCCGCAGCACCGCTGGCCAATAGCGCGGGCCTTTCGGCTCGGTTTCGACGCCCTGCCAGGCCCCGGCCAGCGATTGTGCGTGAAGTGGCGACGCCAAAAGCAGGCCGCCGATGCCATACCAAAAGCAAAAACTGCGTTTCATGCCCCGAAAATAGGAATTCTTCCAATAGAAACGCCCGCGCTACCCAAATCGTTGCGTAGCAGATAAGCGCTCGTTGTTGGCTCATTATGCTACCGCAATTAAAAAATCGGGGGCTTGGAGTGACGATTGTCATTCCAAGCCCCCGACGCATTTAGGTTTAGGCTCCGAATTAGTCGCGGTTGCCCAAGGCAAAGACTACTCCTACGGAAAGCTCGACCCCGCCGGGCGAGAATATGTTGACCGTATTTCGATTGCTTTGCGAGTCGTTTCCGCTTACGTACTCTACCGGGTCGCCGCCCAGCACTATGCCGTAGCCCAGCGCTCCGATTAGGCCAAAACGGCGCATGGGTTGCCAGCGAACTCCGCCACGCAGGTGTAGCAAGGTGGTGCTCTTGAAATTGACAGTTACCTCATCGCTCGAACTTGACGAGTAATATATGCCATTGCTTTGGCCATTGGTGACGGTAACGTGTTTGAGGCCAGTGCTATAAACCAGGTTGCCACCCACGAAAGGCGATACCTTACGCTGGGGCGAGAAGTAGTAGCGAGTGCCCACGCCGAGCTTCCCCCCCGTGATGCTGGCCCCCAGCCCAGCGTTGATATCCAGGTTGGGCTGCACCATCATGCTAAAATCGACGCCCCACCCGTAGGGCGCGCCGTAGCCCAGCGTGAGGCCGAGTGCAGAATGCGGATATCGGCTGGCCGTTGCCATCGGGGCAGGCGCTGCCGTAGGCGCTTGGGCTTGTGCCGAGGCCACGGTCAGAGCCAGGCCCAGACCGGTGAGTAGTGAGCGGAAAAGAAATGTTGGGGTAGAAAACTGCATATAAAGCTGTATGCATAGAATGAAAAGAAGATTTTCCTGTTTTGGGCATTATTTATAAATAATAATGTCGAAAACAGCTCCGCAAAAATATTGTCTGTCAACCCAAAATCAGCATTCAAAATACTGAAATTTATATTGAAATAGAATAGAATAATTTAATCGCCAGGACTGCTCGCCCGCCCGTTGCTTCGGCTGCGAGCGGGTGCACCTGCCGGACGTACTTAAGCAGTGTACTTCTTGACAATCAGGGTGGCCGTGTGGCCGCCGAAGCCAAAGGAATTGCTCATGGCGTACTCAACGGGCCGGTAAGCTGCCTGGCCCAAAGTCAGCTGAAGGTGTTCGGCAAAGCCGGTATCGACCTGGGTGGTATTGATGGTGGGCGGCACTACATTGTGCTGCACGGCCTGCACGCAGGCAATAGCCTCGATGGCCCCGGCCGCGCCCAGCAGGTGCCCGGTCATGCTTTTGGTGGCGCTGATGTGCAGCTGCGGGGCCGGGCCAAACACTCGCTCGATGGCTCGCAATTCGCTGGCATCGCCCAGGCCAGTAGAGGTGGCGTGGGCGTTGAGGTAGTCGAGCTGGGCGGCGTGCAGGCCGGCATCGTCGAGGGCAGCCTGCATGCTCAAGTACGCGCCCTCGCCGTCGGGATGGGTGCCGGTAATATGGTAAGCATCAGCGGCCATGCCCCCGCCCACTACTTCGGCCAGGATAGGCGCGCCCCGGCGGCGAGCGTGCTCGTATTCTTCCAAAATCAAGGCCCCGGCCCCTTCACCCATCACGAAGCCGTCGCGGCTGGTGTCGAAGGGCCGCGAGGCGGTGGCGGGGTCGTCGTTGCGGGTCGAAAGGGCACGCAGGGCATTGTAGCTGCCGATGCCCGTTTCATTGATGGCCGCCTCCGAGCCGCCCGCAATCAGCACATCGGCCTTGCCCCAGCGAATATAATTGAAGGCATCGACCAAGGCCGTGGTGGAGGTGGCGCAGGCCGACACGGTGGCGTAATTGAGCCCCCGCAGTCCGTATTTGATGGAAATAAGGCCCGCCGCAATGTCCACAATCATCTTGGCTCCCAAAAATGGGTTGAAGCGCGGTGTACCGTCGCCGTAGGCAAACTCGCTAATCTGCTCTTGCAGCGTCGAAAGCCCGCCCACGCCCGAGCCCCAAATGACGCCAATGCGGTTGCAGTTCAGCGCCACAAAGTCTAATTCGGCCTGGCGAACGGCCTCGTCGACCGCCACCAGCGCGTACTGCGTGAAAGCATCGTACTTGCGCACCTCGCTGCGGTCCAGGAAATTAAGCGGGTCAAATCTCTTTAGCTCGCAGGCAAAGCGGGTTTTGAACTTGGTGGCGTCGAAGTGGGTGATGGGCGCGGCCCCGCTCACGCCGGCCACCAGAGCGCGGCCGAAGCTGGCGGCATCGTTGCCAATGGGCGTGAGAGCACCCACGCCGGTAATTACCACTCGTTTTAAGTCAGGCATCAGTGAAAAGAGGAAAGAGAGTAAAGGCTAATGTTCTGAAAGGCTGACGACTACCGGGGCCGCACCCTTGGGCCGGCGCACCACGAGCAGCAGCAGCGGCATGGCCGCTAGAAAGCAGAATCCGACCAGCCGAAACGCGTCGTTGTAGCTCATAATGCCAGCCTGCTGGTTTACGGTGGCATCCAATAGTTGCAGGGCATGGTGCTGGGCGGCGGCCACCGGCTCGCCGAGGCGGCCGGTAGCGAGGCGCGCCGCGTTGGCCAGGCGCTCGGTCACGCCCACATCGTAGGGCGTGAGGTGGGTGACGATGGCCTGCCGGTGCGCGGCAAACTGGGTGGCCAGGTAGGTATTCACCGTGGCGATGCCCACCGAGCCGCCGAGCTGGCGCATCATGTTATTGAGGGCCGCGCCCTGGGCAATGTCCTGAGTGGCTAGCCCCGACACGGCCAGCGCCGTGAGCGGCACCGTGAGCAGGGCCAGCCCCGCCCCCCGCAATACCAGCGGCCCATAAAAATCGCCCTTGCCCGCCATGCCATTCAGCAAGCTCATGCGCCAGCTAAAGGCGATAAACAGCAC
>CAXUKA010000316.1:0-7771 GCA_964251335.1 uncultured Hymenobacter sp.
GGTACCTATACTCGACTGAGTAATATTCTCATTTCCAATAATGTAATTGGTACATTGGCTGGTACCATTGGTTATGGTATCGACGTCGACAACGCCGTCATTAAGAACAATATCCTCACCTATACCGGTACCAGTACGGTTTTCACGCCCCGCAACAACGCCTACAGCTACAACATCAGCGGCGGTACGCAGTTTGGCACAGCCAATGGCAACCAGCAGAATGTCACCCCGGCCAGCCTGTTTGTGGGCGGCACGGCCTCGACCGATGGGGCGTACCAGTTGCGCACGGCCAGCCCGGCCATTGGCACCGGCGAGAGTGGCACCGACGTGGGCGCGTTTGGCGGGGCGGTGCCCTATCGCCTCTCGGGCATTCCAAATGTGCCCACTATCTACCAGTACAACCAGTCGGTGTCGGGCAACAGCCTGAACGCCACCATCAGCACGCGGTCGAACAACTAATCAGGGCGACGCCCCGACTGGGGTGTTTTTCCGCGTCTGTTTATGGACTTGCTGCGCTTGATACGGCACCCCAGGCTAGGCCTGCTGGTGCTGCTGCTGGCGGCGGTGGGGGCGTTTACGCCCCTGCACGCCCAGGCTCCGCCCGCGTTCGACCGGGTAGAGTATTTCTTCGATTCCGACCCCGGCCAGGGCCAGGGCACCGCCGTGACGCTGCCGGCCACGCCGGGCACCACGCTAAGCAACCTGAATTTTACGGTGAACCTGGCGGCGATTACGCCGGGCTTCCACTCGCTGTTCATCCGCTCGCGGGCGGGGAGCAGCAACTGGAGCCAGACCTACCGCCAGATATTGTACAAAGAGCCGACATCGGCTCTTAGCGCTGCGCCCAATCTGGCCGGTGCCGAATACTTTATTGACGCTGACCCCGGCTACGGCAGCGGCACGGCCATCGCCATTACGGGCGGCGGCAACAACGTAGCGGGTGTGGCCTTTACGGTGGGCCTGGGTAGTGTGGCGGCTGGTTTTCACACGCTGTCAGTGCGTTCGAAAGACGTGAATGGCGCGTGGAGCCAAACCTATCGCCGGATTTTTTACGTGGAGCCCGCCTCTACCACCGCGCCGGCCCCGGCGCTGGCCGGAGCCGAGTACTTCATTGATGCCGACCCCGGCTATGGCGCGGGCACGGCCATCGCCATCACGGGCGGCGGCAGCAATGCGGCGGGCGTCAGCTTCACGGTGGGGCTGGGCAGCGTACCTGCGGGCTTTCACTCGCTCTCGGTGCGCTCGCGGGATAGGAATGGCGCGTGGAGCCAAACGTATCGCCAGATTTTCTACGTGGAGCCCGCCATTACCACCGCGCCGCCCGCCAACCTGGCGGCCGTGGAGTACTTCGTGGACACCGACCCCGGCTATGGCCAGGGCAGCAGCGCTGCCATTACGGGCGGCGGCACCAATGCCACGGGCGTAAGCTTTTCGGTAGGCTTGGGCTCGCTGTCGGTGGGTTTTCACACGTTGTTTTACCGAGTGCGCGACGCGGCCGGCAAGTGGAGCCAGACGCTGAACCGGATTTTTTACGTGGACGACCCCACGGTGGCCGCCATCCCCAACATAAACAAGGCGGAATATTACTTCGATACCGACCCTGGCTACGGCCTGGGGGTGAATGTGCCCATTCCGACGCCCGCCACCAACCTCACTAACCTCAACCTGCTGGCCGACGCCAGCGCCCTAAGCACCGGCCAGCACCGGCTGTTTGTGCGAGTGCGCGATGCCAACGGCGGCTGGAGCCAGGTACTTAGCCGACCTTTTGCCAAGAGCGGGTGCAACAACTCGCCCAACTACGCGGCTAATCAGCCCTCGGCCAGCTACACGGGCAGCGGCATCACGGCTTCGGCCATCGAGCAGATGTACAACGGCCTAGCCATTACAGGCGGCTCCTCGACGTTCTTTAACAATTACTACGCCCAAGTAGACCTGGGCGCGAGCACACTGCGCACCATCTCGGAGGTCCAGCTGAGCCTGCGCAACACCAATGGCACGGCCGTGAGCTACACGCTGACGATAGAAGCATCGAGCAACCTGAGCACCTGGAGCACCATCGACACCTATACGGCCACGCTGCCCGCCAACCAGACCACGCCCACGAACATTGTGCGGACGCTGACCACGGTGCAAAACAACGTGCGCGGCCTGCGGCTGCGGCTGACCTTGCCCACCATTTCGCAGGGTATTCAGCTGACTAATGCTGGGGTATATTACTTCCCCGCTACCTGCCCGGTGCCGGTTATCATCAGCTTTACGCCGCCCAACGGGCCGGCGGGCACGCTCGTGACCGTGACGGGTACTAATCTCGACGGGGCCACGGCCGTGACGTTTAACGGTACGCCAGCCGGGCCGATTACCAACAACACGGCCAGCAGCTTCACAGTGCCGGCCCCGGTAGGGGGCACCGACGGGCAGATTTGCGTGACTACGAGCGGCGGCACGGCTTGCTCGGGGGCCAGCTACCTGTACCCGCCCGCCATTGCCACGGGCACGGTTTCGACCAGCGCGTACTGCACCAGTAATACGATTACGGTGCCATTTAGCACGAACACCACGCGCTACGCCACCGGCAACGTATTCAATTTCCAGCTTTCGGATGCCAATGGGGTGTTCGCGGCTAATGCGCCGCTGCTGGGCACGCTGCAAAGCCTCACGGCTAATGGGGGCGTGCTCACGGGTACTATTCCGCAGACTACGCTGGCTGGCAGCGGCTACCGGGTGCGGGTAGTAGCCTCGAACCCTGCCGTGACCGGCACCGACAACGGGGCCAACCTGACCATCAATACCACGCCCGTGAGCCAGGCTACTGGTCCAGCCTCGGTGGCCAATGGGGCGACTATCAGCCTGGGCGTGACGCCGACTTACAGCGGCGCAACTTATTCGTGGAGCGGGCCAGGCGGCTTTACCTCCACGCAGCAAAGCCCCAGCACCAGCACTACCACGGCTGGCGTGGCCCGCTACTACCTGACGGTGACGCTGGGTAACTGCTCTTCCAGCAGCTACGTGGATGTGAATGTGCTGCCTTCGACCGACCCGATTCTGGCCCTCACGGCTTTCTCGGGGCCTATCTGCCTGGCTACGCCGCGCACTATCAGCTTCGCAGTATCGGGCAATCCGTTTCCGGCGGGCAACCTCGTGACGGCGCAGCTTTCGGATGCCAGTGGCTCGTTTGCCGCGCCGGTTAGCATTGGCTCAGTGGCCTTTAGCGGGCAGGGCAATGGCTCGCTGTCGATTACGATTCCGGGCACTACGCCGCTGGGCGCGGGCTACCGCGTGCGGCTGGTGGGCTCCAATCCGAGCACCATCGTCAGCAATGATAATGGCTCGAATATCACCCTGAACGCCCTGCCTACCGTGACGGTGAGCAGCAACTCGCCGGTGGTGCAAACGGGCACGATTATCCTGAACGGCGGCCCGGCCGTGGCCGGCAATACCTATGTCTGGACCGTGGCCTATACCGGCGGCGGCTCGGCCACCGTGGGCTTTACGCAAAACCTGAGCTTGACCAACGCGCAAGTCAGCCAGTCAGGCAATTACACCCTGACTATTACCAACGCGGCTGGCTGCTCGGCCTCCGCCTCTACTCCGGTAACGGTGACGCCACCAGTGCCCGTCACTACACTAGCGCTGAACGCGTTGAGTGGTTCGTTGTGCGCTGGCACCGGCTACACGCTGGGCTACACGGCCAGCGGCCCGAGCTTTGGTGCGGGCAATACCATTACGGCGCAGCTCTCGGATGCCTTCGGTTCGTTTAGCGCGCCGGTTAGCATTGGCTCGGTAGCTACCACGGCCGCCACGGCGGGCACGCTGGGCGTAGTTGTTCCGGCCTCAGCGACCGGCACGGGCTACCGCATCCGGTTGGTGAGCTCTAATCCGGTTATTACTACCAGCGACAACGGTTCCAACCTAACTATTACCAACCTGAGCACGGCGTCGGCCGGGGCCAACTCGCCGGTAACGGTAGGCTCACCCATTTCCCTAAATGCCACCGGTATTAGTGGGGCTACCTATAGCTGGACCGGCCCCAACGGCTACACCGCCACCGGCCCCAACCAGACCATCGCCAGCGCCACAGCCGCCAACGCCGGTACCTACTCCGTGACGATAAGCCTGAACGGCTGCTCGACTACAGCGAGCGTATCGGTAATTGTGAATCCAGCCCCGGTGGTGGCCAGCATCCAAACCAGCAGCCTCGCTACGGGCTACTGCGCGGGTTCGGCGCTGAGCGTGTCGTTCACGGCCAGCGGCTTCACGGCCGGCAACGTGTTCACGGCGCAGCTGTCGGCGGCCGGGGGCTCGTTTGCCAGCCCAGTGAATATCGGCACGCTGACGGGCACTACTTCGGCAACTATCGCGGCCGTTATTCCGGCCGGCACTACGCCGGGCACGGGCTACCGCATCCGGGTGGTGGGCAGCCAGCCCGCCACGGTAGGGGCTGATAATGGGGTCGATATCATCATCGGCGCGGCCAATGCCTACACCTGGCTGGGCGCAGTGAACACCAGCTGGAACAACGCCGCCAACTGGAGCTGCGGTACCGTGCCCACGGCCACGTCCGATGTCGTGATTCCGGCTGGCCTCAGCCTCTATCCGGTGGCCGCTACGGGCAGCACGGCCCACGGCCTCACTATTGCCAGCGGCGCTTCGCTGACCCTGACCGGGCAGTTTTTGCTCACTGGTAATCTGGTGAATAATGGCACTTTTGTCCCTGGCACCAGCGCCCTGGTGTGCAGCGGCAGCACCGCCCAGTCGCTGGGTGGTAGCGGCACGTTGCGCTTTTATGACCTGATAATCAACAATGCAGCCGGTGCCACGCTGGCTAGTGCGGCTGGCGTGCGGCACCTGCTCACGCTCACGGCCGGCAACTTGGCTTCGGGCAACAACCTGACGCTGCTTTCCGATGCTAATGGCACCGCTATGGTGGTGAACCCCACCGGAGGCGGCATCGTGACGGGCCGCGCTACCATGCAGCGCTTTATTATGGGCGTGGCTGCTGCGGGCTACCGCCACTACTCGTCGCCGATGCAAACGGGCACGGCCACCGTACAGGAGTTTGCTGATAACATCCCGAACTTCAACGTGAACCCCGCCTATAACACGCAGGGCAACACTGTGCAGCCGTTCCCGACGCTGTATCTGTACAACGAAGCCCGCATAAATGCTGCTGCCCCAAGCTTTGAGCAGGGCTGGATGGTGCCCGGCGCTACCGACGACCTGACGCCTGGCCGGGGCTACTCGGCCCAGACCTTGCCCAGCACGGTGGTCGACATCAGCGGCACGCTGGCCAGCACCGATGTCAGCTACCCGGTCACCAGAGGGCCGCTGGCCAACTCGGGCTGGCAGCTGCTCGGCAACCCCTTCCCGTCGCCGCTCGACTGGGACCAGGTGCCCACCGTGCCGGGCATCGACCGGGCGCTGTACGTGTTTGTGCCTTCTGGCCCCTACACCGGCACCTACCGCTCGTATGTGGCGGGCATCGGGCAGAATGGCGGTAGCAAAGACATTGCCTCCATGCAGGGCTTCTTTGTGCGGGCCTCCAGCACTACGGCTACTCTGGGCCTGCCAGCGGCCGCCCGCGCTAGCACCTACCTCAATCCCGGTTTCAACCGCACAGTCACCACGACTACCCGCCCGCTGGTGCGCTTGCAAGCGCAAAATGCTAGCGGCCAGGCCGACGAAACCGTGGTGTACTTCGACCCCGCCGCCACGCTGGGCGCCGATGCCGGGTACGATGCCTACAAAGTGCAAGTCAACGGCGATGGTATTCCTTCGCTCTGGAGCCTGGCCGGGGCCGATGCCTTGTCCATCAATGCCTTGCCTAGCTTAGTGTCTGTGCCCAGCATCCCCCTGGGCGTGCGCGTGAGCCAGAGCGGCCCCCACACCCTGGAGGCCACCGAGCTGCTAAACCTGCCCTCCGGCACTGAGGTGTGGCTCGAAGACCGGGAGCTGAGCACGCGCCAAAACCTGACGCTAACCCCGGCCTACGCCTTCACCATGAGCGCTAGCTACACTGGCCAGCGCTTCTACCTCTGGCTCCAGCCCAGCGGGATGCTGAGCACGGCCACCGGGGCGCTGCAAGCCGCCACGCACCTCTACCCGAACCCCACTACCAGCACCGCCACGCTGGAAATGGCCGGGCTGAGTGGCTCCGGCGACGTGCAGCTTCAGTTGCTGAATGCCCTTGGCCAGGTGGTGCTTGAGCGCCGCACCCAGGCTCGCGCCGGCATTGTGCGCGAGCAGCTCGACCTCACGTACCTGGCCACGGGCGTGTACTCGGTGCGGGTAGTCACTGCGCAAGGCACCGTGGTGAAGCGCCTGACGCGGGAGTAGATGAAGTGTCATGCTGTGCGCAGCATGACCGAATAATAGTAGCGTATAAAACACCAGGCGGCTGCTCGCCCCGGCTTTCTCCACGCGGAGGGCCGGGGCCGGGCAGCCGCTTTTGCGTGTTTTCTTTGGCCCATGAACCGCTATTTCGTGCCCTTTGCCCAGCTGCGGCGGCAGCCCACCATCATCGTCGATAGTACCGGTCTGGGCGCGGCCCTCACGCTGGCGCACTGGCGCGGGGCCGCTACGCCTCCGGCCTTGCGCGACGATACCAGCGCCGGCTCGTGCCTGCGGGCGCTGCACGCACCCGCCACGCCGGGCCTGGAGGCGCAGGCCGTCACAGCTAATCACTTTGATATTGATGGTTTTATCGGCGTGTGGGCCTTGCTGAATCCCGAATTGGCCCTGGCTCATGAAGCGCTGCTGCGGCTGGTAGCCACGCTGGGCGATTTTCGCGAAATCGACTGGCAAAATCCGCTGGCCGACCACGCGTTGAAACTGGTGTGCTGGCTCAATGCTGAAGAAAAAAACCGTTTCTACGAGCCGTTCGGCGCACCCGCCCGCCGCCGCCGCGAAGACGAGGCCTCAGCCGAAAAATTCGCCTGGTTCTTGCCGCGCTTCGCGGAAATATTGCTGAGCCCGGAAACTGGCCGTACCGCCTGGGAGCCGGAATACCTGTGCGTTACGAAGGCGGTGGCTGCGCTGCAAGGTCCGCTCACCCAGCGCACCGATTACCCCGCGATTGGCTTGGTCGTTGTCCGCACGCCCGAACCGGCGCCGTACTACGCGTTGTTTGGCCCCACGGCGGGTTTTGATTGGGTGCTAAGTCTTTACGACGGCCAGCGCTACGAGCTTGAATGCAAGTACACCACCTGGATAGACCTCGAAAGCCGCCCCACGCTGCCGCGCCTGCCGCTGGCCCCGCTCGCCGCCCGCCTCAACGAGCTGGAACGCAGTAACTACCGCTGGGCCGCCGACCAGCTCACCGATACCGGGCCGCTGCTGCGGCTGGCGGGCCGGCCCTTATCGAAGGTCGAGCGCTACGCCGACCCCGACGGGCGGCCTATTTATGCGTCGTCGCTGGCCGCTAGTGCGATAGAAAGCGAAGTCGTAGCTTTTTTGCAAAAAGGATACGTCGGTATTCAGCCCAAAAAATACTGGACCTGGTCCGAAGTGCGAGCGGCCGGGTCGTAGGGAGAGAGGTTGATTTATTTTTGCTTAATATATAATAATAAGTATTTACATATTATATATTTGTGTTGGTCTGGTAGCCATGCGTTTCGTCGGGCAAGGCGATGAGGGAGCTACCCACATTCAACGCAAAAATTATGTTTGGCTCGCAGATACTGGAAGTTGCCATTGGAGTCATTTTCATCTTTATTCTGGTCAGTATCATGTGCTACGTGGTGCGCGAGGGCATCGAGGCCTGGATGAAAACGCG
>CAXUKA010000317.1:0-7758 GCA_964251335.1 uncultured Hymenobacter sp.
CTACTCCCGTAAGCGTGGCGGCGGCCTCATTGGCATCCGTAATGGTACCCAGCAGGTTAATGGTGACCAATAAATCCTGGCTGGCTTCGATTAAGCGCCGATACTTTTTCTCGCTTTCCTTCATGGGTAGGGTTCACCGGCCCTGAAGGCAAGCATTGATTGGTTTTAATAAGACGGATAGTGTTTAGCCAATAAACGAACTGGATTTGCTTACCGAAGCCCAACTCTTAGCTCTTTTAATGCTAAAATATTCCACACTTGTTTCAGCTATAAAACTGAATACTATACAAGATAATAACCTCGCATTTAAGGAAGGTTTATATTTCGGGAAGTATAGCGAATGCGCATTCTGCCTTGCAGGCTAATGAGCTAACGCTTAGGCACAGGGGCTTACAAAATCGGCGGCCAACTATTCTTAATCAAGTGGCCGCTATGTTGGCCTAACTCGCTACCTGCCAGATACCGTGCTGCACCGTTACGATAGGATTATCTGCTGAAAATCAACGCACCAGTGCCCCCACCTGCTCTACCAACACCGGTACGCTCAGCCCACCCATGATGAGCACCACGACCCAGCCGGCGGCCAGCATCCAGCGGGGGTGGCGGTAGGTGCCCATGAGGCGGCGACTGGTAGCGGCGATGAGCACCACGGCCAGCGCGATGGGCAGTATCAGGCCATTGATAGCTCCGGCAAAAACCAGCAACTGTGTAGGCTTGCCTACAAGCACGAAAATGCTGGTTGATAGAATGATAAACACCGAAATGCACACTCGCTCGTAGCGCGCAAAGACTGGGTAAAACGTCTTGAAAAACGACACTGACGTGTAGGCCGCACCCACCACCGAGGAGATGGCCGCGCTCCACAAGATGATGCCGAATACCCGGAAGCCGACCTCGCCCGCCGCCGACCGGAATACGCCGGCCGCTGGGTTGTCCTTGTCGAGCACCGCGCCGTGGGTGAGTACGCCCACGATGGCCAAGAACAGCACAAACCGCATTACGGTGGAAATGACGATGCCGCTCACGGCGCTGCGGTTGACCTCGGCCACGCTGCCGGGGCCTTTGATGCCCGCATCGAGCAGCCGGTGCGCCCCCGAAAACGTGATATAGCCGCCCACTGTGCCGCCCACAATCGTGACGATGGCCGCCGCGCTCAGCTTGGCTGGCAGTAGCGTGTGGTGCAGCGCCTCGGCCAGCGGCGGGTGCGCGCTGATGGCAATGCCCAGCGTAAGCAAAATCTTGACCGTGCCGAGAATTTTGGTGAAGCCATCAAGCATTTTCCCAACCTCGCGCACCCAAAACAGCACCAGCGCCACCCCGCAGCTCACGACCGCGCCCTGCTCAAACGACCAGCCCAGCAGCACATTCAGACCCAGTCCGCAGCCGGCGATATTACCGATATTAAAGGCAAAGCCACCCAGAATAACCAGCGCCGCCAGAAAATACCCCAGCCCCGGCAGCAGCTTATTAGCCAAATCCTGCGCCCGCAACTCGCTCACCGTGAGGATGCGCCAGGTATTGAGCTGTGCGCCCACATCGAGCAGCACCGACACCAGAATGACAAACCCAAAGCTGGTGAGCAGCTGCTGGGTAAAGACAGTCGTTTGCGTCAGAAAGCCCGGCCCGATAGACGAATTGGCCATCAAAAACGCCGCCCCCAGGCTGGCCCCGCCAAACCACCTTGCTTTCAGCGCCTTCATTTAGCGGCGGCCGGGCGGGCCAGTTTTACCCCCGCCTCGCGCAAAGCTTTGCTGAGCTGCTGGGCAAACTCCAGTGCGTGCGCCCCGTCGCCGTGCAGGCACACGGTATCGGCCCTTATGGCAATTTCCTGGCCCTGCTGGGTGCGCACCCAGCCGCCCTGCACCATGCGCAGCACCTGCGCAATGGCCGCCTCAGCGCTGGTAATCAGCGCGTCAGGTTGGCGGCGCGGAGTGAGGGTGCCGTTGGCCTGATAGGTGCGGTCGGCAAAAACTTCGTGCGCGGTGCGCAGGCCAATTTTCTCGCCGGCCTTGGTCAGCTCCGAGCCGGCCAGGCCGTAGAGTACCAGCTCGGGCTGCACTTTGTACACGGCTTCAGCGATGGCTTGGGCCAGCGCGGCGTTGGTAGCGGCCATATTGTAGAGCGCGCCGTGGGGCTTGAGATGGTGCAGCGTGCCACCCTCGGCCCGTGCCACCGCGTGCAGTGCCCCAAGTTGATAGACAGTTATATCGAAGGCTTCCTCGGTCGAGATATCCATATTACGCCGCCCAAAACCTGCCAAATCGGGCAGGCCGGGATGCACCCCGATGGCAACACCATGCTGTAAGGCCAGGCGCACGGTCTGCCGCATCACGGCTGGGTCGCCGGCGTGGAAACCGCAGGCAATATTGGCTGAGGTGAGGTAGGGCATCAGGGCGGCATCGTTGCCGAGCGTCCAGGTGCCAAAGCTCTCGCCCATGTCGCAGTTCAGGTCAACGGTAGGGGGTGGGGTCATGCAAAAGTCAGTATATACTCGTCAAGAAGTGAATTGCGAATCAAGAAGATGAGATTTGCAAGTGAGGTCTTGCCTAAACTTCAGGGAACCGGCCAAAAAACGAGCACAGCGGCGCGAAACCGGCCCTTGGTGCGGTAAATCTACGCCCTGCATACAACCTGATAACCGCTCTAAGTCATGTATGCGCTTCCCAACCAAGCCAGCTGGAGTGCAGTAGCGCAACTGTACTCTACCTTATATTTTCCTTGGAAAATACCGGTAAAGGCAGCTTTTTTACCGTTAGGCCAAGCAAGCAAATGACTAGTTTTGCCCTGTTCAAGGCGCCTAGTAAACGACTGTTCTGGGCGGCTTAGCGGGGTTTCACTTTATTTAAAACGCAGAATCATGCCTAAAATCACGGTAAAAGACGGCACGGAAATCTACTACAAAGACTGGGGCACGGGCCAGCCGCTGGTCTTCCACCACGGGTGGCCGCTCTCGAGCGACGACTGGGATAATCAGCTAATGTTTTTCCTGAACAAGGGCTACCGGGTAATTGCGGCCGACCGCCGCGGGCACGGCCGCTCGGCGCAAGCCGCCACTGGCCACGATATGGACACCTACGTGGCCGATATCATCGAGCTGGCCGACCACCTCGATTTGAAAGACGCCGTGCACATCGGCCACTCGACGGGTGGGGGCGTGGCCATCCGCTACGCGGCTCGCGCTGCCCAGGGCCGCGTGGCCAAGGTGGTGCTCATCAGTGCCGTTACGCCCCTGATGCTACAAACGCCGGCCAACCCCGATGGCGTACCCATGTCGGTATTCGACGAAATTCGGGAGGGCACGGCCACCAACCGGGCGCAGTATTTTCAGGATTTTACCCTGCCTTTTTATGGCTACAACCGCGAGGGAGCCAAGGTGAAGCAGGGCATCCGCGACAACTGGTGGCGGCAGGGCATGGCCGGCGGGGCCAATGCCCACTACTTCGGCATCGCGGCGTTCTCGGAAACCGATTTTACCGACGACCTGAAGAGCGTGGCGGTTCCGGTGCTGGTACTGCACGGGGAGGACGACCAAATTGTGCCGTTTGCCATTAGCGGGGCCAAATCCATCAAGCTGCTCCAGCACGGGCAGCTGATTTCTTACCCCGGCTTTCCCCACGGCATGCCCGCCACTGAAGCGGCGACCATCAACGCCGACTTGCTGACGTTTATCCAGGCCTAGCGAACCTGGCGGCTGGAGACAAAAAAGCTGCTCTACTTTAAAGAGCAGCTTTTTTGTCTCCAATCGATGGTGGTTTGTTATTCGGAAGCAGCAAGAGCCCGGTAGTTCGCATTGAAGGCGAACTGCCGGGCTCTTATCGTTTTAAGAAGCTGCTGGCGTGGTTTTAGCGCAGCAGCGGGGCAATGCGGGTGCCAATCAACTCGGTGGCCCGCAAGATTTTTTCGTGCGGCAGCACGGCCACATCCATCTGAAACGTGACCCGCGAGATGCCGCCCAGTGCCTCACTGTGCCGCAAAATCTTGGCCGCTACTTCCTCAGGATTGCCTACCAAAAGTGCCCCGAGCGGGCCGGCCTGGGCCGCAAAATGCGCCGGGGTGATGGGGCTGCCGCCCCGCTCACGGGCACGCTTGCTAAACGTTTCGACGTAGCCAGGCACGAAGTCCGCCACGGCTTCCTCGGTGGTGGGGGCCACATAGCCCAGCGAGTGCAGGCCTACTTTTAGCTGCTCGGGCGCGTGCCCGGCCCGGCGGCCAGCCTCGCGGTAGAGGTCGATGAGCGGGCGGAAGCGGTGGGTGTCGCCCCCGATGATGGCCACCATCAAGGGCAACCCCAGCGTGCCGGCCCGCACAAACGACTCGGGCGTGCCGCCCACGCCCAGCCAGATGGGTAGCTGCGCCTGCGCCGGGCGCGGGTACACGCCCTGCCCCGTGAGCGCCGGCCGAAACTGACCCTTCCAGCGTATTTTTTCGGTATCCCGGATGGCCAGTAGCAGGTCCAGCTTTTCGCTGAACAGCTCGTCGTAATCATTGAGGCTGAAGCCGAAAAGCGGGAATGCCTCGGTGGACGAGCCGCGGCCGACTACCATTTCGGCCCGGCCCCGCGAAATCAAATCAAGGGTCGCAAACTCCTGAAACACGCGCACCGGGTCGGCCGCCGAGAGCACCGTGACGGCGCTGGTGAGGCGAATGCGCTTGGTGCGGGCGGCGGCGGCGGCCAGAATCACGGCCGGGGCCGAGTCGAGGTATTCGGCCCGGTGGTGCTCGCCGATGCCGAAGATGTCGAGCCCCACCTGGTCGGCGCGCTCAATGCGTTCGAGCAGCAGGCCCATGGCCTCAGTGCCGCTCAGATGTTCACCGCCGTTTTGGAGCAAGTGCGAGGCAAAACTATCAATTCCAACTTCCATGATGTTGTTTCTAGATACGCTGGGGGCTGGTAGGGCTTCTTAATGTAAACTGCCCTGCGCAACAAATGTATGTACATTTAATGTATATACACCAAATAGACGCGGAGAGTTTCTGCTCACCGAAGTATTCCAAAGCCCACCGCAATGCCTGGCAAACGTGGCCCGCTGCGCAAATGCCAGTCGTTGTTCCTAAATCTTATCCTTAAGATGCAGAATCAGTGATTCTTGCGCGTCTCAATGGCCCGCCGCAGTGCCCGCAGCCGGCCTTCCTGCACGAGGTACAGAGCCTGCGCCTCAGCCAGCGAAACCTCCTGAAACCGCAGTATCTGTCCCGGCGCGGCCTGCGCCAACGCCGAACAATCGGCCGTAATAACTTGGGCTAGCCGGGGGTAGCCACCAGTGGTCTGAGCATCGGCCAGCAATACAATGGGTTGCCCACCCGGTGGCACCTGCACCGTGCCAAAAGTCACGGCGCTGGATAGTAACTCAGTCGTTGTTTCTCGCTTTAAGTCAGGCCCGTGCAACCGGTAACCCATGCGGTCGGCGGCGGGCGTAATGGCAAAGGGTTCGCGCCAAAAAGCCCGTTGGCTGGCGGCCGAAAATTGCTCGTATTCCGGCCCCCGCACCACCCGAATAACAGGTTGCGGGCGCGGCGTGGGACATAGTGCGGGGCCGGGTGTCCAGCGAGCCGCCGCCCAGCCAGACACCGGCGAAGCGGGCACTACCAGCTGGCGCAGGTGCTGTCCGGTGGCCGTGGGCTCGCCTACGGGGAGCTCATCCCCAGCAAGTAAGGCCCGGCCGTGCCAGCCGCCCAGCGCCGCCCGCAGGTAGGTGCTGCGGCTGCCCAGCACCAGCGGCACCGCCAAGCCGCCCGCCACGGCCAGGTAAGCCCGGCAGCCGGCCCGCGCCGCGCCAAAGGCCAGCACCGTACCGGCTCGCACGACTACCGGCCGGTGCATCGGCATCGGCTGGCCGTCAAGGGTGGGCGAGAGGTCAGCCCCGGTGAGGGCGATGAGGTGGTCGGTTTCAAAGCGAACAGTGGGGCCGCGCAGCGTGATTTCGATGCCAGCTGCGTCCTCGGTGTTGCCTACTACTAAGTTGGCTACGCGCAACGCTACGGCATCGAGAGCGCCGCTCACCACCACGCCAATATGCTGATAGCCAAGACGGCCCAGGTCTTGCACCGTTGTCAGCAGGCCGGGGCGCGTGATGCTAAGACTCATGCGAAAGGTGCTGAAAATCAGCCTCGCTAATGGGCACGAAACGCAGGTGCTGCCCAGCGTGCAGCAGGCTGGGGCTGGCAGCAGCCGGGTCGAACAAGCGTAGCGGCGTGCGCCCAATCAGCTGCCAGCCGCCCGGCGTGGGCAGCGAGTAAATGCCCGTTTGCAGCCCTGCGATGCCCACCGCGCCGGCCGGCACCAGCGGCCGGGGCTCGGGCCGGCGCGGGGTGGCCAGCCGCGCATCTAGCCCACCCAGATACGGAAAACCCGGCGCGAAACCTATCATGTGCACCAGGTAATTGGGGGCCGTGTGGCGGGCAATGACTTCGGCGGGCGTCAGGCCGGTGTGGTGGGCTACTATCTCTAAATCAGGCCCAAACGCCCCACTGTAGCAAACGGGAATTTCGACGATTTCGGTGCCGGTAGTGGTTGATGAGAGGGACGTATTGCGCAATCGCTGCTGCAAAATCGCGCATACCCGCTCGTAAGGCGGATACTGGCCCTGCGCGCTCACCAGCCACGGGTCGTAGTACACGGTGAGGGTCGTGAAAGCGGGCACGCACTCGCGCAGCCCCGCGAAAGGATGCTGCGCCAAGTAATCATTAAATGTTTGAATAGCACGGTGAACGGTCGGGTCGATGGTCTCGCCAAACTGCACTACTACCGCCGCATCGCCCAGCGGAAAAAGCTGCGCCGCCGGCAAGCCAGCGCTGGGAATCGCGTTTTCGGCCATAGAACAGGAAATAAGCTAGCAGACGCCTATTGTACGTCCGTTAGCTCGACTTCGAAGCGCAGCACTGCATTGGGCGGAATGTCGGAGCCCGCGCCATCGGGGCCGTAGCCCAGCGCCGACGGAATCAGCAGTACGCCTTTTTCGCCCTTGTGCATCAAGGCGATACCTTGGTCCCAGCCTGCAATAACCTTCCCCTCACCCAGCACGAAGCTGAAGGGCTCGTTGCCGTGCTTCGACGTGGCATCGAACACCGTGCCGTCGAGCAGCTGGCCGGTATAAAGCACCGATACCGTCTTGCCAGCGGCGGCTGGCGTGCCCGTAGAGTTGGGCGCAACGGGCACGTAGTACAGGCCCGATGGCTGGCGTTGGGCCGTAGTTATCTTGTTGTCGGCTAAGTATTTCTGGATGATGGCCTCGTCGGCTTTGGTGTAGTCGATGTTGGCGTGAGTTTCTTCGCTGGGGCCGCAAGCGGTCAAAAACAGGACTGGCGTGGAAAGGAAAAGTAGCGTAGCCAGCCGAAGGGCCAGGGCGGGAAAACGAAAGTACATGGGCGGTTTTTTGGTAAAAGTAGCGGGTGATTGCCCTCGCCGTAGCGCGGACTTTCAGTCCGCGAGTCAGTGCGCCCGATTAACTCGCGGACTGAAAGTCCGCGCTACAACCCTGCTGCCGAGCTTGCAGCCGTTATGTTTGCCCCATCATTTGCCCAATTGACTATGTCTGCTTCGCTCGCCCATCCTATTATTATTATCGGGGCCGGCGTGGGGGGCCTGAGCGCCGCCATTCGGCTGGCGCGGCAGGGCTACGCGGTGCAGGTGCTGGAGGCGCGGGAGCAGGCGGGTGGGCTGGCTTCGGGCTTCATGGCGGGCGGCTTCACGTTTGATGCCGGCCCGTATATTCTGCTCGATAAGCCGGGGTTGGAATGGGCTTTCCAGCAGCTCGGCAT
>CAXUKA010000318.1:0-7752 GCA_964251335.1 uncultured Hymenobacter sp.
GGCCAGGCAGGTGGCGCAGTAAGGTGCGCTTTTCTGAATCTGGCAGGGTAGCTACTACCTTCTCAAAATGCGCGCTACTTATTGCTAAACACTAAATAGCGAGCATTTTTGCTGCTATCTACAGGGGCTTACTAAACAGAACAAGAGGATAGGTTATGAAAAGAATTTCCATACTATTTCTTCAGGTAGTAACCGCCCTTATTGGCTTGGTGGCACTTGCTCTGTTGGTTCGGCTTCCCTTGACCGAGGGAAGGGCCAAAAACTTAGATTTGCTCCACATCTACTCTGACCCGTTCATCTTATATGGCTACGCCGCCTCAATCCCTTTTTTTGTGGCGTTGTATAAGGTGTTCACACTACTTGGCTATAGCAGACAAAACAAGCTATTTTCCCAAGACGCAGTCAGGAAGCTGCAGAGTATAAAGTATTGTGCCATCATCTTAAGTGGGTTGATTGTGATGGCCGGACTATACATCAAGCTCTTCCATGATAAAGCGGACGACCCGGCCGGTTTTCTGGCCCTTTGCATCGTGACTACTTTTTTTTCTCTCGTGATAGCAGCAACTGCGGCAAGAGCTGGAAAATCGTTGCAAAATGCTATCGCTAGGAAATCCAAAAATGACGTGCCACTTTAGGGTAAATAATACATTTTTAATGTGTTCTACATAGTCGGAAGGCTTGTTTTGCGCCCTGCTACTTACTGCCAGTATTTACTCACTCCTTTTCCTCCTCCTATTGTGAAGTACGGCCATTTTTTACTTCTGCTCCTAGTGCCTTCCTTAGGCTATGCCCAACAGGCCAGGCCCCTTATTTCGCCTGACTCCAGTAAACAAAGCCTATCTGCCCTTCCGGCTGGTTCCACTGGCAACACGCCTGCACCTGCCCAGTGGCGACAAGCCGATACACGTGCTGTTTTGGTCGGACTAAAGGTCGGCGGGGCACTCACGGCCAAAGGGGGCGGGAACGTGCAGAGTGTCCCAGAAACCACGTTCTTACCTGGCGGGGTAGCCGGCGTTTATGGCTCTATCCCCCTGCGGTGGGTCGGCCCGCGCAGTCCGATTAGCTTTACCCTACAGCCAGAACTGCTGGCCAGCATGCAGGGCAGCCGCTATAACAGGCCCGGCGACGGCTATTTCGTCTCGCTTCGCCTCTACTATATCTGCCTACCCGTTTTACTGACGGCCAATTTTCACGGGTTTTTTCTGGAAGGTGGCGTACAGGGGGGCTATCTAATGGCAGTGCGGGAACGCTATGAATTCGTGTGGAATTCGGTGCCTTCCGTCAACACCAACAATCGAACAACCGGGTACCAACGGCAAGAACTCGCCTTCGTGGGCGGCGCTGGCTACCGGAGCAAAATGGGATTAGGTCTGGAGTTGCGCTATGTCCAGGGCATTACCAATCTCTACAACGATACCAGCACGCTGTACTATGCGACGCCCACTGGCCAACACAATATCGGCTATCACGTGCAGCTTAGTTATCCTTTATTCGGCAAAGCGACTAGGCAACTGGCCCACCATCAGTAAAGCTTAACTAACGGCTTTTGCCTCTCCAATAAAGGGTATAAAAAAACGGCCCGAAAAAACGGCGTTTTTCGGGCCGTTTGGCAAGGGTCAGCAACCCTCCAGAAAACGACCGTTTATTGGAGGGTAGAAACGGCTATTTTTGAAGCCCAAGGCAAAGGCAGCAAAACAGCATTGTTGAACATAACGTGCGTTATCGGACAAGCCCTGATGAGTGCGAAAGCAATGGCTTACCCGACACAGTGGCTCAGGAAGTCGGTAGCAATTGTGTTCCTATCTCCTAGTTGGGGGTAGCGGATAGAAGAAGTGTCAACTAGATGTATTTTCTTGAGCTAATTGCTTCAGTATTTGGGAGAACCTACTTTAGTGCGTTAGTCGTATCCCCTCACACGTTCCTGCTGCATCCTTTTCTGCCTATGAAAACGTTAGTCCTTTCGGTCCTGGCACTGCTCGTGCTGGGCTGCCAAAAAAATGACCCCGAAGCTAGTCTCCCTGCCGCTACGCAGGTAGGGGCAAACACGGGTGGCTGCCTAATTGATGGCAAGCCCTTCGTACCTACCGGGTGGGGTGGCGGATTGCTCTCGAATCCTACACCTGCTCTGTTTGGTGGCTTCTCGTTCGATAGTCTCTACAGCTTACAGCTAAATGGGTCGTTCAATGGCGATAACACTACGGTAAGACTATTTTTTCGTTCGCAAAGACCAGGCATTTACCTACTTAATAAAAATACCGCCTATTACCCTCAAGGAGGTGCAAGGTATGTTTTAAATCATGCTACTTATAGCCAGTCAAGCAATCAAAATGAGGTGTATGTGACAGATGCACAGCATACCGGGCAAGTAACCCTGGCTTATGGCACAGTTGCCAGCGGAATTTCAGCGGGCACGTTCGAGTTCACGGCGGCGAGTCAGGTAGACCCAACCAAAACGGTGACTGTCACCAGTGGGCGCTTCGACCGTAAGCAATAGCAGCTTTGTTTCATGGGGACTAACAGCGTCTCAAGAAACGGCCGTTATGAGAAAGGTAGAAAGACGTAGTCTTGGTTTCACATACTTTAAACGAACGGTTAATGCTTGTGAAAGCGCTAGCTCAGCAGGACATTTCACAAACGTTCCTTCAACAAATGACTATACCCGAGCTTATCACATTTACCAACCTTGCTTTAAGAAACGTTATAATCTCGACTTTATAAAGCCGCTAGATTGAGGATTTCTTTCTCAGTGGGAGCATGCAACCATTTGGCCTAGTGGCTTCTCATCTTTTCACTTGCCTCACCTCTCTTCCTTTTCTGGTATGTTGCGTCCCTACCCACTCCTACAACTCAGCAGCTTCGTTCTCCTACTCGGTACTAGCAGCTGCAATACCAGCAAAGCCGACACCGATACTACCTCCTGCACGCACGAGGCCCAACTTATTGGGCGTACCAGTTGCGGGGCGAACGGGTACATCCTCGCCTTAGCGTCCCCGCGGGATACGGTAGTCACGTATAACCTGCCCGCTGAAGTGGGCGCCCTGGTGGCGCAGGCACAATACCAAGTTGGCCAACCGATTCCATTGTTCACGCCGGCTAGTTTCGTCCGCATCAAGCTCGGTTATTCGGTGCTAGACCCGGCTGAGCGCACACAAGTGGTATGCACAGCAAACATTAACCTGGCTCCTTTTAACAAACTCACAAACAACGGCAGGGAAATTCGCATCCTGTGCGCCAGTCAGGCGCAATAATAGTATATCAGTGAAACAGGATTTTGGGGGCAGTAAGGAAGGATATTCCTCCCCTTTTTTTCTAGGAATTATCTCTTTACATAATACAACTTACCGGACAAATCTTGGAAAAGTGGTGGTTTTTTGCCTCACCGGCCGCTACGCTCAACTTGGCACTTTAGCGGGTTAGGGTTACTCATCACCACGAGAATCATAGCGGTAGATATCAACATCGGTGCGGGTTTGGGTGCGATAGAGGAAGTTGATAGTCCGTAAGTCGTGCCCTAAAGCTGGGGTTGACTCGTCCTCATTAACATCGACGTACAGCACAATTGCTAAAACTGACTCAAGCCCAAACTCCTGTTTCAACTGGAGAATGGTTTCGGCTCTGTCTTCGAGTTTAGTAATCACTTCGGTAACTAACTGGTCAATCCAAAGAGGCTCCTTCCCCTCTTCTGTTTCTAACTGCCAGCTAGAAAATTTCAACTGGGAATCGTACTGGCCTTTGTCACCCTTCTGCCAAGTGGTAGTCGGCTTAATGCCGAGGCGAGCTGTTATTTCAGCTGGCTTAAAGTCCTCACCTTTCAAGGCGAAGTAAACCCGAGAATTAGAAGTAATCATATATCAGTTAAACAGTTGAATAAGTAAGCTAATAGCCCATTTTATATGTTGGAAACGACCGTTTACAGAACGTAAAAATTGCCTATATACTGCCCCGCCGCTACGTCCCACAAAACGGTCGTTTTGTGAGACGAACGGTAGTTAGGCAAAAAGTAGCCTTAGCCATACGGTTACGTGTCTTTTATTGCCGTCGCACACATTCTGCATAAGTGTGAAATCTTGAGCTTACTAATTGGAAAAGGTATTTTTGGGGATGCGAGTAGCCATCTATGCCCGCGTGTTGACGAAGGACAAAGGCCAAGACACCGAGAACCAACTGCACCAGCTCCGCGAGTTTGCCGAGCGGCACGGCACTATTTATAAGGTGTTTACTGACCAGGAGTCGGGCGGCAAGGCCGACCGCACCGAATTCAAGGCCTTGCTGCTCGAGGCCTATCAGAAGAAGTTTGACCTGGTCGTCTTTTGGCGTCTCGACCGCTTCAGTCGCGAAGGTGCCCTAGCCACGCTGCGCTACCTGAAGGAGCTAAAAGACCATGGGGTGAATTATAAATCCTTCACCGAACCCTACCTCGACTCGCTCGGGCCGTTCGGCGATGTGATTGTCTCGATGCTGGCCACCATTGCGGCCCAGGACTTAATTAAGATTTCGGAAAACACCAAGGCGGCCCTGGCCAAGAAGAAGGCAGCCGGCATACAGCTGGGTGCGCCTACCAAAAGCACTGAGATTATCGACCAGGTGCGCCGGCTAAAGGCGGGTGGGGCCTCGAACCAAGTCATCGCGCGGGCGCTGAAAATGTCGCCCAGCACCGTTGCCAAGTATCTTTTGGAAGCCTAGAATAGGGCTATTTTTGGTGTCATCTGCCACCATTTATGCCACCTATAACGGCTTGAAATGGCCTTTAAAGACTATTTAAGATTAAGAGTCTGTGCCGGATGGCACGGCCTTTTTTTGCCCATTGGTGGATGATTGGCTTCAAATGGCCAGCAGGGCATATTTGAACAAGCCCAAATTAGCGCTTCCTGTTAACCTCAGTTAGCATCCACATAGGTCTCCTGGTGCGAGGCGAGGCGTTTATCCTCTTTGATACTTGGATATTCATTTAATTGCTGCTCGGTCTGGTGGCTGGTAACCAGCATCATCAAACTTTTGGGAATGCTCTGATACACTTTTAAGGTGACGTATGTCTTGCGACCCATGTGCATACCGAGCTTGAGCCGGGTCATGCGGGCGCGCACGAAGGACCAGCCCTAGCGAGCGATAACTCTCGAGAGCGCCACGGGCAGGAACACGCCGGGGGATGAGGGCCTTGATGTTGGTTTTATTGAGCAGTCTCGGAGAAGACATGTTTCCAGCCCAGCTTCTGGGCATCGGTGTGGCGTAGGCTGGTGTAGGCGCACAGCAGAAATGTGTCGCGAGTTGGCGCTCGTCCCAGCGCTTGGACAAACAGCGTTGGTTGGCGCGCTAGTGGTGGCCAGCCCAGCACAAAGTGAGAAGGACTAGGCCGGGTTTATTGAGGGCATCGCGGCGTAGCTAGCGAGTTACTTCCATAGGCTCGGCAAGGTAGCAAGAGCGCCTCAGGGTAACTATAGGGGCTGCGGCGGCTGATGGAAATAGATAGGTGCAACAGCTAGCAAATGTGCGACTTATACCCTAGTCATATTAGCGTATAGACACGCTATTTTCTGACCCCCGTATTTGTACGGATAGCCTATCAGTACCTCTTTGTCAGCCAGCAACAAAAAGCCCCTGCCGTGGCGGGCAGGGGCTTAGTACAGCATTCAGGCCAGCCCATTCGGCGGAAGTAGCGTCCGTGCAGCCGCGTTTTCAGAGTTGAGTTGTTATTTGCCGAAGTGCTGGCGAAGGACAACTACACTGTGGCCTTTGGATAGAACTGCAGCCTTGAGCTGCTCTGGGGTGCAGCCAAATTCTTTGCACCAGTAGCGAACTTCGTGCTCTTCAGCCAGGCTTACTTTGTGGCGGTCGGCTGGGCCACGCTTGGTCAAATCGTCGGACATAGGAGTGAGGGGGTGGGAAAAGAGATAGTTGCGTAAAGCGTGCCGCAACTTTGCACGTAACTGCGCATCTAATTCGGACGAGTAAAAGCAGCTTTCAACCGTCGATGAACATATCCTTAGCGGCAAGTTGGGCCTATGGGTACTGGCAGTAGCCGCCACGCAGCGGCAGGGTGGCTTTCAGTTCGGTCTTCTATCGTGCTGGCTGGGGCAACTGGCCAAAAGTACAATGATTAAAAACTAAGCTATCCGCATTGGGTAAGGTACCAGTAGACCTGAGTGTATCTGAGGTAAGTGTATGATTTATAGCGCCAAAATCTACAGTAAACTTAACCGGCTGAGCTGAGGCGGCCGGCCTGGGTAGCACGGGGGCAGTGCAACTACTCAGCAGCACGGCTCCAATAAGCAAAAGCTGTTTCATAGAGCAGAGTGAAGTGGGTCGAATATAGCCATTTGCTACTTCTAAAACGGATAGTTCTCAGTTGGTCTTAACACGAGCACTAGTAAAGCCCCCACTGATAGTGTGAGCAGCTGAATCGGAAGAAGTGCCAGAGAAGGTGCCCGCAAATACTCCGCTGCTCGTCTTGCTCAGCGTTGCCAAGCCGTGCGCCGCCTCAAAGAAGTGCGCCTGCTGCTCGGCAACCGATGCTACCATAACGCCCGGCTGCTCACTGCTCCCAGGCCTACTTATTCATAACCTGTTGTTTTTTATGATGGATAACAACGAAATATCCCCCATTACACCCGAGTTACACTGCCTGATGCGTCGTGCTGGTCCTTACGCCGCCCCTGGAAAGGGCGAGCCTGTTGTCAGTAGGCGCTCGATGGCGGGCAGCACCTGGAGCAGGTACGCCCGCACCTGGGGCCAGGCCTTGCGGGCCGCCTCGTTGCGAAAGGGCAGGTGGTACAGCAGCAGCCGGCCGAGTTCATCGGTGCTGGCGGCTAGCTCGGCTAGCTCCCAGGCCGGGAGCAGACCATCCTCGGGCCGGGCCAGTAGCACCACGTCCTCGGCCACGCTACAAAGCGCCCGAGCCATGGCCCAGTGGCCTAGTAGGCTGCCATCAGCGTCGGGTAGTAGCGGTAGAAAATGGCGCACTAGGGCCAGCGGGTCTGGCCACAGGGTATCCTGCTCTAACATAAGCGGGTAGGATAGCAGCTGGGTAAGCTGCAAATTTATCCAGAGCCGTGGTTAAGTGCAATGCAAAAGTCTTTAAATGCCAATATTTTATAAGTACGTATTCGGCCTCTGTCAGCCTATTTTACCCCTAACATCTTCTTTTTCATGCACCTCAATACTACGGCCCCAACCTCCAGCGCAACCCCAACCTGCGCGAGCTCGCCGACCTGACCAGTCCCACCGGCCTGCTACTGGCCGCCGTGGTGCTGCTGCCCCTGAAGCGGCTCAAGCGCCGGGCTGCCGAAATTGAGGCCACCCACCCGCATTACCGCGAGTAATTGCCCCTGGTGCTGGCCTACGAAACAAGTCGTCGGCAGCGTGGCGAGTGTTAACCAGGTTAACGTCGCCTAGCGCCATGCCAGCCGAACTCTCGCTCACCGACGCGGCCACCGGCAAACGCGTGCGCATCAATGCCTTCCGGCCTGGCGATATCCTGGTGCCGGTGCCCCAGTCCGAACCCATTCTGGGCTACTGCTGCACCACGGAAAACAACTGAACGGTGTACATAGCCGGCCCCATGGCCCCGCACCTGCGCACGGCCTTGTAGGAAGGCCACCTCGACCAATAAGTCTTGCTGGTGCCGAAGTTGCCGGCCGGCATCGGCGATATCAATGCATGCGTCCGGGCGATTTTCTTCTTCAAGCGGTCAGCAGCCAGCCCATTACGGGTGGGCGGCAGGTGGGGCGCAGGGGCACGGCATATTCGGTCACGGAC
>CAXUKA010000319.1:0-7710 GCA_964251335.1 uncultured Hymenobacter sp.
GAATAGCTTTCAACTCCCCATTTTCCAGATACTGGGCCGGCCCACCCTGCCCGGCCAGCACCACGTTACGCGGGTTCCAAGTGAATTTATAGCGCCAGGGGTTGGCACCCTCCGACTCGGGCGCTACGAGCCCGCCACAGTACGATTTGAAGGAAGTAATCTGGGCACCCTCTGCACGCAAGCTATTAATAGTCTGCACGGCCGACATATGGTCAAGACCGGGGTCGAGGCCGCACTCCATCAAAAAAACTAAACCAGCAGCGACGGCCTCATCGTGTAGCACCCGGATTTCAGGGCTTACGTAGCTGGCCGTGGCCAGGTGGCGGCGGTGGCGCAGGCAGGCCCGTGCCACCACGGGGTGAAAGGCGGCCGGCAGCATCGAAACAACGATGTCGGCCTGGCTCACCAACTCGTCGAGCTGCGTGGCATTGTGCACATCGAAGGCCACGGGGCGGGTGTACTCTGAGTGCGCGGCCAGTACTGGGGCCAAGTGAGCGGGCTGAGCGTCGGCCACGGTCAGAAACCACTTTTCGGCTGGCGCGTGGGCTAATAGGTAGTCGATGAGGGCCGAAGCCGAGCGGCCGGCCCCAAGCAACAGGATGCGGGTGGAGAGAGTCATGCCGGACAAAAGTACAGGGATGGGTTGTCATTGCGAGCGCATCGGAGCAATCGCACCTAAGCGAAACCAGCGCAGCTAATCCTGATGCGATTGCTTCGTCGTGCCTTCCTACAATACAGTTTACCTATTCAACAATTCAACCATCTAAACCATGTACTTTTGCCGCCCCTATTTCTTGTTCCCACTCAATGGCTGCTGACTTTACGACTTCTTCTACCCGCCGCCAATTAACCCTTCATTACGACGAGCTAGCCACCCCCGACCAGCTCAGCGCGCCCGAGCGGCAGGTGTGGGAAGCTGCCCGCGCCGCCACGGCCCACTCCTACGCGCCGTATTCACACTTTCACGTCGGGGCCGCGCTGCTACTAGCCGATGGCCGTGTTTTTCAGGGCACGAATCAGGAAAATGCAGCCTACCCCTCGGGCTTGTGTGCCGAGCGCACGGCGCTGTTTGGTCTAGCGGGCAATCAGCCTAGCCCGCCTCCGCTTATCGTGGGCATGGCGGTGGCGGCCCGGCCAGCGCAAGGCGAGTTTGCGGCGGCGCTGCCCTGCGGGGCCTGCCGCCAAGTGATGCTGGAATCGGAAATGCGCCAGGGCCAATCCATTTGGCTGCTGCTGCCCGGCCCGGCTGGCACCGTGCTGCGCTTCGAGCGTCTGGCCGACTTGCTACCCTTCCACTTCTCGCCCAGCGACTTGCCGCCCCGGCTCTAGTGGAAAACAGGTAAATAAGTGTCATTGCGAGGAGGGACGACGAAGCAATCGCATCAGGACGCGTTACGTGTAAGCCGTTCGGGTGCCGATTGCTTCGTCGTCCCTCCTCGCAATGACAGCCGTATTTTTGCCTGTTCACCTACTCATTTACCTCATGTCTGCTCGACTTATTATTCAGCTGGCCGCTTTGCTGGGTGCCCTCACGGTGGCCATTGGCGCGTTTGGCGCGCACGGGCTACGCGCTATGCTAGAGGCCAGCGGCCGCTTCGATACGTTTGAAACTGCTGTGCGCTATCAGTTTTATCATACCCTGGCTATGTTGGCGGTGGGCATACTGGCCGTAGCCCGGCCCGAGCTGCGCGGGCCGCTGGGCACCACGGCGCTACTGTGGCTGGGCGGCATCTTCTTTTTCAGTGGCGCACTTTATACGCTGTGTTTCACGGGGATAACGAAGATGGGCGCGGTAGCTCCTATCGGCGGGCTGCTCTTCATTATTGGCTGGGTACGTTTGCTGTTGGCCGTGAGCGAACTATAATACAAAACGGAAAGCACTCCGTATTCACAGCAAAAAAGGCGGCCCGGCAATTATGCCGGGCCGCCTTTTTTTATTAGCGTCAAATACTATAGACTAGCTTTTCGACTTAGCTTTCAGCTTAGCACCGCTGTCTTTTACTTTTTGCTTGCCATCAGCAGCAGCGCCGTTTAGGTCGGCGGTAGCAGGAGCAGCAGCAGCGGTAGCTTCTACTACGTTGCCAGTGAGGGTAGCGGTCGAAGCGCCAGCAGCCGAGTTAGACTCGATGGTCAGCACTTTGGTTTGCATGCCCATTTTGCCAGCCGAGTTGAATTTGGCCGACAGCGTGCCGGTTTTGCCGGGAGCTACGGGCTCTTTGGTCCAGTCGGGGGTGGTGCAGCCGCAGCTTACACCGATGTTCGAGATAACCAACGGCTTGGTGCCTACGTTTTTGAACTTGAAAACGTGGTCAACGATGTCGCCCTGCTTAATAGTACCGAAGTCGTACTTATCCTCCAAAATTTTGATTTGGGGACCGTCGGCTTTGGCAGCGGGGGCGGCAGGAGTGGTTTGAGCCTGGGCAGTATAGCCTCCGGCAAATGCGAGGCCCAGGGCCAGCAGCAGCGATTTAGTCATGACAGAGTAGAAAAGTAGGGGTTGTGATGAATAAACAAATTTACGTACGCAGCCGGACCTGGCAAATCTGCGGCCAAACTACAGGCAACATCTGTATGCTGCGTGAAGCTCTGCGCGCCTTGCAAACCGTTCAGGCGGCTTTTCCATTCCAAAGTAACAAGAAATTATTGGGTTAATCCTCGCTTATTTCACTCTCGGCAATAAGGCGCTGCTGAAAATTGAGCAAAAACAGCCGCTCCGAAGCCCGCGTAATGGCCGTGTAAAGCCAGCGCGCAAACTCGCCGCCCACCGGCTCGTCGGGCTTCAGAAAGCCGTGGTCTACGAACACGGCCTGCCACTGGCCGCCCTGGGCTTTGTGGCAGGTGAGGGCGTAAGCAAATTTTATTTGCAAGGCATTGAGGTACGGGTCTTTGCGCATCTCGGCATTGCGCTCGCTCTTTTTGGTGAGGTGGCTGTAATCTTCTAAAACAGCCTGGTACAGCGCCTCGTTTTGGTCGCGGGGTAAGGACGGGCTTTCGGTGTGCAGGGTGTCGAGCAGCAGCTTCACTTCCAGTTCGGGCTCGTCGGGGTAGTCGACCAGCCGCACCCGCGCCTGAGCAAAGCGGCAGCCAAAAACCTCCTCGCGCTTAATTATTTTGGTGACTTCCAAGAAGTCACCGTTGGCCAGAAAGCCGATTTCTGAATCCTTGGGCAGCCAGAAATAATTGTTGCGCACCACCATGATGTAGTCGCCGGCCTCAATCTCCTCCTCAGCCTCAAACAACGTGCGCCGGATGAGCTGGTTGTACTGGTTGGCGTTGCGGTTCGAGCGACAGATAATGGTGGTGTTCTCGTGCCCGAAGTTGCGATAGGCCCAGCGCAGGCCGTCCTCCAGCTTGTCGCCACCCATCTTAAACATATCCTTGAAGCCATTGGTGTGCAACCGAATAGCCGGAATCTCCTCCCGTAGCTCCTCGCGCAGCTCGGTAGCATTGACCAGGATGCCTGAGGCTTCGGCCTGGCGCATTACCTGGCGCAGCTCCACGCCATCGACGCGGGCGCGGAAGCGATTGGCGAGCAGCTCAGGGTCGAGGGCCGGGCTCAGGAGCTGGCCCACGGGCGGCAGCTGGGCCGTGTCGCCAATGAGCAGCAGGCGGTTGGTGCTTTTTTCAAACACGTAGCCCATCAAGTCATCGAGCAGACCAGTTTCGCCGAATGCTTTTTCGTCCGATATCATGGAGGCCTCGTCCACGATGTAGAGCATTTCCTCCTGGCGGTTGGGCTGACGCTGAAAGCTGAGGCGCTCGGTGGGCGCGCCGCTGGTTTGGCGGTATATTTTTTTGTGAATGGTGCTGGCGGGCACGCCAGCGTAGGCACTCATCACCTTAGCGGCGCGGCCGGTGGGGGCCATAAGCGTGTATTTGCGCTGCAAGCGGGCCAGCCACTGCACCAAGGCGCTCACCACAGTGGTTTTGCCGGTGCCGGCGTAGCCACGCAGCACAAACACCTTGCGGCCCGGCAGCGGGTCGCGCAGAAACTCATCGAGTTGCACGAATAATTCGGCTTGGTCGTCGGTCGGCTCGAAGGGAAAATAGTCGCGGACGGACGGGAATCGGGTTTTTAGCATCAGAAATAGAAACGTCTCACGCCTGCCAGCAGGCATGTTTTTGCCAAAGCTCAAAGCCTTGAATTAATAAGTCGCGGAGCAAAGCTTGCGCCGCAGGAGGCCAATGTACTTCGGGTGGCCGCTGCCACGGGCCACTGTCGGCGTAGAGCAAGTTAAAAATGCGGTTGCGGGCGGGTGTTTTGTAGTTGCCTGCAAATGGCTCATTGACTCCAGCACTTACATCATCAAACAAATTCCAGACAGCTAAGCATTCAAGAGGTGGGCGTTTTTTAGTATTATTCAGCCAGCTGGCTACGGCATCCAAATCGTGTATTATTGGTTGCTCGCTCACCAAGCTGTAGCCCAACCGCTCGGCAAAGCTGGCTAAGGCCGGTTGGGTTTTAAAAAGTGGCACTCTCCCCTGCTCATCAATCCAAACAGCCTCGCGCGCTGGCTCGGGTGGGTTTTGCCACAGTAGAAACCCATTGGCCTGCTGCCAGCGCACCCAGCATGCGTAATACATAGTTTCTTGCTGCTTCATCGCGACTGCGGTAACCGGCATAGCTGCTGCGCTCCTCGACGTAGCTAAGGTAGGCAAGCGGCTTTAGCTAGTCAAAACCTCGTCATTTTGCTTGGGGCAGCGCACCCATTTATCCCAGCTTCATGCTTAGCTTGCATCCCCTAATTCCTACCCTACCCTCTCCGTGTCCTCAGTTACCCTGAAGCAATTGGCCCAACAGCTAGGTCTGGCTTCTTCTACCGTGTCGCGGGCGCTGCGCAACGGCTCCGATATCAGCGCTGAAACCAAGCACCGCGTGCAGGCTATGGCGGCCCAACTGCACTACCAGCCCCACGCCTACGCCAGCGGGCTGCGCAACCAGCTGAGCCACACCATTGGGGTGGTGGTGCCCGAGGTCAATGACCAGTTTTTTTCGCAGGCCATTGATGGTATCGAGGAAATTGCTCGCCAGAATGGCTACCACACGCTCATCTGCCTCACCCACGATAGCTACGACCTCGAAGCCGACGTGACCCGGCAGCTCACGAGGGGCCGGGTCGATGGCGTGCTTATTTCGCTGGCCGGCGAAACCCAAGGGCCGGCTCACCTCGAGCAGCTGCGCAGCCGGGGCGTGCCGCTGGTATTTTTCGACCGCGTGAGCGAAACCGTGGATACAGCTACGGTAACGACCAACGACTTCGAGGCCGCCTACCAAGCCACCGAGCACTTGCTCGCGGCTGGCTGTCGCCGCGTGGCTTACCTATTGATGTCGAGTAAATTATCGATTGGCAACCAGCGGCAGCAAGGCTATGAAGCAGCGCTGCTCGCCCACGGCCTGCCCCTCGACTCCGACCTGGTGCTGGAAGGCGGTACCTCAAATACCGAAAATGTGGCCCGCATCAAGGCGCTTTTGCAGCGGCGGCCCGATATTGATGGGCTCTTTGCCTCGACCGGGCGGCTGGCACTCAGCTCGTATCAGGCTTGCCAGGAACTGGGCCGCGCCATTCCGCAGGATATCAAGGTTATCGGATTTTCCAACCTCGAAATCGCCTCGCTGCTGTCGCCGGCCCTTTCCACCATCACCCAGCCCGCTCACGAGATTGGCCGAGAGGCCGCTCGCCTGCTGTTCGGGGCTATTATCGATAAGAAGCCGCTGCTAGCCAGCCAGAGCGTGGAGCTACCGGCCAGGCTTCTGCCCAGAGCTTCTACAGCGAGCAACTAGCCAGGCATCTGCTTGGCAGCCTATTACAAAAACTGTTATTACGAGCAAAGCAATCGCACCTGACGAGTACCCGTAAGGCTCGTCAGGTGCGATTGCTTTGCTTTGCTTTGCGCGCAATGAAAAACAGGCTATTTCACCGGTGAGCCATTTAGCGTCACGTTCTCAAACTTCACGCTCGGATACTTATTCGTGAACGTCGCTTTGGGCGACGTAGCGGTTACATTCTCAAAGGCAATATTCTCCACTTTATCCGTGGGGTTGCCGGCGAGCAGCGCAAGCTCGCGGCACTCCACTTTAACATTGGCAATGCGAATGTTGCGGATAGTGCCGAAGGGCTTTTCCGTGCTGCCGGCCATATCGAAAAATTGCGTCCACGGCGACAAGCTGACGATAGTGCCGCACTTGCCGGTGATGTTTTCCACGGTAATGTTTTCGTAGAGCTGATAGGTATCGGGGCGCATTTTGAAGAGCAGCACCGGTCGGTCATTGTCCATTTTGCAGTTGCGCATCGTGATGCGGTTGTCGTGAATGCACTCGCTGCCGCAGGTCAGGGCTGCGTGTACTTCGCCGAAGGTGCAGTTCTCTACCAGCACATCTTCTATTGGACCATTTTCTGGGAGTTTCTGTGCGTCGGGGCCTTTGCCGCCTTTCATGCACACGCCATCGTCGTTGACGGAGATGTAGCAATTCCGGATGGTAACGTGCTTGCAGACATCAATATCCACGCCATCGGTGCTCGGGGCTTTCACCGGCCGGAAGGGCGAGCGGATATCGCACCCCTCAATAAGCACATTGGTACACTGGTACAAGTGCGTGGTCCAGAAGCCAGAATTGTGCAGCTTCACTTGCTGAATAGTCACCTTATCGCAGCCCCAAATGAAAAGCAGCCGGGGCCGGTGCACCTCCAGGTTGGTCGACGATTTGCCGACTTTCTGCAACGAATCGCGGTGCGCCCAGAAAGCCTTCCAAAATTGTAGCCCGTTGCCGTCGATGGTGCCGGGGCCTTTGATACTGAAGTTATTGACCTGATAGGCATTGACGAGCGCCGCATAATATGGCAGCTTTCGGCCCTCCATGCGCGATGGCCCCAGCGGGTAGTCGGCAATGTTATCGGAGCCTTTTAGCTTCGCGCCTTCCAGCAGGCGCAGCTGCGTGTTGGGCTTGAAAAACAAAGCCCCGCTCAGAAATACGCCTTTCGGAATTACGACTGTGCCGCCACCGCTGGCACTCGCCTTGTCGATAACTTGCTGAATAGCTTTCGTATTCAGCTTAGTGCTGTCGATGCTAGCCCCAAACTGGGTGATGACGTAGTCTTTGGGCGGGGCCGCCTTCTGCGGGGAGGTTTTGGTGGGGCCGGGCAGCAACGCAGTGGCCAAGCAGCTGGCTAGCAGCGCAACAACAATTTTCATGGGTGGGAGAAAGCAATGATTATCGGCAAAGAACCGACCAGGCGCAGGCCCTACTGTTCTGTAGTTACCTGAAATTGCCCGGCAGCTATTCCACCACCGCCATCGTGGCTGTGGCCTTGGCAATGAGCACGCCATCGCACCACACCTCAGACTCGCAGAAGTGCAGCCGTCGCCCGGCTTTCAGCACCCAGCCGATGGCTTTCAGGCGTGAGCCCACGCCGGGATTTAAGTAGCTCACTTTAAGCTCGGCCGTCACTACGCCCACGCCATCGGGCACGAGCGTGACGGCAGCGAAGCCCGCCGCCAAGTCGGCCATTGTCGCTACCAACCCACCGTGGGCAAAGCCGCGCTGCTGCTGATGCTGCTGGCCCAGGTCCAGCTCAGCCTCGATGCGACCGGGCGCAATATGGGTAAGGTCGGCCCCGATGAGGTGCATAAAATGCTGGCGCTCCAGCTTGCGGCGGATGCGGGTTTCGAGGTCGTCGGGCTGTGCGGGAGAATTTGTCATTACTTATAAAT
>CAXUKA010000320.1:0-7709 GCA_964251335.1 uncultured Hymenobacter sp.
GGTCTATTGACCGGGGCGGTTGGACTAGGGCAAAGGATTTGCATGTGGGCGAAAAAGTAAAAACCCACATAGGTTTAACAACTCTACAATCCAGTTCCAAGTCCAAAGGCAGACAAAGGGTATATAATCTCGAAAGCTATAAAGACCATAACTTTTTGGTCAGCACTGATAAAATACTAGTGCATAATAGTTGTTTTGAACAAGTAGTTCTCAAAAATGGTAAAAAAGGAGCGGCACAGATAAACAAAGAAATTAAAGAAGTTGTTGCTGGCCGTGGCAAACCTCAATTGGACAAGAACGGTGCACAGGCAGTCTTTGGGAATAGAACTAATACAGCAACTGAGCGAAAATGGGCAGGTGCGACTGAGTATGGAGTGAATGTCCCTGGCGAGTCAAACACATATAGAATTTTAAAATTAAAAACCGGTGTTGATAAAGCTGGAAATGATATTTATAAGTATGGCTATTCAACAGACCACTATAAGTCTGTGCATGAATTCATTCCTAAAACCAACTAAATAATCATGGAAAAATTGATAAGTATTAGCTTATATCTTGATAGAGAAGAATATGCAAAATGCGATCATATCGCACTATATCCTTATGCTACTTCTACAGCTAGAAAGTTCTTTTTTCAGAATGTGCGTTCTAAGAAAGAAATAAGCTTCTCTGATAGGGATAGGCTATCAGTTAGGGTTGGATGTTTCACAAAGCACAATAAATTTAATCCTATATACGAGTTCAGTATTTTATTATTGGATTTTGAAGACCATTTAAAATGGATTTATGGCCTTGTTTACAATGATTTTGGAGAAGAATATAGACAAGGCATTGTTGATATATTCAGCATTTGGGAGAAAGGTGAAAAGTGCGCATGGTTCAGCCTGCCATCAAATGGCATCTTAAAAGAAGACTACATAGCAGCTTGCCAATACTATTCATCAGTTAGCTCAGAAATCATCGAAAAAGATGTATATGAAATAGACATGTTAAAGGTGAAAGAGTATAGAGATATCTTATACTTGGTGAGTGAAGAGTTTTTTGGGGAACGGGGGTATATAGGCCATAGCTTTCACACTTTTGCTGATTGTTTACTTGTTATATCTCAGAAATCTAGTAATTTGGAAGGAAAACATTTAATACTAAAAAATTCCAAGAATGTATTCATAGAAGATGATAAACTCTTTTTTGAAGATTTCAAAAAAGAGTTGTTATCATATAATTTATCCATTGAGGAACGATAGTATTTCCTGAGTTGTAACCGATTTGTGAACGACTTGTCCTTGTTTCAGGAGCTTACGTACCTACGTCACCCTTAGCTACTTGCTTGATTTACACACCCGCATGGCGGTGGCCTACCACCAACCGAGCGTTTGCCAAGTTACCGTTGCCACCCGCTTTGAGGTGAGCGTATTATTTTTCAAAAAGTTACTGCGCCACGAGCACCAGACCAACTCGTTTGCTGCTAAATCGGCTAAGGGGAGCCGCCTGCACTACCTTGATGCCGAGGCGTAAGCTTGGTTCATGACTTAACTGGGCCAGCCCCCGGATGCCTCTGCGCCTAGCCTAGTCAGGCTTGGTAAGCCTACGGCGGCCGTGACCTCCTCCCAGAAAACTAGGTCAAGCTAAATGTAGAGAAAATAGGGCACTTGTCGTACCTTAAAACCAAGAGCCAGTGCCCTGAAAAAGACCAAGTTCACCGAGGCCCAAATTGTGTTCGCTCTGCGCCAAGCCGACACCGGCATCACCGTCGCCAAAGTGTGCCGGAAAATGGGTATCAGCGAGGCTACTCACTACAACTGGAAGAAAAAGTACGGTGGTTTAGGCGTGCCCGAACTACGGCGACTCCGACAATTAGAAGAGGAAATCCAGCACCTGAAGCAGTTGGTAGCCGACCTAAGCCTCGACAAGCAGATGCTGCAGGACGTGCTCAAAAAAAGGTTTGAAGCCCGGGCCGCTGGGCACGCGACTCACTACTTGATTGACGCCTATCGCATTTCGGCCCGCCGAGCCTGTCGCGTCATTTGTTTACAACGCGTCAGTTGGGCCTATAAAGCGCACCACCGAGACGACACCGTGCTGCGCCAGCGCTTGCATGAACTGGAAAGTCGAGTCGGCCGTGGTGCGCCTCACCCGCAATGCCACGTGCTGCGCCAGCGCTTGCGTGAACTGGCCCAAGTGCGGGTTCGTTACAGCAGCCAGCGCCTTTACATCCTGCTACGCCGCGAGGGCTGGCCCGACAATAATAAACGTGTGCATCGACTTTATTGCTTGGAAGGCTTGAGCTTACATAGTAAGCGCCCCCGACGTAATCGCGCCGCGGCGCACCGCTTAGAGCGGCTGCCGCTGGGGCGTCTGCACCAGTGTTGGAGCCTAGACTTCGTGGCCGACAACCTCTTCAATGGGCGCAAAATCCGCGCCTTAATGATAGTCGTTAACTATAGTAGCCAATGCCTGGCTATTCATGTTGGCCAGTCACTCGAAGGCGAAGACGCGGTAGCCGTCATGCAACGCTTACACTAGGAAGTAGGCGTGGTGCCTGAGCGTATCCAGGTTAATAATGGCAGTGAGTTTAGCAGCAAGGCGCTCGACCGCTGGGCTTACGACCAGCACGTCACGCTGGACTTTTCCCGACCAGGTAAACCCACAGATAACCCGTACATTGAGTCGTTCAAAGGCAGCTTTCGCGACGAGTGTCTGAACGTACACTGGTTTCTGTCGCTGACCGATGCACAAGAGAAAATCGAGCACTGGCGCCAAAAATATAACGGCTTTCGGCCTCACAACTCCTTACAGAATTTAACGCCCGGTGAAGTAGTGGCTGTCGCCACTACTGTCGAGCTTTAGAACGCCTGATGCGCTACTTTTGAGTGGTCCAATAAATGGGAGGAGATAAAGCTGCTTAACATCTGCCTACCACTGGCTTACCGAATGGGGAAGCGTACAACTAACAGAAAAATTACTTGCTCTTACTGTACTTATCATTAAGCTCTTTCAAAACCGGTGTTGTAATATCAAATCCATCCTTAGAATACGCAATATTGTCTCCTTCGGAAGTAAGCAATACTAAGTCGTAATCATGTTGCTTGCCATATCTTTTTAAAAAAGCATTGGTACTATCTACCACTACATGAGTGAGCTTTTCTTGAGCTTCATTATCTCGGCCCTGTATAGCCCGCTGATAATTGATAACTTGCTGCTGCCGAACACGTAACTCAATCTCCGTTTCTTGGCGTTGAGCAGGTGCAAGGGCTAATTGCTTCTTGCGATAGTCTAGTAAACTGCGAGTTGTTTCAGCCTTCAAAGTATCAAGATTACGCTTCCATTCCTGCTGCTGGTGATAATAGTCCCGACGAGCATCAACCATACCCTGATAATCGCTCAGTAATCGGGTTGAATCAACGTAAGCTATCTTCAGTGGGTGTTGCGTAAAATGTAAAAAACTCGATAGACAGAGAGCAACAACGGCTGCTGCTTTAAATAGTAAGTCAACAGGCTTGATAAAATTCGGCATATATGATTCTGATGTGAATATCAGGCAGGAAATGACGTTTGAAATGCAAAAATAGTCAAGTTGAATAACACTTATGCTCCTCCTTCGGGATGGTCTAGGTGTATAGTCCCGGGGTGAGCTGGGTCGGGTCTTGGATGAATATAGTAGGATTTTTCTGCTACTAGGCACACACATATTCGCGCGAAGTCAGCCCCCGTAAGCGTTTGAGTCGCTTGGCGCGATTGTAAGCCAGCAAAAAGCTCTGTATGTACTCGTTAAGTTGGGCCTTAGACTCGTGATGGTAGCCTTGCATAGTCGCCTCCATGAGGGTGCGATTGAAGCGCTCGACCTGTTCATTCGTCCAGAGATGGGACGGCTTGGACAGCCGATGTTCCACCCCGAAAGCGCGGCAAATGCGGGCAAAGCTATGGCCACCTAGAAACCACTGATGAGGTTGCAGGGTAAACTGCACCCCACTGTCGGTTAGCACACTATGTGCTTCGTAAGGCAGTTTTTCCAACACCCGGCACAGGAAATCGGCCGCTAGTATGCTCGTGGCCCGCGGCTGCAACTCGGCAAACGCCACTTTGCTGGTGCAGTTGATAGCAACAAAGAGGTACTGGCGGCCTTCCTCGGTGCGGACTTCGGCAAAATCGACGTACAGGTAACCAATGGGATAGTCCTTAAATTTTTTCTTTGGCGTAGACAGCCCGTCCTCGCTCAACGGCAGGCGGCTCACCCCGTGGCGCTCAAAACAGCGGTGCAGCGCCAAGCGCGCGAGGTGCGGGATGGTTTCTTACAGTGCGTAGAGACAGTCATCCAGGGGCAGTAAGGTATGCTGGCGAAAGGCGACGGCCTCTTCTTCGACTGTGAGCACCGTCGAGGTAGGCTTTGGCCCCACGGGTGCGTCAGTCGTAGTGATGCGCTTACGCCACTTAGCAAGCGTTTTAAAGTCGATGCTGTGGCGCTTGGTTAGCGTTTGGAGGCTTTTGCTGACTACGCTGGATACTGCGTCGTATTGCCTGCGTTGTGCGGGCGCTGCTGGGAAGTACTTGTGGGGTGGTCGGGTAAATCTGGACAGAATAGGGGCTTAACTTTCGCACGTCATGAAAGACACTCCTGCACCCACCAAACGTCGGCGCTACGATGCGGCCTTCCGCGCCAAGGCCCTGCGCCTGGCCGATGAAAGCCGCTCGACCCAAGCCGCGGCGCGCGCCCTCAATATCGACCCCAAACCATTTATAAGTGGCAAAAGGAAGCCCTCACGCCCGTGGCGGCGGCACGTGGGGCGGAGTTGGACCCCGCCACAGCGGCTGAGTTGCGCCAGTTGCGCGCCGCCAATCGGCGACAGGCTCAGGAATTGGAAATTTTAAAAAAAGCCATTGCCATCTTCTCACAGACACCCGACCAATGAGCCGTTACCGCTTTATCGAGGCGAAGCGGGGTCATCACTCAGTGCGCCTGCTCTGCCAGTTGGTGCAAGTACCCGTCAGTGGCTACTACACGTGGCAACAAGCTCAGCAGCAGGTAGTAAATCAGTCAGAACCAGCTTGGGAAAAGGCGTTGGTTAAGGTATTTGGCGTGCATAAACGCTGTTATGGGACGCGTCGGCTACGCGTCGAACTGCGCCGCAAGGGCTATCGCGTCGGGTGGCAGCGCCTGCGTACGGCCATGCGCCGGCGAGGCTTACAGGCACTGTAACCCAAGGCTTTTACCCGGCGCACGACTGATTCAACCCATGGGCTGCGCTGCGCCCCGAACCGGCTGCTTGACCAGCCCAAACCTACACGGGCTAACCAGGTCTGGGTCAGCGACATTACCTACTTGCCCCTGGCCAACGGGGACTAGGCCTGTACGCTTACCCGAATCGAGCGCCAGTTGTGGATAGAGAAAGGCGTAACTTTCCCTACCTGACGACTGCAAAATGAAAAAAGGACGATTCAGCGAGGCCCAGATTGTGGCCATTTTACAGCAGCAAGCCAACGGGCAGACGGTGGCTCAAATTGTGCGCGAGCACGGCCTGAGCGAGGCCACCTTCTAGGCGTGGAAAAGCAAGTATGCGGGTGCTAGCGTGGCCGAGCTCACCCGCCTCAAACACCTGGAAGAGGAGAATCGTAAACTCAAGCAGATGTTCGCGGACCTGAGCTTGGAGAATCAGGCTATCAAGGAGATACTGCGAAAAAAGTAAGTAGCCCTGCGGCGCGGCGCCAGGCAGCGCAGGGCTTAGTAAGTAAAGGCTGGAGCCAGCGCCGGGCGTGTGCCCTGGTAGGGCTGGCGCGCGGCAGCTACCACCCGGTGGCGCGCGGGCGTGAGGACGAACCCGTGCAGCAAGCCCTGCGGGCGTTAAGTGGGCGGCATCCGGGCTGGGGGTTCTGGAAGCTGCACCATCGCTTACGCAAAAATGGACTGGTAATCAATCACAAACGCACGCTACGCATTTATCGGGCGCTAGCGCTAAACCTGCCTCGACGCCTGAAAAAGCGCGTCCCAGCCCGCGTGAAGCAGCCCTTAGCCGTGCCCGAGGCCGCTAATGGGTGCTAGTCGCTCGACTTTACGAGCGACGTATTAACCGATGGCCGCCGGTTCCGCACGCTCAATGTGCTTGATGATTACAACCGCGAACTGCTAGGCGTGGAGATAGACTTCTCCTTACCTGCCAGTCGCGTCGTGCAGGTGCTGACGCGCTTAGTCGAGTGCTATGGCTGTCCTGCACAGTTGCGCACCGATAACGGCCCTGAATTTATCAGTACCAAATTGAGCGAGTGGTGTGAGCAGCAAGGTGTTATCCTACACTGGATTCAGCCCGGCAAGCCGACGCAGAATGCCTACATCGAACGCTTCAACGGCTCGTTTCGCCGCGAACTGCTCGACGCCCACTTGTTTCGCTCGCTGGCCCACGTGCGCCAGCTGGTGGACGAGTGGCGGCACGACTACAATACGCAGCGGCCGCACCAGGCCTTGAATTTTATGACCCCACTTGAATTTAAACAAGCCGCTTAACCTCTGCCTACCACTGGCTTATCGAATAGGGAAGCGTACAGTAAAGGAGATAGAGTTGTATACTGCCGACTGGACGAAAGCTATGAATAGTACGGATAATGAACCAAGCCTTGCTGAGCTTGCAAAAAAATCAAATGACATTAATCAAAAGCTCACCTCGCTAAGCCTAGCCAGCAGCAGATTCAATGACCTTATCAGTTTTGTGGAGTCGCTCAAGAAAAGCATAGAACTCAATTCGCAATTACTTGACATACAAGCAGAATTGGCAAAAGTTATTAATGCACTAAAAGAGTTAGATGCTGCTAGGGAAAAGTCTATTTTATATATTGAAAAGAAAATTCATAAAGAATTCAATGAGAAGCTAATAAATGATATTTATCAAAAGGTTGAACCTCACCCCACTTTGAAGGAAATTAAATTTGTACCTGAACTTGATGGTGATAAGGCGAAGCTGGATATATTAGTTAAAAACAATTCAAAGCTTGGCAATAGCAAAGCTCCGGTTGTGTATTTTAGCGCTGCTCAGATTAATATCTTATCACTAAGTATCTTTTTAGCCAAATCACTCCAAAATGATAATAAGGTTGTTAATACAATCTTTATGGATGACCCAATACAATTCCTAGATAGCATCAACACGTTGTCTTTCATCGACTTGATACGAGTTATCACATCTGAGAAAGGATTGAATCAGCAAGTTGTTATTTCAATTCACGATGAAAGCTTTTATAAGCTGCTGAAGCGAAAAATTGACCCCGAATATTATGCTTCAAATTTTATGGAATTAGAAACGTTTGGCGTCAATAAGTCGCTTTAAAACTATAAGTGGCCCGTCTGTTTACGTCTGTCGCTTAAAGCCGGTCAGCAGCAGCCTGGCTGATGATGAACCCGGCATCGCGCAGTTCGCGCACTAACTTGTGCTGCCAGTTGGTGTTACCGGGCTGGTAGACGATGCCTGCCAGATCACTGGGCATTTCCAGGCTGTCAGTATGGAGCCGGAAGACATTGGCGCGGCCCAGCTTGGCTAAAAAGTATCCTAGTTCCAGCACCACGTTTTGTCGCGCCCGGGGCTTTAATTCCCCTTGGCTACTGACTTTCCGGGTTTTAGACCGCAGCCGGCCTTCGTCGTCGGGTGAACTGATAACTAATGCGTACTCACAACGGGCCGCCTCCCGCTCAAACTTTTCTACTACGGTCTGACCAGCATCACCCTCCT
>CAXUKA010000321.1:0-7691 GCA_964251335.1 uncultured Hymenobacter sp.
CCAGACTGCTGGATACCAGCCCCTTCTCATACCCCCGCGCGTTGCCGCCGAAATACGACAGCCAGTATTTGCCTGCGTAGGGCTGCCACTCGTAGCTGCCGCCCCACTTGGGGTCCTGCAAAGCCACATAGCCGGCTTTCTGGTTGGTGTCCCATTCGGTAGAGCCAGTGAAGGAGAGGATTTTACCCTTCGTTTCCCACTTTAGTAGGTCTTTGCTCTGCGCCAGCCAGGTTTCGTAGCCGCGCCCGTCGTAGATGATGTAGGTCATCCACCACTGCCCGTTTTTGCGGAATACGCTGGGGCAGTCCATCTTCTTCTTATTGTCGTCGGTAACGAGCACGAGGCCGTACTTGTAGGGCGTTTTTACCTCCTCGTACACCTTTTGCATTTCGGCAGATGGCACCTCCTTCGGCACTGGTTTCTGCGCCCATGCCGCCGGACCGAGGCCGCTGAGTAACAAGAGAAATGCGAGCTTAATTTTCATACAACTACAAGGTTGAGTTAACCTCAAAATGATAAGTCCCTGAGCCGGCCTTGATGCGCGCCCGGCCTTCGGCGAAGCCCAGCGACTGTAACTCCGGATGCTTTTCCAGCGGCTGGCCGCCTTCCGTGATGCGCGCCGAAGCCGCCGCCGGCAGGTAAATGGTAGCCGTGGTATTAGCCGGAATCATTACCGTCAGCTCAAAGCCAGTAGCAGACTTCTTCCACTCGTCGGCAATCAGGCCGTAGGGCGACTGATGGCTGGCTTTGGCGCTGGTAACGTCGCCCACCGGCTCGGGCCGAATGTCGATTTTATTGAACGCCACCGCATCCTCGGCCGGGCGGATGCCGGCCAGCCCGCCGTAGAGCCATTCCGTGAGGTGGCCCAGCATGAGGTGATTGTTCGACACCGTGGGCAGCGCGGCCCACGACTCGGTGAGAGCCGTTGCCCCGTGCGCCAACTGGTAGCCGTAGCCGGGTACCTCGGTGCGGCTGTTCATGGCAAAAATTACATCCGAGCGGCCTGCTTCGTCGAGCACCTGCAGCAGGTAGCGGTAGCCTATGTCGCCGGCTGTCAGCGCGTTGTTGCGGCTGCGAATATCCTGCACGATGTTTTCAACTACGGCCGCTTTATCCTGCGGCGCTACCAGCCCCATGTATACGGCCATCGCATTGGCGGCTTGGCTGCCGGTGGCGTACTGCTTGGTTTGGGGGTTGAAAAATTTTGCGTTGAAGGCGGTTTTTACTTCCGCGCTCAGCTTCTCATAGTTAGCTGCATCGTCGGTTTTACCCAGCAAACGGGCAATTTTGACCAGAATACAGAGGTCGTAGTAATAAGTGGCCGTGCCCGTTACGCCCATCGGCGTGAGCTGCGAGGTGCCCGGCGGCTTGGGGCCAAGGTCGTACCAATCGCCCAAGCCTTTGGTAATGATATGGTTATTGGCCTGTGTGCCGAGGTAGGCCACGTAGCGCTGCATCATGGGGTAGCTGCTTTCGAGCACCTGCCGGTCGCCGTACCATTGGTACACGTACCACGGCAGGATAATGCTGGCGCTGCCCCACTCCGGCGAGTCGCGGAAGATGTCGCCGCCCCACTCAAACTTGACGTACTCGGGCGCGATTTCGGGCACCAGTCCGCTCGCCAGCTGCGAGGCCTGCATGTCGGCAATGGTCTTGCGGCAGAGCGTGGCAATGTCGTAGCCGTAGCGCATCGACGCGCCCATGAGGTGCGTTTCTTCGAGCCAGCCCAGCTTTTCGCGGTGCGGGCAATCGGTAAATACGCTGGCCATGTTGCTTTTGATAGCCCAGTCAATCAACGTGTTGGTTTTATTCAGTAGCTCATTTGAGCACGAAAACTCGCCCACCCGCGCCGCCGCGTTGCGCGTGTGCAAAGCCGTGAGACTCACGACTTCCGGCTGGCCGCCGGGGTTGGGCTGGCCCTGTGGCACGCCACCCGTCAATTGCGCGTAGCGGAAACCGTAGTAGCTGAATCGTGGCCGCCACGTTTCCACGCCGCTGCCTTTCAGCACATAGGTGAAATAATACGGCCGGCCACTGTTTTTCTGGTTCACCGTTTTGTCGGCGGCCAGTAGCTCGGCGGGCGCGAGGCGCACGGTGTCGCCCCGGTGGCCTTTCACTTGCAGCTCCACGATGCCCGAAGCATTCTGCCCGAAGTCGTACACCCACTTACCGGACTGGGCCTGCGTAATGCTTTTTGGCTTAAAGGTTTCAAAAACCTGCAACGGCTCCTGCTGCTGCGCCACCAGCGCGGCCGGGCCATCTACTGCTATTACCGGCCGCCAGCTTTTGTCATCAAACTTCGGCGTAGCCCAATTGGCCTGCTCTAGCGTAGCGTTATAATCTTCGCCGCCATAGATGCTCGAAAAGGTAATCGGACCGGTCGCCGTTTTCCAGCTTTTATCGCTGACAATGTCTTCCCGCGAGCCGTCCTGATATTCAATCGCCAGCCGGCACAGCAGCTTGGGATATCCGAAGGCTACTTTCAGCTTGCGGTAGCGCTCCTTCACGGGTGGCACGTAGTAAAAGCCGTTGCCGAGCATGACGCCCAGCGCGTTCGCGCCGCTGTGCAGCTGGCTGGTTACGTCGAAGGTCACGTACTGCGCCTGCTGGTCGTACTTCGTCCAGCCGGGGTCGAGGAAGTGATTGCCGATTTTCTGTCCATTCAGCAACGCCTCAAACTGGCCCAGGCCGCTGATAAACAGCGTGGCTTGGCGCACGTTCTTCCTGGCGGTGAACTGTCTGCGCAGCAGCGGCTGCACGTTGTTGCCGTTGTAGGTGTCTTTAGCGCCATCCACGGGCAGCACGTCCACGCGCTCGGCGGGCAGCTGGTCGTAGGCTATCCACTGGGCATTTTGCCAGTCTTCTGCATGCAGCAGGCCCATCTGCCACTCGGCCGGCTCGCTCCATGCCGAAGTGTGGCCCTGATTGTCCCACACCTGCACCTGCCAGTAGTAGGTACGGGCCGAGGCCAGCGGCTGGCCGGCGTAGCTGATTTGCAGCGAGGTGCCGGTCGTGATTTTACCCGAATCCCAGACGTTGCCGAGGTGCTGGCTGAGCGTGCGCTTATCGTCCGAAACCAGAATGCGGTAGGCCGTCTGCAGCACGTTGCGCTGGTCGGAGCGCAGCTGCCAGCTCAGGGCGGGTGCCGTGCTTTGCACGCCCAGCGGGTGGGGCTGCCAGGCGCAGCGGAGGTTGGCTACCGTCAGGGTTTGCGCTGCGCTGTGCTGGCTGGCCAGCGCCACCAATAAAGCTGTGTGAAGCGCACGAAAAACCATTGAGAATGGCAGGAGGGTAGGGAATGGGGTACAAAGATTGGCACTGCCGGCCCCCGCCTTGTCTTGCCTTTTGGCATGTTCTTATAGCATATTAGCATGGGTTCGCACGCAACGGCAGCCTGCCAAGGCAGGATAGTCCAAGAGTTGCCCGATTTCCAGAAAGCAAACACCGCTGCACCACGCCGTAAGTCGGCGCGATACAGCGGCGTGGCAGCCCGGCTGGTGGCCGGTTATTTTTTCAGGATTACGTAGCCGTAGGCGGGCAACGTGTACTGGCTGCCGAGCGTCACGATGCCGCCCTGCAAAGCGTTGGTCCAGGTGGTGTTGGCCAGGGTGCCGGGCACCGTGTATTGAGTCGGCGTGTTGCGCACATTCACCAGCACCAATGCCTGGTCGTTGCCGGCTGTTTTGGTGAAGGCGCAGACAGTGCTGGTGCTGTACGATACGGGCGTGCCGTGCTGGAGCGCCGGGCTGGCGGCACGGGCCGTCAGGAGCTGCTGGTACGCTCGCTTCACGTCGGAATGCGCACCCCATTGCACTTTCACCGTGGTGAAGGGGAAGGTGATGGGCGTGGTCATGCCGGCCTCCTGGCCGTTATACACGAAGGGAACGCCCTTGTAGCAGGACGCAATAACGAAGGCGGACATGGCCCCCGCGTTGCCGCCGTACAGCGTCACCGGCGTGCCATCCGAGCCGTTTACATCGTGGTTGGTGGTGTAGCGCACCACTTGCTGGGTGGTGGCGGCGCTGGCGTACTCACTGGTATTGAACGCGTCGAGCGTGGTCGCAGCGGCGTTGTTGAGGTATACGCTACGCAGGCCGCCGTAGAAATTAAACCCGAAATTGTAGTCGAAGCCCACCGTGAAATTGGCGCTCCGGGTGCCCTCGTTCAGCAGCAACAGCTTATGCGTCTTGATACTGTGAAGCGTATCGGTGGCCTGCTTCCAGAAGTCGGTGGGCTGGTAGTCGCCGTAGTCGCAGCGGAAGCCATCGACGTTGGCGGTGTAGACCCACGATTTCATGGCCGAAATCAACGCCAGACGCATGGCCGAATTATTGAAGTCGAGCTGGGCCACGTCGGTGTAGTTGGTATTGGGCGGCGAAAGGATGTTGCCGGCCGCGTCGCGCAGGTACCAATCGGGGTGGGTCGTCACCCAGGCGTTGTCCCAACTGGTGTGGTTGGGCACCCAGTCCAGCATTACGCTCATGCCGCGGCTATGCGCACCATCGACCAGCGTGCGCAGGTCGGCGAGCGTCCCAAACTCGGGATTCACGGCCGTGTAATCCTTCACGCAGTAGGGCGAGTTGACCGACTTCACCGTGCCCACCGGGTAGATGGGCATGAGGTATAGCACGTTAACGCCAATGGCCTTGATAGAATCGAGCCGCGCCGTAACGCCCGCAAAATTGCCGCTCTGACTAAAGGCCCGCATATTCACCTGGTAAATCACCGCATCCTCGCGGTTGGGCACGCCGACGAAGGGTGTGCCGTACTGCGGTGGGGTTGGGGTTACCGAAATGGGGTCGGTAGGTGGCTGCGGCTCGTCGGGCCGGCAAGCGGCGAGAGTGCCGGCAGTCAGCAGGAAGGCGAGAGTGGTTTTGAATGCGCTGGGTAGAAAGGGCATATGGGTGGGGATGGTAATTTTTTAGAAAAGGAGTATGCAGGCGCGAGGAACCTCACCCCCCGGCCCCCTCTCCTTGGGGAGAGGGGGAGCCTGACGATTCTTTGACGACAACAAACGTTCGCTTGCAATCGGCTCCCCCTCTCCCTAAGGAGAGGGGGCCGGGGGTGAGGTATGCGCGAGTTACTTGCCTACCGGCTTGAAGCTCACCGCCGCTCCGCCGCCCGCCGCAAGCTTGAGTGCCAGCGCTGATTTGCTGGTAACGACTTGCTTGCTAATCTGGTAGCTCGCCGGATTCTTCTGCCAGTCGGCATCAGCACCGTCGGCATAAATGGTGGCCTCGTAGCGCACGCCCGGTGTCAGGAAATCCAGCTTGATGGGCTGCTGGCGGGCCTGCTCGTCGGTGATGCTGCCCAGATACCACTCGTCTTTGCCTTTGGCTTTGCGCACGGTAGTGAGATAGTCGCCGGGCTCGGCAGCCAGGATGCGGGTGTCGTCCCAGTCGGTGGGCACGTCCTTGATAAACTGGAAAGCATCGCGATGCGCCTCATAGTTTTCGGGCAGGTCGGCGGCCATTTGCAGGGGCGAGTACAGCACCACGTACAGCGCCAGTTGCTTGGCCAGCGTAGTTTGTACCCGGCGCTTGCCGGTGGGCTCGAAGTTCTGGAGCTTGAAGATGCCGGGCGTGTAGTCCATCGGCCCGCCCATGAAGCGGGTGAAAGGCATAATCGTCTCGTGCTCAGGTGGACTGCCGGTGCTGAAGGCGTTGTATTCGTTGCCGCGTCCCGCCTCGCCGGCCACCCAGTTGGGGTAGGTACGATTGAGGCCGGTGGGGCGCACCGATTCGTGCATATCGACCGTGACGTGGTGCTTGGCGGCCATCTCGGCCACCCGCACGTAGTGGTTGCTCATCCACTGCCCGTCGTGGTGCTCGCCGCGCGGAATGATGCGGCCCACGTAGCCGGTTTTCACGGCCGGGTAGCCGTACTTATTCATAAACTGGTAGGCCGTGTCGAAGTGCTGCTCGTAGTTGGTGGCCGAGCCCGAGGTTTCGTTGTGCATTATCATCTGCACGCCTTTGCTCTTGGCATAATCGCTGATTTCCTGCACGTTGAAATCTGGGTAAGGCGTTACGAAGTCGAATACATTCTCCTTCCAATTGCCGAACCAGTCTTCCCAGCCCACGTTCCAGCCTTCTACCAGCACGCCCTGGATACCGTGCTTAGCTGCGAAGTCGATGTAGCGCTTCACGTTTTGCGTGTTCGCTCCGTGGCGGCCGGTAGGAATAAGATGCCCCTGGGCATCAACTGTATCAATGCTTTCGGCATATTTCCAGTCGCTCTTGCCAATCTGCATTTCCCACCACACGCCCACAAATTTCATGGGCTTAATCCAGCCCGTATCGGCGATTTTACTGGGTTCGTTGAGGTTGAGAATCAGCTTAGAAGCCAAGATTTCGGTGGCCTTGTCGCTCACGATGAGCGTGCGCCAGGGTGTGTGCGCCGGCGCGTGCAGAAAGGCTTTGGTGCCCACCGCATCGGGCACCAGCCGGGCCGTGAGGCGGTGGCTGGCCTTGTCGACGTGCAATTGCATGGCCGGGTAATTGACTTGCGCCGCCTCGTGGATGTTGAGATACAGCCCGTCATCGGCCTTCAGCATAAGTGGCGTGGCTACGGCCTGCGCATCGGGGGCGTTGCGCACGGCAATCTCGCCCGAGCCCTTGACTTGCCGCGAGTTATCGACGGCGCTCAGGCGCGATTTGGTGTAGAGGTACTCGTTGGTATCGTAGTCGCCGGGTATCCAGAAGGCCTGGTGGTCGGCGGGCAGGGCAAACTCGGTCAGCTCGTCGGTCACTACGAAGTTGCCCAGCGCCAGTTGCCTCGGAAACTCGTAGCGGAAGCCCACGCCATCGGCGAACACGCGAAACACTACGTCGAGCCGGCGGCCGGGAGCGGCCGTCTGGCGCAGGTGCACCGTGAGCTGCTGGTAGTGGTTACGAATGTTTTTGACCTCGCCTAGCACCGGCTGCCAGGTTTCGTCCACGTCTTTTATTTCGCTGCCCGCCAGCGCCAGCGGCCCGTCAAAGCCTTTGCCATCCTGAAAAACCAAGCCCAGCCGCGAGGCATTCACCACTGGTTTCGGGCCAAAGGCCACCGTGTAGGTCGGCCGGCCTGCTGCGAGGGCAACCGTTAGCTTCACCTTGCCCATCGTGGCCGATAGGGGCGTAGCGGTTTGGGCAGTAGCTTGAAAGCCAGCTAGCAACGATGCCAAAAACAAGTATTTTCTCATCAACTAATAAAGGTTAACAAAGCCGCTGGTGTGCCCAGCAGCGACGGAGGTAGCCTGTTGCCAGCGCTACCATCCTTAACGGCTAACAGCCAGGCGGCGGGTAGAGGTTTTATCGCCCACCTGCACTTGCACCAGGTAAGTGCCCGTACTCAGGTCGCCGGTGGCCACGTTTAGGTCATGGATGCCAGGAGTTTGTGTGGCATCCAGCAGGGTGCGCACGTTGCGACCCAATAAATCGGTGACGCGCACGGCCACAGGCTGGGCAGCGTCTTTAACTTGGTAGGAAATGGTGGAAGTGCCCGCCGAGGGATTCGGAAATACGCTCATGGCTACCACCGCATCGTCGGCCTGGCGGCTGCTGAGCACCACCACGTTCAACGTAGCCGCTTGGGTGCCAGGAAACAGCGTCGTGCTCGTGAAATCGGGCGAAAAGCCGATGTTGTTGAGGCCGCCCGTGGTGGTGCCGTTGCCCACCGTTTCGGGACTAACATCCGACCACCAATAC
>CAXUKA010000322.1:0-7669 GCA_964251335.1 uncultured Hymenobacter sp.
GCCTTATCACGGGCAGCTTGATACTTAGCCTGGGCAACCTCGATTTTATCGAGCGCTCCCAGCGCATTGCGTATCTCGGCATCGCGCACGAGTTGCGCCTGCTCGATTTGCACGTGGGCGGCTTCGCGGGCCGCCTTCTGCCGCTCGTCGTAGCTCTTATTTACATCGTCGCGCACCTTTTCGGCCGCGTCGAGCTCCGTCTCCAAGCCAATTTTATCCAGTTCGGCTAGTTGGTCGAGCAGGTGGTTGCGCAGCGTCACGACCTTGGCATCCCCATCGAGGGTAGCCCTCAGGATTTGGGCCTGGTAGGCTTCCGTCAGCCGGACGCGCGCTACGTTGGTCGCCTCCTCTCCGTTGATTTTATCCTTATTGGTTTGGGCGGCTTCGCGGATAAGCTCGACGCGCTCCAACTCGGCTAGGTCCTTGCGAGCCGCTACGCCTTTTTCCAACGCCCGCGTTCGTATCGCTTGGTCGTTGGCCGGGTTGTCGGCCTGGCGGTCGAGGTCGGTGATGCGGTTCTGAAGCCGCTGTTTTTGCAGCTCATACTCCTCCTTCGCAACGTCGGCCACCGACTGCTTTTTCTTTTTGTCGGCCAACACATCGTCGTCAGTTTTGCGAGTGTTCTCGCCGGTAGCCTGCGCAACTAGAGCCAGTGCCGCCGCCTCGTCGAGGTGTAGCTTTTTGAGGCCTGCCAGAATGATAGCCCGGTCGCGGTCGATATTCTCCAGCTTCTGGCCAGCCGCTCCCAGCTTCTCGGTTTCAGCCTGTAGCGACTTCACTAATTCAACCTGCTCTTGCGTGATGTGATTGTCACCAGCACTGCCTAAGCCCGATAGGCTGGCCTTCGCGGCATAGCCGCCCTCTTTGGCTAAGCTTAAGTAGCGCTCCACGCGAGCCATCTGCTCGGGCGTAATCTCGGCTACTAATTGGTTCGAGCGTGCGTCGGTGGACTGCGACAGGGCCGCCTCTAATTCCTGGGTCTGCTTACGCTGTTCATTGAGGCCTTGCAGCTGCCGGGCCAGGGTTTTCGCCTGGGCAGTTGCCAGGTCGTTGTTGGTGCTGATGGATTTCTGCACCGCCGCCGTGTTGAGCTCAAAGGCCCCGGTCTGCTGGTTGATGGTGACCACCGAATCCCCCAACCGGTCTTTCAGGGCCAGCACGGTAGCCGTAAGCCGCTGCTGTTCGGCCGTCGAGCGCGACGTCTTGGTAGCCAGGCTGGTGTAGGTGGCCAGCAGAGCCTCCGTGCTCGCGGCGACACTACGACTAGCCACGCCTGCGCTCACCGCTTTGTCGACAGTCTGCTGTAGGCTTTCCTGGAGCTTTTCCTGGTAGAAAATACCATCCTTGGCAAAGTCAATCAGCCCTTTAAAGAACGCGGCCGTCTTGCCGCTGGTAAGGGTAGCGCTAATGTTGTTTTTCAGCTTCTCCCACGAGGCAGCCAGGTCACCGTTTTTGACGGCTGCCTCCGTGGCCAGCGAAGTGCCCGTTTTCAGTTCGCCGTTGGCGACTGCCTGCCGGTCAGCGTACGTCTCCAGGTTGCCCGCCAAACTGACGATAGCCGATTTCGCCTCGCCGGACTGGAGCTTGAGCGTGGCCAGGAGCGCATTCATGCGGGTCGTGGTGTTGCCCCCCGCGTTGAGGCCCTTCAAAAACGCTTGAATTGCGCCCTCGAAATCCGTGTTGACCAATCGCTTGAATTCTTTGAGCGTCAGGTTCGCATCGCCCAGCTTCGCGATATCAAAGGAGGCTTTTGTTTTAGTCGAGAGGGTAGAAAAGAGCTTATTAAGGGCCGTGCCGCTGGTTTCGGCCGAGAAGCCCACCTCCTGCAAAACGGCCGCGTAAGAGAGCACTTTATCGAGGCCCAGGCCCGCATTGGCAGCTACCGCACCCGTCCGAAGTGCGACATCAGCCAGCTGCGGTGCAGTTGCCGCGCCCACTGCGCCTAACTGGTTGAGAGCCGAGCCGATGTGCAGCAGGTTCTCCCCTATGTCAGTGCCAAGCTGCTTACCGAAGACGGTATTAAGCTTCCCAAGCTCCGTCGCAATCTCTTCTACGCCACCCTTAAAGTCATCGCCCAGGGCTTGGTTGGCCACATCGAGGGCCTTGGTAAAGCCCTCGACCTCATCGCCCGTATAGCCCAGCTGGCCGCCTACCTCGGCAATCTTCAGCAAGCCGTCGAGCGTGGTGCGGGTGTCAACCTTTTTGAGGTTTTCAGCCAAGCGCTCCGCTTCATCAGCCGAAAGCCCGGTTGTCTTCCGGACGTCCACAAGCTCGTCGCTGTACTTCACATTGTTGTCAAACACCTGCTGTAGGGCATTGGCCACGCCCTGAATACCGGCGTAGGCACCAAGGAAGGTGGTGGCCAGCTCGCCAGCGTTCTTGCTGAGAGAAGAGGTAAAATTACTACCCTGCTCTGCATGCACTCCGTAGTTGCGTAGCTCCCCGTTCACCTTGCCCAACTCGGCTTCGGTCTGGGCCAGTTCGGCTTGCAGGTGCTGCTGCTCATTGGCGCTGAGGCCGGTGGCCTGCGCCTGGGTGCGTAAAGCATCAGCGCCCGCCAGCAGGGCTTTGCGTTGCCGCTCCAGGCTAGTCACCGCCTCGATGATGGACTCAGCGTAGCGGCCAACGTTGGCGTGGCCATCGTTCACGCCCCGGCCGAAAGCGATGATGGCCGCATTCACGTCACCAAGCCGCTTTTGCAGGTCGCGCACCTCGTCGGCATTGCTGCCCATGCTGCCTTCTAGGTTCTTAAGCTGCGCGCCCAGCAAGCGCGCCTCGTTCTCCATCGCCCGGTAACTACCCGCTGTTGCGGTATAGATGCTGTTGGCCCCTCTGAGGGCGCGGTTCAGGTCCTCGCTATTGGCTTTGAGCCGCAGAATCTCGGTGGCGGCCGTGCGGATGCCTTCCGTGTTGCCAGTCGCGTACGCTTCCTTTAGGGCTTGCTGCTGCTGGCGCAATTCTGAGGTGAGCACGCGGGTCGCATCGGTGGTGACCTTGCGGGTATTGGCTATGCCAGCTTCTGCTGCCTTGAGACGCAGCTGCTCCTGGTACACGGCGGCCAGCTGGGTGCTGAGCGCAACATAACCGGCGCGCTCCTGCTCGGTCATCAGGTTCGTGCTGGCCAACTGCTGGCGCAGGCCGGCGGTCTGGGCGCTGATGCCAGCCAGGGCCGCTGTCACCTTCTGCCCATCCGAATCCAAGCTCTTGGCGAACTGCTTATAGTTTTTGCTCAGCGTGCCGAGCGCAGTGGCTACCGCTATGATGGGCTCAGCTCCGCCCTCCGGGTCAAAGAAGCTGGAAAGTTTGAGTGGGTTATCGGCCATAATATTCGTAAATTACGAACATAAAGAGCACTCTTCTTATGGGAAGAGTACTCCTTTCACAATCCCGCTCGGTGGAGGTAGTTATTCAGGTTTGTGCTTTGCGGAGAGGTAGTCAATGGCGCCGTGAAACGCGACCAATGTCATCTTCTCAGGCGACGAAAAACCCTGCTCGGTGAGCACTGCACAGACTTTGATAAAATTGATGCGGGCTACCGAAACGACGTTTCGGGCATCCCCATCATCAAAGATGTCGGGCTTGTTCTGTTCGAGGAGCCACGCATCCACTTCTTTAATTTTGGTGAGGTAGGCGGTGTCGTTGCTCAGCATGTAGTCGGCCAGGGCCATGTCGCGCTTCAACCGCTGCTGCCAGTGCTGCAACTCCTCAAGTGCGGTTGCTCCGAAGCGCTGGGGAAACAGTTCCGCTAATTCCTGGGCTTTTTTTTTAGAAACTCGGCCGTGGTGTCCTCAATCTGACCCTGGGTTAAGCCGTAGCTGCTCAGACGCTCCACCAGCGCCGACAATCCTTCTTCGCTCAGGTCATCGGCCGGCTGGCCATCGACGGCTGCCACCAGCGTCGCGAAAGAGAGTTGCTTACAATTGAAGCGGGTCCGCATGTAGTTGAAATTGTAGTGCAGCAGGGCCAACTCGTCGGCAGCGAGGGCCAGTTGCTCGGGGTCGTTTTGAGCTGCCATCAAACGAGCGGTCAGATTCGCGAAGTGCCGGTTGACGGCCCCTTCGTCCGAGCCGATACCAGCATCGCGGGCCTGGTAGTGCTGAAAGTCCGTGTAGCGGCCGGCCGTGATTTCATGGGCGCTGAGGTAAACACTGGCCGTGTGGCCGTCTTGCAGGGTGAGTATGCGCATGGTGTGGGTGCGTAGGAGAATTAAGCGGGTAGATGTTGGCTGACGAGTTGTACTTGCTGCAGAAAGTCGCGCAGGGGCAGTTGGCTGGGGTCGGGCTGCTGTGGGCTCAGTAAGTGGCACAAGGCTGTAAAGGAGCCTTGGCGTACCGTAGGTGAAAGCCCCGACTCCTCGGGAACGGAGCCGGCCGGCTCCAGCAAGTCGAGCAGGGCCTGCGTGACCTGGGCTTGGCTGGCCAGAGGCTCCGCAGCTACGCCCAGCACGAAATCACACATGGCCAGCACCCGACGCTGCAACCGCACCGCCGTTTCAATCGCCTGCGCCTCGGTACCAGGCTGTGCTACCAGGTAGGGCACGCTAAGCATGCGCAACTCTTCCTCAACTCGGGCCTGCTGCTGCTGCACCTGTACGTCGGTAAGGCCACAGGTGAGCAGCCAGCCGAGGCGGTCACGCAGAGCCTCCGCCCAAAAGTCGGTAACGGGCACGCCGTCGGTCGCTGTTATGAGCACCACTAGGCCCCGCGCCGCCGGCGTGGCCTCGTACACGGCCAGCCGAGCGGTGCGCGTGAGCTGGCCCAAGGTGTCGCCGGCGGCCGGGCGTGGCCGCTGCTGCTCAAACCGCGCTTCGAATGCCTCATCTGCACTGGTTTCGGGAGATAAGGCGCACTGGTAGCGAAGAATACGCTCGGCTGGCAGGTCGAGCAGCGAAGCGCAAACCGTAGCGGTGCGCCCGCTGGTAAGGGGGAATGTGGGCATGAAAAAGAATGGGTAAGAAATGAATGAATTGGGGCGGGTTAGTTTACCCGCCTCATAAACCAAGGCTTGACTTCGTGGCGCAATTCGAACCACTCGCGCATCATGAACGTATCGCCAAAATCTGGGGAGCGGCCCGCTAGCATTGCCTTTTGCTCTTCCTTGGAGTTGATGACCTTGCGCTTCTCGGCGTCGCTGGGCGCGCGCTTCACCACCTTCAGGTCGGCTTTGAGCAACGCCAACACAGTGGTTTGGGTCTTTCCCAGCATCAGCTTAATGCCCCGCGTGCCATCTACTTCGACCGTGTAGTCATCGACCTGCACGGCCACGCTGGCGCTGTTCACGCGGTCGGCCATGCGGTAGGAGCACTGGGTTTTGAGGTTGGCGTAGCGTTCCTTTTCGCCCGTATCGGGGTCGGTCATGGGCAAAGCGCCGCCGCTGAAACCCTTGTAGCCGCGGCCGTGGCTGAACACCTTGCCGCCTACGCCATCCTGGTCCACTAGTACGTCCGACTCGGCCACGCTCCACTTTTTGCGCTGCGCCTCAATGGCCTCGTAGATGGCTCTGGGGTCGGTTTTGCGCTCGACAATGATTTGCACCACCTTCCAGCCCTCCCAGACCATAATCACGGTGAAGTCCTTGCCGAAGCCGGCGGCGTCGCACGTGATGTAGCGCCGGGGCTTTGGGGGCTGGGCCAGCTGGTTGGTAAAGAGGTCGGCTAGGCGGTTAGGCTGGTAGAGGGCCAGCCCGTCAATCTTAATTTTCCAGTTGCCGTCGAGCAGCTGCGCCTTTTCGGCCGCATCCTGAGCCATGAGGTCGGCCAGGTACTCGGGGTTGATGTCGAGCAGCTTCTTATTCTCGAATACCGTGCCCGGAATGAAGGTGAGCGACTTCGGCTGCACATCGGCCAGCGCCCCCTGAAACAGCTGCGGCACCAGGGCCCGCACTTCCTCGGGGCTATCGCCCCACACCATCTGGTCGTCGTGGCGGGTGAAGTAGCGCAGCTTGCCGGCGCGCTCGGGGATGGGCAGGCCGTAGCGTGGGTTGGGCGAGCCGTCGGGCATCGTCTCGTCCTGGTCTATCCACCACGCGACCAGTTCGGCCACCCACGAATCGGGGTCAGGGTTGCAGCTGCACCGCACGTAGGGCCGCACGCCGCAGGTCGAGCGGTTGCGGCTCATCAGGTACCAGAACATCTTGCTGGTGAAGTGCGTGAGCTCGTCGAAGATGATAAGCGGTACCTCGGCCCCCTGCCAGCCCAGCCGGTCATTCTCGTGCTGCATATGCCGAAACTGCACGCGCATGCCGCTGCGGAACTGCCAGTCCATCTGCTGCTCGCGGCTCGTGGCACCCAGGGCGGGATAGAGCTTGTGGCTGGCATCCCACAGCCCACCTTCGTTGGTGATGTGGGCGTAGGTGCGGCGGAAGAATACGGCCCCAAAACCGCCGTTGTCGAGGTGGCGGGCCGCCTCCATGAGCAGCGCGAACGTCTTGCCCCCGCCGGCCGAGCCACCGATGATGGCGATATCGGCCCGGGTGGACAAGGCCCGCTCCTGAAAGCCGGGCTGCGGAATGATGGTTTCGGGCTCCGCCAGCGGGCGCCCCTTAATCGCGGCCATTGTCAGGTAGGTAGAATTGAACACTAGTCAATGGTTGCCCCTTGGTGGTGTGGTCGAACTTCTCGGGCGCGTAAGCGCCGTGCAGCTTCAGCACCTTATCGGTCGCATCCTTGGCATCGTGCAGCTCCACGCCGGTACCAAAGCGCGTGGGGGTCACTTTCTTGATGAGCCCACCTGCCTTATTGCGCAGGGCCTTCACTAAATCGAGCTGCGCCACCTCGCGGGCCTGGGGTGGGCCGAGTACCCATGTCGTGGCGTCGGGGTCGCGCTCCAGGGCCTTTTCGTAGCGCCAGAGCTGCACCTACCGTCGCTGGTGCGCCCGGGCCACCTGCGCCCGAAATTTCTTCATCACCTTTTTGTCGCTCAGCAAGGCCTCGGCCCGGATGACCAGTTCCTGCTCATCCTCCATGTCGGCTTTCAATTCGGCAATCACCTCGGTGAGTGGCTTCTGCACGCGGGGCCGGTACTCCTCGACCTCGATGGTAAACACGTCCTCGATGCTGGAGCGGCCCCAGCTGCTCATGCGCACGGTGGCCTCCCCGGCTGACATAGCCAGCTCGGCGGTGCGTAGGGCTACGGCATCTTTCACGCGCTGGTCGGCCCAGAGTGAGTAGCCGATTTGCTTGGCATTTTTCTCGCTGTAGCCGGCGCGGCGCGCCGCCGCCGCCTTGTTCCAGTCGACGCATAGCTCCACGACAAAGCGCATCTGTTGCGCGTTGAGGGGCTTGGGCGGGGTCTCTTTCTTGGGGATTGAGGTGTGTCCGGTGGACATCGCTAGAAGAATAAAAGCTACTGAATAAGGATGGCCGGGGTGGGGCAGGGAGCTGCGGTAGGGCTGGCCACTGTCTACCGCCACCCGGCGCGGTATACCTACCCCTATACTTTTTACCTTTTTGGTCTACCAGCCGCCGAGGGCGTGCCTGGTGCTAAATGTGGCCTGAGGCGCTGCAATGCCGCAAAAACACCCTTTTCCTGGCCGACTTCCGACCCCAAAAAAGTGGGGGTCTCGTTTTTGAAAAGGTAAAAAGGTAAACTAAAGTAAAGGAGTGGTTTCTGGGCTTATTGGGGCTCTGGCGTCTGCATCGGCGGCGCGTACGTATCGCCCCGGCCATTGT
>CAXUKA010000323.1:0-7643 GCA_964251335.1 uncultured Hymenobacter sp.
CGTAGCCGCTAGTTTCCATCTAATTCTCTGGCAGCCGCACCCCATGTGCATAATTCTCCAGTGCCCCCGAGTCGCTGAAGTCAGGTGCATTGCTATTGCCTTCGCGTCGGTCAAGGACAAGTCTGGTTGGCTACGCAGGTACTTAGTAGCAAATAGTCGCCCCTGCTGTCGCTGAATGGCTACCATCGTACTCTTCTAGGTTGCCGTAAGCGAGCTGCTGGAAACTATGTGCTGGCACCGGGCGCAATACAAGTTGCTCATAACCGACAAGGTACGATGCTCGCTAATCCATGCCCAGGCGGCGAGCCTCATCCAAAGTTATCCAAGAGAGCTTGCGCCAGTTGCGCCAGCTGGCGAGCTGCCACACCTTATAAGCCCAGGCTGGGGCGGGCATGGCAGGCATACCCTGGCCTAGTTTATTGGGAGGAGGTCACTCACACTACTGACGGGTCGGCAATTGGTAAGTCAGCGAGGCTTGCAGTGTTTGGCGGCGCTGAAATCCGGGGTATGATTGACCAAACTGCGAGGCTGCTTGCTCGTCCGTGAGCTTGGTGATTCCCCAGTAGGCCCGTACTCCCAGGCCTAGGCCGGCCGGCAACTGCACTCCCACACCCACGCAGGGGCCTGCATCGAAGCGGTGATAACTGGCCGTGGCCGCTGCATCAATAGGCGTCGAGTAGGAACCTATTATAAAGCCTCCACTAACCGTCTGGGTGCCGGTGGCACGTCCCCCGACCAATATGCTGGCTTGTGGCCCGGCTTCAAGGTAGAATGCTCCCAGGCTCGCCCGAAGCAAAACGGGTAGATTCAGGTAGGACAGCGATTGAGTATAAGCGCTGTAAATGGTAGCTTCTCCAGAATAGTAGGACTTATCCACAGAAAAGCGCTCGCGGCTGAACCCTGCCTCAGGCACGAATGACAAATGCTTGCTGAGGGGCACTTGGTAGAAGATGCCCACCTGATAGCCCAGTTTTCGTTGCACAGCAGTGGCATTTCTGCCGTCGTCAGAATTCTTGGTGACGGTATTCAGCCCACCCCCAGCACGGATGCCTAGCTGAGCCTGCGCGGTACTGGCCAGCAGCCAGCAACTGCTGAGTAAGAAAAGTAGTCGTTTCATCAGGAAAAGAAAAGGATGGGTAGCATGATGAGTCGGTGCTCCTCGCAAGGGTTGCACTAGGTCGCCCGACACCGAGCTGACTTGCCCACAGGGCAGTTATGGGTGACTCAGAGGCAGGACCCGGGGCCAGCCGTGAGCAGATACTTACTTGACTTCCAAGTTCCCAAGGCCGATAACCTGGAAGGATGGGGGCACATAGAATACTACATAGGAAGCATACCGGACGTCAGTGACTTGGTTCTCCTGGAGGATTTGGTACCCAAACCTAACCAGGCTTCGAAAATCCGCGCATCCATCTATTGCAGGGCTCCTCAATGAGGTAATAGATACCCAGCGAAAGCAGTAAGCAAACAAAGAAGTAGCCAATATACTGGCCGCTTCCCGCGTGATGAGGGTCTACGTGAAAAAGCAAGGGTAGAAAGCTCATGTGAACCAGATAAAAGGCATACGAGCTTTTTCCTAATGCTTCACTCACTGGGTGCGCCAATATGCTCGACAGCCAAGTTTTTTCCTTAATTAAACCATAAAAGAGACAGCAGATGAAAACGGGTAACAAGGTGCCATTCAATAAAAAACCTAGTAGATGAGATGTGCTTGGACTCTCCGGGTAGGCGCTTAAAGCATATTGCACTAGAACCATGCACACCATAGTTGCCGCACTTCCCACAAGGCCCAGCTGAGTAAAATAGCCAGATGCTGTCCAACGGGTTGTTTCCGGATGAGCACGCAGGTGGATAGCTAGGCCGGCACCAATAAAAAATTCACTGAAGCGACCAAAGAATGTCGCATTGAACGTGAAGCTATAAGTGGCAAAAGCACCAATAGGCTGGCCGTGCAATAAATAAGTTAAGCTGGCACCAGTGCCAGCCAGCAGCAGTGAACTGCCAAGCCATACTAAGATTCTATTGTGCTTCCAGCGCACTAGCATATAGAATAGCAGGGGCGCAAACAGATAAAAACATTCCTCCACCGTTAGCGACCAGCCTGGCTGCACGCCAGTGAAGCGTAGCGTTTGGGAAAAGCCGCGCAGGAAAGTGATGTTGGCCAAATACTGCTTTATAAGGGGCTTTGACCAAGGCAGCGAGAAGTCGTTAAGGAATTGAGCAGTCGTTAATAAGAAATAGATGGGGTAGATGCGAGCTACGCGATTGAGCAAATACTGCTGCAAAAAAGGGCCGGTTAGCTGGCTTTTGCCCAGGTAGCGGAACGTAATGAGAAAGCCGGAAAGCACAAAGAAAATAGTCACGCCCACGTGAAATTCTCGTATTAAAGAAGAAAGGGGGACTGGCCGGATTGCCCAAAATTCAAGCGGATAGTGATAGATATAAACCAGATAAGCTGCAACTGCTCGCAAACCTGTCAAAGCAGGAAAATAGGCGGTTGGCTTTGAGGAGAGAGGCTGCAAGAGAAAAAAAGAAGAATAGATACAGGGGCAAAATCAGGAGAAAAAGGCAGGTTATGGTCAGGTTTGCCCAGCTATACTTAGGGTTCTTGCTCCCATTACTGCCGAAAATAGTGCTCTACCGTGTCACTCGTCACGTTGACGTGGCGTTGAAAGGACTTTCAGCCTAGGTGCCCCATCACCTTCATAATGGCCGCTGGCCAGCAGCCGCTCTGCAAGCGTTAGCGCCTTAAGCCGCAGCGATATCTTCACCGTCTCGCGAGTTTTCTGCGTGGTGATGCGCAGCATCTGTCCGCGTAGGTGCTCCAGTCGGATGCTCACCAGGTCCGAGTAGCGTAGGTCAGTATAGCAAGCCAGAAGGAACAGTTGGCAGGCGTTGTCGAGGTAGCCGCCAGTCGGCAGCTCCACTTGCTCCAGCGCGGCTACCTCGTCAGTAGTGAGCGTCATGATATCGGGCTCCTGACGTTTCCAGCTCAGCCGGTCGAAGCCCGTGGCGTCGGTATAGCTGCGGGCCCGCGCCCAGCGCAAAAACCGCTTCAGCGTAAGCACCTGCTTGGCTACCGTAGTATCAGTGAGCTTAGCCCTATGCAGTAAGTACATGACGTAACGGTCATTGAAGGTGGGCGTGCTCGTATCGAAGTCCACAGCGAAGCGGTTTGCCTATGCAAACTCGCGTAGGTGCCGGGCGGCGGTGGCGTACACCTGGGCCGAGGGCGGTTTTTGCTGGGCCTTAGCCAGCGCTATCCATCCGTCAAAGCAATCCCACAGCGAACGCACCATCGGTACAGTGCTGGCCCACCGGCACGGGCACCGGCTGCAAGGCTGCCCGCAAGGCCTCTGTACTCAGCAACTGGCGGCACAGTACTCCTGATAGCAGGTGAGCAGCTGCTATCAGCTGCTCGGCCAGCTCTAGTCCGTCATTGAGCTTGCCATTGCCGGGTAGCCCGCGCACTTAGGCGCGCTGCTCACCTTTGAGCCATTGCGATAAATGGACGGGCGCAAAGCCAGCACTGATTAAGAACTATAAAGGGAACAATTTTATAAAAGCCAGCAGCCTGTTGTTGGCAGGCAGTGCCCAGGCTCAGACTACCTTTAGCATTGACCCCGTGTGGGGCTTGCTACTGCTGCGGCTCACTTACCGGATAAGCACGCGAGCTACTCTTACACAAGCCATCCAAGGCTCGATATTAGTAGGACTATGCCAAGATATCAAGTAGGACTATAACTAATATAATCTACTCGATGTAAGTAATTTATATTTTCCAGATAATCACTCATGACTGATACTTACCTGCGAAGCCTTGGCTTTGCCCCTACCATGCGTTCAACTCGCAGCACCCAGGCAGACTTCTCACACGCTTGGCGCTACCAGTTCGACCATCTGGCAGCCGATGGCACGCGCCTCTTTATAGAGCATCCGCTGGGCATCGACGGTTGCCGCCTGAGTACCCTGGAAGCCCCCCTGACAAGTGAGGACGTTTTCGCTACCGTAGGCCTGCATGACCGGCCCGCCTTAGCCGCCGCCATGACGGCCTTTTATGCGGCCCACGGCGGAATGGGTATTCCGCTGCCTAACAGCGCTATTAGTGCCTTTCAGCCGTTTCGTCGTCAGTTGTAGCGCATCCCTGCGTATGTCAAATAAGAAAGCCCCGTTAATTCTAACAGGGCTTTTTTGTGAATAATGTATCGGTGCTACTTCCGCTCTACATTAGAGTCGGCCACTGCCATCGTCATAGACAATTTGCAAGCTATAGCCACGCTGGCCGGTGTTGCTAAGAGCTTCACCACTCACACGGCTCGGCATCGTTTTGCCGGCTAGGGCCGCCAGTTAGGCATCGCTGCGGCCCCACCGCATTGCCCAAGTGAAAGAATATTATAGCGAGTTGGCGCAATCAGAATTAAGTCAGAAGGTAGTGAGTATCTATACTAAACCAGTAAAACCTGAGTAAAACAAACGTGCCTAAGTGGGCAAAAGCGGGGTAGTTAGTTTGGTAGGAAAAGCTGCTTTATGCTACCTTTGACGAGCCTAGGTAGAAATGGGGTGGCAGAGCATTAGCTTCCCTTCTCTACAAAAGCTTTTTTTCTGCGCTAAAAACAGCCTTTTTATAGCTCTTTAGCGCAGCAGCCTGACCCAGAGAAGTGGCAGAGTGGTCGATTGCGGCGGTCTTGAAAACCGCTGACTGTAACAGGTCCGGGGGTTCGAATCCCTCCTTCTCTGCAAAAAAAAGCCCCTGGCATCACGCTAGGGGCTTTTTGCATTTCGGGGGAACGGTTTAGGGTCTGTCTGGTGACGATGGCTACAGCTAGGGGTTAAATACGAGTGGGAACATCTACGTAAGCGGCACTCTGCGTGGCCCTATACTTATTGCCTCAGTTGCCATTCCGCACGGGCGAATAGGTGGCCGGACCATCGAGGTCGACTTGCCGCAGGCGGTAGCACACGGGGGCAGCGGCGTAATAGGCAGTATTTGTGAAAGTGATATATAACGTCTGCCCGAGGGCTACGGTTAACTGGCCCTGCACCCGAGCTCGGATGTAAGGGCCAGTTAACCATAGCCCTTGGTCCCACGGGCGTCTACCGTCAGGCGCGTTATGCCTGCCGGTACGGTGTAGATTTGTACTGCGCCGATGTAGTTAAAAGTCACGGCCGCGTTGGTATAAGGCTGGCTGTTGGCCGTCAAGGCTTCGTTCCAACGCGAGCCATCCCGCACATGCAGGCTATTGCTGGTAGTGTTATAGATGGCTAGGCCAGCAGCGAGACTGGCGATGCCATTGCGCTGGGTCAAGCTCAGGCTCGGGGGCCGCAAGCCTTTGGTGGTGCTGTTCACATCGAGCACGGCTGAGGTATCGGGCGTGCCAAGGGTGCCCACGCGCACGCTGCCGGATGTGTAGTTGATAGATATAGTGCATTTTACTACGCTCATATTTATATTTGAGTATGACTACTCTGCATCACCTCATACTGCGGCGGCCTTCGCGTAGGCGTAGGCACAGGCAGCGTCGACGGCTTTTGGTACTCACGACCTTGGCAATAATCCTGGTACTGTACTATCTGTTTCGGTAGCTGTAATAGCGTGTATAGTCTTCTAGCGGCATCGAAACGCTGAAACTGTGCAGCACTACAGCCTGCCCTTTGCCACCATCCATGCTACTGGGCCAGTGTGCATTGGTGCAGTACTTACCTGAGCCAAGTAGGGGAGGGTACCCGCCAAAGCCAGCCAGCAGAAAACTCCACAGTTGGCAGTTTGCGTAAAGGAATAATCACCTATCCTTTCGCTTATGGCTTCCTCTGCTGCTGCTTCCCTCGATGCTTCTGATGCCACGCCGCCGGCGTCCAAACCCAAACCCGCTCGCAAGCCGCGCAAAGTGCCGGCCAAAGCCGAGGCAGCCGCTGTAGCCACCGAGCCCGAGGTGCAGCCCGCTGACCGCCTCGACCTCATTGCCCAAGGCCTGAGCAGCAAGGCGAGCGCCAAGCAGGCGATTTACCGGTCCACGCAAGCTGCGTTTGACTTGTTGCGCCAAGTGTCGCAGGAACTGTGCCTGGAACTGACGCAGAAAATCACGACCTCGGTCGATGCCAGCGTGCGCATCGAGTACTACCCCGTCAATGGCATGGAGTTTCACATCCGCTTTTCCGGCGATTTGCTGGTGTTCGTGATGCACTCCAACATCGTCACCTTCCCCGAGAATTTTGGGCCGATGACTACGCCCTATGTGGCGGCCGACTTTCGGCGGCGCTTTTTCGGCCACATTATGGCCTACAACTTCATGGCCGACAGCATCAAGTACCAGCGCCTAAACGACCCCGGCTACCTGATAGGCCGCTTGCTGGTGAATATCGACAGCCATTATTTCCTGGAAGGCGTGCAGCAACTCGAACTGCCCGACCACGACATGAGCGAAACCCCCGTAACCATCGATTCTATGCGCCTCTTTGTGGAAAGCGCCATGATTGCGGCCGTCAACAACGACCTCATTGCCCCGCCGATGAATGATATTCAGAAAATTACCGTCAAGCAAAAGCTTGAAAACCAACAGGTGAGTCGAGGTAGCAAAGTCGGTTTCAGCTTCTCGCACGAGCAGCGTTACGAAGGCGGTACTATCAATTAAGTAGTGCTAAAAAACGTTCGTCCTACTGACGAATGGCGCATCTTACCAGGGTAGGATTACTAGCCCTGGTAAGATGCGCCATTCGTCAGTAGGACGAACGTTTTTAGGTGGTTGCTACCTAGCGCGCAGTGCCGTAGCCTACTTTTTCCCGCACTTTGGCCAGCACGCCCGTGCCGTAGGCCTGGGCTTTGCGGGCGCCCTCGGCCAGGCGGGCATCTAGCTCGGGCAGGTTGTCCATGTAGTAGTTGAACAAGCGCCGCTCCTCGCCAAAGCGCTGGAGAATAAGCTCGTAAAGCTCCTTCTTGGCGTGGCCGTAGCCGTAGCCACCCGCCTCATAGTTTTGGCGCATAGTGGCCGTTTGCTCGGGCGAGGCCAGCAGCGAGTACAGCTTGAAGGTGATGTCCTTGTCTGGGTTTTTCGGTTCTTCGAGCGGTGTGCTGTCCGAAATAATGCTTTTAATAGTTTTCAGCAACTCCTTCTCGGGCACGAAAACGTCGATGATGTTGCCGTAGCTCTTGCTCATCTTCTGCCCATCAATGCCCGGTATGGTCATCAGCTCGGCGTCTACTTTAGCCTGCGGCAGCACCAGCGTTTCGCCGTAGCGGTTGTTAAAAGCGGTGGCAATGTCGCGGGCTATTTCGAGGTGCTGCACCTGGTCTTTGCCCACGGGCACAAACTCGGCATCGTAGAGCAGAATGTCGGCCGCCATCAGCACCGGGTAAGTGAAAAGGCCAGCATTTACATCCGACAATCTATCCGATTTATCCTTGAAGCTGTGCGCGTTGGCCAGCATGGGGTAGGGCGTGAAGCACGACAAGTACCACGTCAGCTCGGTCACTTGCGGCACGTCGGACTGCCGATAAAACAGGTTTTTATCGGTGTCGAAGCCGCAGGCCAGCCACGCGGCGGCTACGGCGTAGGTATTGGCGCACAGCAGGGCAGGGTCGCGCACCGTCCTGACCGAGAGCAGGTCGGCAATGAAGTACAGCGAGTCGTTAGCCCACTGCTTGGAAA
>CAXUKA010000324.1:0-7624 GCA_964251335.1 uncultured Hymenobacter sp.
TTCTCCCCGCCGTGGGAGTCTTTTCTGTTTTTGACCACCTTCCTAAACAGCTTCGACAGTAGCCCGGATTTAGTAGGACCGTTTGAGATGGATACCATGACGCTTTCTTCGTGTTTTATAAGCCCCGCTGTTTCGGTCGAACAATTCATCCCGAAGCACTTTTTTCTGTATCTGGCGGCGGGGGCACTGACGGCTTACGACGGCCGCAGAGAATACCGGCTCCAGGCCGGGGAGTACGGCATTGCCAAGCGCAACCACCTGGCAAAGTATACGAAGCACCCTACAGATGGCGAGTTCAAGAAAATCGTCATCTTCTTTGAGCAGGATTTTTTAAAGGAGTTCAACGAAACTCACAAGTTCATTAAAACCGGCCCCCGAACGGCAGATGCGGTGGTGCCCTTGCCCACGAGTGCGCTGATTCAGCATTTCATGCAGTCGCTCACTCCGTATTTCAACGAGAACGGCACCATCGACGAGCAGTTTCTGCACGTGAAGCGCAGCGAGCTGCTGTTAATACTGCTGAAAGAAAACCCCGCGTTGGCGACAGTTTTCTTTGACTTCAGCGACCCCGAAAAGGTAGACCTGGAGCGGTTCATGCAGCAAAACTTCAGGTTCAATATCAGTCTTGACCGGCTGGCATACCTGACGGGTCGCAGCTTATCGACGTTCAAACGGGACTTTGAAAAAGTATTCCAGACAACCCCCAGTCATTGGCTGGTGCAGCGGCGGCTGCAGGAAGCATATCGGTTGATGGAGCAGGAAAACCAAAAGCCGTCTGATATCTACCTAGACCTGGGATTTGAAAACTTTTCCCATTTCTCGTTTGCCTTCAAAAAGCTGTTTGGTCATTCCCCTACGCAACTAAGTAAAACAAGCAGCACCGCCAGTGTACAATAGCCGGTGCCTGGGAAGGGACAGCTAGCAGGTTGTCCTTTCTAGCCTCATCGCGAGCATTGAGGCTACTAAGCGGGATTTTCTGTTCCTATTCTAGGGCGGCCCCTATTGGGGCCACACCAACTGAAAGGTGGTGCCTTGCCCCACCTCACTCGTGACCTCTACGCGGCCGCCGGCCTGGGTCATGAGGCGATTGACGAGGTAAAGGCCGGTACCGGTGCCCTCCTCCTCGGGGTGGAAGCGGCTGAAGAGCTGGAAGAGCTGGCCGCCGTGCCGGGCTAGGTCGAGGCCCCGGCCATTGTCCTGCACCGTGAGCACCACCGTGCCAGCCACCCGCGCCGAGTGGGCCAGTACCCGCACCGGCCGGCCGGGCTCGGCGTATTTCAGGGCATTGCTGAACAGATTGTACAGCACACTATACAGCTCCGGCCGAGTGGTATGCACCGTGGGCGCGGCCGCAAAGTCGAGCGTGAACACGGCCTGCCGGGCCAGTACCTGCGGCTGGAGGCTACCTAGGATTTCCTCGGCCAACGGGTGCAGGGCCAGGTCTTCGACGGGCACCAGCTCCTGGCGCTGTTGCTGCACCACTTCGGCCAGCCCGTCGATGGTGCGCATTGCCTGCTGCAAGGCGGCCTCAAACATGTGGACCATACCCTCCGTCTCGGGGTCGGTGAAAATGGCCGTGTGCTTGAGCTCGGCAAAGAGCCCGGCCATATTGTTGATAGGCTGGCGCAGGTCGTGGCTAGCCATGTACACAAAGTTGTCGAGGTCGGTAGTGCTGCGGCTGAGCTGTTCGTTCTGGGTTAGCAGCAAGGCATTGGCGTGGGCCAGCTGGGCGCTGTGCTCCTGGGCCAGGGCGTGGCTGCGGCGCAGCTCCTGCTCGTAGCGGTGGCGCTCGGTGATGTCGAAAAACGTGAGGCGCACCACCAGGGGCTGGCCGTCGGTGTCGCGCAGCAGGCGGGCATTCAGCAGCACAGGCCGGGTGCTGCCGTCTTTGTGGCGCAATTGGTAGCTGAGCTCGCGCACCTCACCCTGGAGCAGCAGCAGCGGCAGGGCGTGCATTTCGTAGTGCAGCCGGCCCCCGACGGTTAGCAGCTGCTGCACGGTGGCGCGGGCCACCAGCTCGTCGCGGGTGTAGCCCAGCCAGTGGAGCAGCGTGCCGTTGAGGCGCACCAGGGTGCCATCGGGCAGGCCGGTGCAGTAGCCGCAAGGCGCTTGTTCGTAGTGGTCGATGAGGTCTTCCTCAGTCAGCCGCAGGTCGTTGGGGGGCAGGCGCTTGCTCACGCGGGCAGGGCCACCGGCATCGGCAGCGCATCGAGAAAGGGCGTGAGGGCAGCAATCGTCTCACGGGGCGCGCTGAGGTGCACGCAGTGGCCAGTGGTGGGCACTACTACCAGCTGGCTGCCGGGCAGCTGCTGGTGCACGTAGGCCCCCACGGCGCGGGGCGCAATGGCATCGTCGGCGCTTTGTACCACCAGGGTGGGCGTGCGCAGGCGGGGTAGGTCGGCCCGGTTATCGCCCAGGAAAATAACCCGGGCAAAGTGCCGGGCAATGGCCGGGTCGGTGCGGCAAAAGCTGGCGGCTAGCTCCTCGCGCAGGGCGGGCTGCTCGGGCGCCCCCATCACCACCGGCGCAAAGCCCCCGGCCCAGCCCAGGTAGTTGTTGGCCATCACGTCCAGCAGCTCGTCGATGTCGGCCCGCTCGAAGCCCCCAGCGTAGCCCGGCTCGTTGAGGTAGTGCGGCGACGGCCCCACCATCACGAGTCCCGCAAACCGCTCGGGCTCTCGAATGGCGGCCAGCATGCCAATGACCGCGCTCACCGAGTGCCCTATCAGGGCCACGGCGGGCAGGTCGAGGGCACGTAGCACTTCCAGTAGGTCATCGGCGTGGGTATCGAGGGTTCTGTAGCGCTCGGTATCATAGGCTGTTAGGTCCGACTGGCCGGCGCCCACCAGGTCGAGCAACACTACCCGGTAGCGGTCTTCAAAGGCCGGGGCCACCAGCCGCCACATGCTTTGGTCGCAGCCGAAGCCGTGTAGAAAAACCAGCGTGCGCTCGCCCGTGCCTGATACTTTCACATTATTGCGCCACAGAACATCCATACACATTACCGAGTGAAAGCCAATCCCGTCGCTCGCTTAATTGCTCTGATAGCCGCGACCGAAGAGGGTAATCTCAAAGGTACTCTACTGGTTAGCTATTAATCGTGAAACAGCTGGCTGCCTTAGCGTAAGGCTTAGGTTAAATTACCAACGCAGACGCTGCTGGAGGACGGTGTAAACAGGGATATTGTTAAACACATAAGGTCTTTAATGAGGTGGTCGAGTAAAAACGGATAGTGGCAAGTCTTACCTTCCACTGCTCATGCTCGACAAAATCCTTCCAAGCAGCTCGCCGCTGACCCGCAAAAAATAAACACCGTCTTTTAAAGCCAAGTACGTGCGCCATGTGGCCTCCGGAGCCGTGGCCCATGCTTAACCGAGGTCGTACCTGGCAGCGCGGAACGTGATGAAGGTCGAGGCGGGCTGGAGCACGCTCACAATCGAATTGCCGCACAGCGGCGCGTTTTCTAGCTTAGAAGAGGCCCGGTTAGAGGTTGCCTATTACCTCGACGCCTATTTCAACCTCGACCGTCGGCACTCCGCGCTAGACTATTACTCCCTGCACCAATTCGAACCTTTTGTGCTAGAGTTGAATGAGTATTTGATATACGCTTAAACACAGAGAAACTAAGAGTATAAAAAAGTAAAAAATTCATTAAATTTTTGTGCTGAAATATACCCAGTTATGAATTTCGTATCACACATTTTACTTGTGCCACGTACAAATTATACCGTTACTCACTGTAGTTATGACTGTCGCTAGTTAGTTAACTCCCTCATTATGTCCGTATCGAGATTTGGGGTTATACTGAACAGGCTATCTTGTCGCCACTATCTTGATTAGGGCATAGGTGCATGAAGCAACATTTTGATATTTTAGACGGCCTACGTGGGACGGCCGCGCTGCTAGTGGTGATTTTTCACTTGCTAGAAGCCGTCTTTCCGGCTTCTATTGACAATCCCTTACGCCATGCCTATCTAGCGGTAGACTTCTTTTTTCTGCTCTCGGGCTTCGTGGTGGGCTACGCCTATGATGCACGTTGGCCGGCCCTGGGTGTGCGGGACTTCCTGCGCATACGCTTGGTGCGCCTGCATCCTTTAGTGTTATTATCAGCCGTTTTAGGGGTTCTTTGCTATTGGTTTGACCCTTTCGTGGGCCAGGCGCAGCACGCCAGTGGCTTGCGCCTGGCGCTTGGCTTCGCCTTTGCCATTCTGTTGCTGCCATCTCCCGGCCTACCCAACCGGGGAGACTTAACCCACCCGCTGAATGCCCCTGGCTGGTCTTTAATGCAAGAGTACCTGGCTAACGTGGCTTATGCGCTGGTGGGAAATCGCCTAAGTTGCCGCGGACTACAACTACTCGTGGCAGTATCTGCGGTGGCTGTACTCGTCACGGCAGTCACACACGGCAACTTGCATGGGGGCTGGGCGCGTAGCAACTGGTGGATGGCCCCTGTGCGCGTCACGTTCCCTTTTTTCGCAGGACTGCTGCTCTATAGACAGGGCCTGCGCATTCACTTGCCAGGGGCTTACGCGTGGCTTTCTATGCTACTGGTTGCCCTGTTTGCTGCCCCTGCTTCCTGGCTAAACGGGTATTATGAAGCGGGCTGCGTGCTGCTGGTATTTCCGCTTATTGTGGCGGCCGGTGCTGGTACAAGCAGCGCTGGCCGGCTGCGAGGCTTATGTCATTTCTCAGGGCAGCTCTCTTATCCTCTCTATCTCGTTCATTATCCTTTTGTGCAGGTATTTGGGCACTGGGTTACGGCTACGCACCCGGCAGCTACGCAACTGCTGCTCGTAGCGAGCGCATTGGTGGTCTTTTTTCTAGGCTTGGCTTGGGTAGCGTTGCGCGGGTACGACGAACCCGTGCGGGCTAAGTTGAGCGCTTACTTCCGTCGTCCGCACCTGAAAGGCGTCTTCAGATAGCAGTAAAACTTATGTAAGTAGCCGTTTATACCCGCGTATCGACCAGAAAACGGTCGGTTTGCTCCACGACGGGTTGAGAAACTAACGGGCACCATCATCCCGCAGCAGCTACCTAAGCTACCCGCAGTATGATGGTGCCCAAGAACTAGTAGTTGTTGATGGCTTGGGGACCGTAACAACTCCAGCAGATTTCGGCCGCTGGTCGTTTTGGAGTAGGTATAAGCGGAAAAGTCGCCGCCGAAACACTAGTTGCGCGTGGGGCATCGGTCAGGTCGTAGAGCTGGGCATACGCCGTGAAATACCCCACAGCTTCATCCGGCATCTGGCTACGGATGGTTATGCGCGGGCCGGGCCGCCCGATGCTACTCAAATAGGCTCTCAAATCTTCTTCCTCATACGGGTCGAAGTGCATCATTACCAGCCACAGCCGCCGGCCCCGGAACGCATCGACTTCCTTTAAGTAATTGCGTTCGCCCCCCGGAAAATGACGATAACAATGGCCTAAGCGATAGTTCGCTGGGATGAAGCCATACTGCGGGCCGTACCAGCGCAGGTACTGCCCATTGCCATAGTAGGCATATACGGCATCCGTTGGCTGCCGCACGCGCGCAAGCTGCTCATACAGGGTCTTAGCATCTTCCATGCAATAAGGCGGCAAATTGTGCCGGGTCATGCTGTAGAAAACCGGCAACCCGCAGAGCGCCAATGTGGCCCCTCCTAGACGCGGGCTGTGGTGCCAGGCCCATCGCACAGCGGCCTGGAAAGCCGCGAATACGAATAGAATCAGGGTCGGCATCAGAAAATCCATTAGGCGCTGGCGCAGCGGAAATTGCTGTAGCGCCGCGGCTGCAATACTCGGCAGCCAAGGAGCTGCCAACAAGAGGGCTGCTTCCCGTTGCCGGCGCCAGAGCAGGCCCACGCCCACTAGAGTGGCGATAATCCAGATGCTAGCTGGGTGCGGCCAGCCCAAACCGTTGGCCCAGCGCTCTGCAACGGTCCCTAACAAGACTTGTGGCAGGTGGGTATTCAGTGGCAACATCCCTTCCCGCCAAAAGTAGTGCATGAAATCTTGCACCTTTGGCTGCAAGGCTCGTTGCGCTACTACCAGGCTCAGTATACTGCCTACAGCCCAAGCACCTACCACGGCTAGTGTTACCCGCAAGCGGGGTCGGCCGGGGTCAAAATAAGCCAAGAGCACCAACACGGCACCGCAACCGGCAAAGAACATCAGCGAGGCTTGCGAGTAAAAGGGCAGCACCAAGCCAGCCAAGGCAGCTGCTACCAAAAAGCGCGGCCCAGGCAACGGTGTGTCGCGTAACCGGAGTGCCAGCCACACGACCAGCAACCCCACCGTTGCATCACTCGCGTATTGCTTCACTTGGTTGCTGTAATACACAAAGGTGAACCCAACAGCAAATGTGAGCAGCGCTAGTGGTACCAAACGCTCGTCGAGCACCCGCTTGGCCACAGCCCACAGCAGCAGCAATGCAGCGATTGAAGCGAGCAGGGCCGGAAAACGCAGAGATAGTTCGGATGGCCCAAAGACCAGCAAGAAGCCTTTTTCCACGAGCAAAAAAAGCGGTGGGGCAACTTGTTCTTCGGCCAGTGGTGTTCCCACTAAGTGGTCAATAGAGCGGGCACTCAGATTGTGAATAACGGCCAGCTCATCCATGAAAAACGTGGTACGCAGCCCCCACTGCCACAGTCGGAGCACTATTCCCACCGCTACTGCTGCTAGCGCCAACCACCACCACACGGTGCGGCTACCCGGCGTCGAACCGTTATCAAGGGATTTTATTACGGGTTGTTTCACGCAAGGAACACGTTAAATCTTACCGGATTCGATGACCAGCTGCTCGTTATTGGCTAGCGGCGGAGTCATACTGAAAGCCGGTTCTTGGCCAACCTGCCTTGCCAGCGCGCCTACTCTGGATTTCTTGGACTTGAGCCCGTATTTGATGATGCAGTAAATGGCCCGGACTCCATCCCGCCAGCCAATTTTCTTGCCCTCGGCGTAGGTGCGGCCGTAGTAGCTGATACCTACTTCGTAGACTCGCACACCGGGAAGCCGGGCTATCTTGGCAGTTACCTCAGGTTCAAATCCAAACCGCTTTTCCTCCAATACCAAACTCTGGATGATGTCGCGCCGGAACAGCTTATAGCAGGTTTCCATATCCGTCAGGTTCAGGTCATTCATCATGTTAGACAAGAACGTGAGGATGCCATTGCCGATGCTGTGCCAGAAAAACAGGATGCGGTGGGGGTTGCCGCCCATAAAGCGCGAGCCGAATACCACGTCGGCAAAGCCACGTAAGATAGGCTTTATCAATAAGTTGTATTCCTCCGGGTCGTACTCCAAGTCGGCATCCTGAATGATGACATAGTCGCCGGTGGCCTCTCGGATACCCGTATGCAGAGCCGCACCTTTGCCTTGGTTGACGGTGTGTTCCAACAGGCGCAGCCCCATTTCAGGATAGCGCTGGGTATAGGCCCGAATAGTAGCCGCAGAATCATCCGTCGAGCAATCATTAACAAGGATAATCTCCTTGCTAATATTATTTATCAGCGTCAACTCACGCAGCAAATCCAGAATCTGGTGGATGGTACGGGCCTCGTTAAAAACGGGGATTACAATGGAAACAGTAGTAAAATTTTCCAAAATTAAAGTCGGTTTTGTCAATCCATTCTTTGCATAACTAAGC
>CAXUKA010000325.1:0-7534 GCA_964251335.1 uncultured Hymenobacter sp.
GGCGCATGCTGGACGAGCGGCGACAGAGGGCGGGCCGAGGGCAGCATGCCGCCGTAGGCAAACAGCTGCACGGGCGTAGCAGGCGAGGTAGCGCTGCTACCATCCACCGCCGTTATGTGCTTCAAAATCTGGGTGCCAGCTACTACGCACGTATCGGGCGGAATGGTAATGACGGGGGGCAGATTGGGCGTGGCTATCACGTTTATCTGCATATCTCGAATTACCTGCCCTCTCTTCACCCTTGTCACCGAGTTGCGCCGCCACTCTTCCACCACAAAGGCCACGTTGTAGGTGCCTAAGCGGGCGGGCGCATTCCAGGTTATCTGGCCCGTATAGGGGTCCATCACAAAGATGGCATTGCCACCTCCCGGACTGGCTGGAGGGCCAGGATAAGGTACCTGCGGTGGCAGCTGCCCATTTAGCGTAATGAGATTTGGCAACGAGTAGTCAAACATCGACACTGGCGCTGGGATATAATAGCCAGTTGGCGGCGTGGCGGGGAAGCTTAGCACTTCCTGACAGGGTATTAGGTGAAAGGCCAGCGAGTCGCCGTCGGCGTCGTAGGCCGCCGGATTATGTCTAAAAACCTGCCCTGCCGCCGCCTGGTCAATGGCCGGCGCTTTCAGTACTGGTAAGTGATTGGGACCCAGGCCAGGGTCAACCGTGATAGTGGTGCTGATATAGAAGTTTCGGTTTACCGAACCCGGAATGTTTAGAACACCCATTGACCGGTTAACCTCTACAAATGAAACCTCGTAGCTGCCTGCGCCTGGAAACGTATGGTCGCAGTAAAAAGTGAGCACGCTCGTCGCAACAGCCGAAGGAATCGTTACCTCGCTCGCTTTAGGTACGGTAATGTTGGTGCCATCGCCAAAGTAGAACACGGCTTGAGGTTGCTGAGCAGTACCGGGAGTATTGTCGCGATAGAGCGTTAGCTTAAAGAAAATACGGTTGGGATTGTGGGCCGCCGTGGTATCCACCTTGGCCTGAATATCGCCGGCCCGCAAGTGCGTAGCTCGCACAGTAGTAGGTGCCAGCCAGCCCAGCGCAAGCAGCAACAAACCCAACAGCCAGGCCCCGGACTGGCGCAGCGGCTTTGCAGAGAAAAGTGTTTTCATAAAATGAACGCAAGCGCTTAGTAAGGTAGAAGAGAAGACTAACCCTGTCAGGACCAAATGGCTGGCTAAAGTACCTTGTTTTAGTAAATTTGTTGTGAGGATTTTAGGCTTTAGTGGCAACGGCAGCAGGAGGTTGACTCATGGGTGAGTGGAAGGCTGCGGTGGTCCAGTAAACATAGGCGGGTTGAGGTTTTTGTCGGTATCAAGAAAGCGTGCCTTGCTGAGACTTTTACTTTCCTTACCCTGCACGGCCTGACCGTGACACCTGAGCGCGAAAACAGCTAATCTGGCGTAGTAAATCACTGCCGGTAGGGCGTGTCTCTCCCTCAAAAGCGCAGCCGTGTACCCTCGCTGGCTATTTTTCTGCTGACCGAACCATGCCTGCGCCCCCCGAATCGTTCTTGCTATTCAATACCCTGCCAACGCCCCATTTATTGCGCTCCCCGGCGTTTGTTATTGAAGCCGTGAGCGATTCCTACCTGCACGCCATGCTGACCTAGCGCGAGCACTTGGGGGCAGTACATGTTTGATGCCTTTCCCGACAATCCGCAAACACCTGAGGCCAACGGGATGCACAACGTGCGCGCCTCCCTGAGGCAGGTGCTCGCTACCAAGCAGCCGCAGCAGATAGCCCAGCAACACTGCCAGCCCCACGTGGGCACCACATTCACCGTTACCTTTCCGGCCTGAGTACCCGCTCCTCCAGTATGTTGCCCCTACCCAGTATCTGGCTGGTCGATGATAACCCCTCCGCCAGCCAGCTGCTGCTTTCCCGCATGAGCGTGGTCACGGGTCTGTTGCGGCAGCGCTTTGCCAAATGAGCGAAAGGGGATAGATTTTAAGCCTGTAGCTTGGATTACGAGTCAGGACGCGCAAAACAGCGCAGCTATAGGGGCGGTGGCCTTTTAGCTGGTAGCAGCTATGCCACCGGTACCACGCCATGTGCCGCCACATGCTGCTCATGTTGCATTCCCCACGCTTTCAACACCTCAATGACCGGGTTGAGCGATTGGGCATACGGCAGGGCCTGGTACTCTACCACCACGGGCGGACCGGGGTACACCGTGCGGGAAATAAGGTGCTGAGCTTCCAGTTCCTTGAGTTCCTTAGACAGCACTTTCGTCGAAATACCGGCTACGCTGCGCTCCAGCCCGCGAAAGTGCCTGGTGCCCGTGAGCAAAGCCACGATGAGTTGGAGCTTCCATTTGCTGTTGACCACCAGCGACGCGTGGCGTAGGGCACGCATGGTCTGCTCGCATTGCGCGGCTTGAGAACTAGTCATGGGACGAGAAGGAAAAAAGGAGAAAGCTATACCGGGATGAGTGATTACCGCTTGGTAACCAGACTACCAACTGGTAATCTGTACTTGGCAAATGAACTTAACAAACTGCTAGCTGATTGCTTGTGGTAATCAGCATACCGAACAGCGGAGGCCCCCATTTTGATACTTTTTTACCCCACTTACTCAACTAGTAACATGATTTTAGTCACAGGCGCAACCGGTCAATACGGCACGAAAGCCATTGAACATCTGCTAAATAAAGGTGTCGAGGCGCAGCACATTGCCGCTTTGGTTAGAGACGCTGCGAAAGGCCAGAACATTCAAGACCAGGGCATTGGGCTGCGCGTCGGCGATTACGCGGACGTTGACTCGCTGGTAAAGGCATTTCAAGGGGTCGATACGCTCTTGTTGGTTTCCAGCAACGACAGAGGGGCCGTCGAAAACCGCACTGCGCACCACCTGAATGTCATTAAAGCGGCCAAAACGGCGCAAGTGAAACACCTGGTATACACGTCATTCGTCACCAAGCCTGCCTTTCAGGACTCTGCCATCGCGGGCTTCCTGACTTCTCATGCCGAGACCGAGCAGTTTCTCAAAGACAGCGGCCTGACGTACACCATCCTCCAAAATGGCATCTACCTGGAGATGATTCCCATCTTCGCGGGTGCCCAGGTAGCCGACACGGGCATCATCCTATTTCCCGCCCAGGCCGGAAAAGCCAGCTGGGTGCTGCGCGAGGAGTTGGCCGAAGCCGCGGCCCACGTACTGACCACGGCGGGGCATGAAAACAAGACGTACGTACTGGCCAATACCGAGGCAACTTCCTTTCAGGATATTGCCCAGGACCTAGCTAGCCGCTTGGGCAAAGACATCCGCTATCAGTCGCCCCCGGTCGAAGAGTTTCAAGCCATCCTGAAGCAAGCCGGGGTGCCCGAGGTCTACATCGGCATGTTCACGATGTGGGCGAGTGCCTTGGCCCAGGGCATGCTGGATGTCGAGGATGCCACCTTAGCGGCTTTCCTGGGCAGAAAACCGACCACAACGGCGCAGTTTATCCAGCAAGTTTATAAGTAGTAAAAAGGGCCGTGCAGAATGCGGTTTTTGCACGGCCTTTTTATCGTTTCCGTCATGCTGAACGCAGTGAAGCATGACACGAGAACAGAGACGGAAATTGAAATTCTAGAATACGCTCTTACACCAGCTTTTTAACCAAGACCAAGCTGGGCAAAGTAGCTTCGCACCGCTCCTGCTTCGGAGGAGATAAGGGCGATATAGCCGTCCGGGCGAATCAAAACCATTCCATCTGACAAGCCATACGCGTTGCGCAATGCTTCCTTATCTGCCTGAATGATTTTCAGATAAAAAGTGGTTTTCCCTTCGGCATGGCCGAATAGCAGGAGTTTCCATTCGGGACCGCTTAGCTGGTCGGAAAGCCAGCGGCCAGTGGGCAGCTGCACGTCAGGTGCCCGGTCGCCGGCTTGTAGGCCGCTGGGCGTCGCTTCCCCTTTTAAGGTTAAGGAGCTGCCCCGATAATGTAGGTTGAGCTGCGTGGTATCCGGGGTAGCGAGGGTTTCAAAGGCACCTTGGCCGGTTGTGGCCGCGCTTAAAAGCCGGCGATGGCTCTCGGAGGTGGTTTGGAGCAGCCACTCGGCAATCGGAATGCGCTCTTCTGCATAGGTGTCCAATAACGCGTCCGGTGCCTCTCCCTTCACGACTGCGGCCAGTTTCCAGCCCAGGTTATACGCATCCTGGATACCCGTATTCATGCCCAAGCCGCCGGCGATGGAATGCACGTGGGCGGCATCGCCGGCCAGAAAGGCGTTGCCGACGCGGTAGCGGTCGGCCCGCCGAATATTCACGCGATAGATAGACTGCCAGGTGCTGGCCGTAAACGTCACGCCTTCCAGCTGCGTGCGCGCTTTGAAAAGCTGGTTGAAACCTTCCAGCGTAGGCGTCGGCACAGTGCCATCGGCCGCGGGCGGCATCGCTGCTTGTAGCTGCCAGCTCGGGCTGTCTTTGAACGGAAATAGGGCAAAGGCCAGCCCAAATTCCGGACTCAGCCAGTTATACCAGGCATCGGGGGTGAGGCCTTCCACTTCCACATCGCCCACCCAAAGCTGCTCCTGCTGGTGCGTTTCGCCCACGAACTCGATGCCTAGCTTTTTGCGGGTGGTGCTTTTGCCCCCATCGCAGGCGACTAGGTAGGTGCACGTCAGCTCCTCGGTCCAGTTCGGATGTTCCAGGCGGCAGGTGAAGCCTTGCTCGGTCTGGGAGAAAGTGACCAGCTCTGTGGCCCATTCCACCGCGCCGCCTAGCTCACCAAGCTTCGTCCGTAGCGCCTCTTCTACAGTGTACTGCGGCAACAGTAGTGTTTTCGGATATCGGGTATCGTCGCGCGGAAAGGTGCGGCGGGGCGCTTCGCCAAGCAGCTGGTTGCCCGCAAATTTTCGGTAGGGCAAGTCGGTGTGGCCGGCCGCTAGCAAGGTTTCCGCCAGGCCCAGGTCGTTGAGTATTTCCAGGCTACGCGGTTGCAGCCCCTTGGCCCGGGAGCCGCGGGGCGGCTCGGCGGCGCGCTCAATCAGGCGAAAAGAAACCTGGCGGCGGGCAAGCTCGCAGGCTAAGGTGAGGCCCACCGGGCCGGCACCGATAATGAGAATGGGAGTGTGGTTCATGGCCGTACTGTTTTGGTACGGCAAAACAAGCGGCCCGGCCCGGGGCCGGCGATAACAATTGTTAAGAACCTACTTGCGATTTCGGATGCGGCTGAGCGACACGGCCGTGATGCCGAGAAAGGACGCGATGTAGTGTTGCGGCACCCGTTGAATGATTTCGGGGTGTTGGGCCAGCAAGGCGTGATACCTCTTTTCGGGGCTGTCCTTGATGCGTGCAACAAATAGCTTTTGATAGTGTAGCAGGCGCTTTTCGATGTATTCCCCGTAAGACGCCTGCAACTCATGCGAGCTGGCTTTTAGCTCTTTAAACCTGCTGACGGAAATACTGTAGGCGACCGTTGGCTCCAGGGTTTCCACGCTGTACCAGCTGGGCTCATCCGCAATGAGCGTTTCCATTGACGACACAAAAACACCGTCGAAGCCGAAATTCACGGTTACCTCTTTGCCCTCGCTGGCATTGAACCAGCAGCGGCAACAGCCGGACTCGATAAAGAACAGCTTCTTAGCTACGGCCCCTTCTTTCACCAGCAAGCTTTTGGCAGGAAATTCTTCCCGGGTGAAGGCGGCTTTGATATAGTCCAGTAATTGGGCAGAATCAGGCATGAGCAAATTTACTGGTAACCGCCTGGGCAAGTGCGCCTGATAGACGCATAGCCCAACGGCCTGCGCCGTCCAGCCGAGATGGAGCGTGAGCCGTTCAACAAACCTTATTTGAACTGTTCAACAAAGCTGGGAACGGTAGCCGGTCCGAACTTTGCCTGAAAATCAAGGTGCTTACTTATGTGGACGACGCAGCAGATGCCGGACCTGACCGGAAAAACAGTACTTGTCACCGGGGCTAACACCGGCATTGGCTACGAAACCGCCCTGGCTTTTTACCAAGCCGGCGCGCACGTAGTGCTGGCCTGCCGTAGCCTCTCCAACGCTCGGCACGCCCAGGCGGCCATGCAGCAAGCTGGGGGCGCGGGTACATTGGAAGTGGCATACTTGGATTTGGCCAGCCTGGGCCAGGTCCAGCAATTTGCGGACGATTTCCAGCGGCAGCACCCGCAGCTTCAGGTGTTGGTTAACAACGCCGCCGCTATGGTGCCACCCGCGCCCAGCACTACTGCTGAGGGCTATGAGCTGCAATTTGGAGTGAACTTTTTGGGCCACTTTGCCCTGACCGGCCGCTTGTATCCACTGCTCAACGCCACGCCCGGCGCGCGAGTGGTAACGGTGAGCAGCATGGGCTATCTGGATGGCCGCCTCGACCTGGCGAACCTGCGCCTGGAAAAAGGCTACGACGGGCTACGCGAGTACCGGCAAAGCAAGCTGGCCAACCTGCTGTTTGCCCTCGAATTGCAGCGCCGCATCGTGGCCGCGCACGGGCAGGTGCAGTCGCTGGCGTCCCAGCCCGGCGCAAACCGCACTTCCTGGGCCGTTGACATAAGCCCCGAATACTTAGCCGCCGCCGAAGCACGCTGGGGCGGCCCCGCTATGGAGCCCTGGCAGGGAGCCCTGACCTCGCTCTATGCGGCCGTAGCCCCCGAGGCCAGCGGTGGCAAGCTCTACAGCCCCGACCAAAACGGGGGCTTTCGGGGCTATCCCACCGAAGCTCCAATTGCACCGCACGCCTTGGATGAAGCCTTGGCTCAGCAGCTCTGGCACGTTGCCGAACAAGCCACTGGCGTTATCTATCCGAAGTAGCTGGCCGCTGAGTAGGCGGGGGCTGTACCATGTCCGTAATGCTGGCGTAAGCTGCTAAACACCCTACTTTCTCTAAAATTAGCCGGAAGAGCTGAGGCGCTACGGTTGTACTTCGCTTATCAAGCAAAAGGGCTTTCAGCAGATGCTGAAAGCCCTTTTGCTTGATGTAAACTTAAATTCTCAAGGCGAGGTGCGCCATTATTTCACGTCTGTCACCTCCACATCAAATCGGATAACGGTATTAGGTGCGATGCTAGTGCCCGCGCCACTGGCGCCGTAGGCCAGGGCCGACGGAATGAGCAACTGGCTTTTCTCGCCCTTGCGCATCAGGGCAATGCCTTCGTCCCAGCCCGCGATAACCTGGCCGGCACCCACCACGAAGCTAAACGGCGCATTGCCGTGCAGCGACGAAGCATCGAACACCGTGCCATCCATTAGCTTGCCAGTGTACAGCACCGAGGCGGTTTTGCCGGCTATGGCCTGCACGCCCGTAGGGTTGGTAGTGCCCGGCACGTAGTACAGGCCCGAAGGCTGCTTCTGTGCATTAGTGATGTTGTTGTCGGCCAGGTACTTCTTGATAATGTTATCGTCGGGCACCGCGAAGGTGGGGTTGATGTCGGTTATCTCTACCTCGAAGCGCAGCACGGCATTGGCGGGCACGCTCGGCGACGCGCCGTTCGGGCCGTAGGCCAACCCCGACGGGATGAGCAGCAAGGCTTTGTCGCCCTTGTGCATCAGGGCGATACCCTGCTCAAAACCAGTCGGAATACGGT
>CAXUKA010000326.1:0-7520 GCA_964251335.1 uncultured Hymenobacter sp.
GCCTTACGGACAGCAGGTGTACGACTACCGGCAGGGCGTGCTGGGCTTTTATGCGCCTGGTCAGCCCGTGCAGTTTTGTCCGCCAAGTGGCACACCCGTGCCGGCCAAGCCGCAAGGCTGGATGGTCGTATTCCACCCCGATTTGCTGGCCCGCCGCCCGGCTGGTTCGTTTCCGGGCAACTATCCGTTTTTTGCGTACCGCGTGCAGCAGGCGTTGGCCTTATCGGCCACTGAAGAGCAATTGCTGACCTACGCTGTAAATGGCTTGCGGCAGGAAAGCGAACAGCCCGCCGATGCTTTTAGTCAACAGCTGCTGAGCACGCAACTCGATGTGCTGCTGCAATATGCGAATCGGGCATACCACCGGCAGTTTCCCAGCGAGCCAGCCCACGGCCCCGACCTGCTCAGCCGCTTTGAGGCGCTGCTAGCCACCTACCTCGAACACGCCGCCGAGCAGCCCCTGCCCAGCGTGCAGCACTTCGCCGAGATGCTGCACGTGTCGCCCGCCTACCTGGGCGACGTGCTCCGCACGCATACGGGGCAGAATGCGCAACAGCACCTGCACTACGCGCTCCTCGAAAAAGCTAAGGGTCTGCTTTTGAGTACTTCGCAAAGCATCCGGGAGGTGGCGTTTGCCTTGGGTTTTGAGAACCCTTCGTATTTCAGCCGCTTATTCAAGCAGAAAATGGGCCTCACCCCTGCCGAATTCCGGCAAGCTGCTTAGCTGCTTTTAGTTGCTACTACTCAGCCTCCGGCACCGCTGGCAGCGGCAGGCAATGCAATAGCACGGCACCAGCGCTCCACAATAAAGCATCTTCACCGAGGCCCACTACATTCGGCGACAGAGCGGCTTTTTCGGTAATGCTTTTGCGGAGGTGATACCATAGAAACGTGGACGCTACCGCGCCGAGTCCGCCTAATAGGGCACCGTGCAGGGCATTCCCCTTATTGGCTTGAGCCCAGGTAGCCCCAACTAGGGCACTCCCAATGGCGCGGAAGCTCAGGCCACGGGGTGCGGTGCGGGGAGGCGCGCTGAGGTTTTTATCGTGCTTGAACTCTTTAACGGCCGCCAGCGTGAGGGCCACGGCAACGGCCGGCTGTTGCAGCAGGCGCAGCGGCGACTTGGCCAGCGCCTGCGCCGGGTGGCGCACCAGGTAGTAGCTGAGCAGCGTAGGCGCGCCCGCACTGCGCATGCCGGCGAGGGCAGCGAAGCCAACTACCGGCCAAAAAATAGCGGATTGCGGCGAAATTGAGGAGGCAGTAGGAAGAGCGGCAGACATGGAAAAGCAGTTGGGGTGGTGCAGTAACGGATTAATCCGGCTAGGGTGACTAGCTACGTCTGCTTTTTATTCAGAATAGCCCCCAAACCTGGCGCACGCGCAGGCCACGCCGTAGCTCATGCCAGCGGCCATACAACCGCCCGCACCCGGTCCGCGTAGGCAGCTTTCATCCATCCGCACCCTTCGATAATGGCCGCTAAAACCCTCAAGGAGATTGCTATCAAAATGGCGAATCTCGACATTGCGCTGCTCACGACGCATACCAGCCGGGGCCAGCTTAGTAGCCGCCCCATGAGCAACAACGGCGACGTGGAATACGACGGCAACTCGTATTATTTCACCTTCGAGGACTCGCGCACGGTGAAGGACATTACCGAAAATGCGCACGTCAACCTCGGTTTCAGTGGCGCGAATGGGCTGTATGTATCCATCGTGGGCACGGCGCATCTTATTCGGCAGAAGGGCGTTATGCAGCAGCACTGGGTGCCCAGCCTCGACCAATGGTTTCCGCAGGGTATCGATACGGACGGCGTGGTACTGGTGCACGTAGAGGCCAAGCGCATCAAGTACTGGCAGGGCGAAGACGAGGGCGAGCTACATATTAAATAGCCTCGTTCTTAAATCAGAAAACGATAAAATTCAGTCGTCATGCTGAGCTTGTCGAAGCATCTCGCGTGGCGCAGTAATCAATGCGTTAACTACGATGCGAGCAAGATGCTTCGACAAGCTCAGCATGACGAACGTTTGTTGATTTAGCTGATTATAGGAACGAGGCTAATAGCTAATTCGCCACTCAACGCAAGCGCCCCGACCAGTAACTGGTCGGGGCGCTTGCGCTTTCAATGCAGTAATTACGAAGCTACTTTTTTCTGCCAAGCAGCCCTTTAAAGTAGCCTTTCACGCCGTTTGCCTCGTCAAGTGTATCGGCGGTGGCCACGGGAGCGTCGGTGCCGAGGGGCAGCTGGTGCGGGAAGAGCAGCAGGAAGCTATTTTCGGTGAAATACCGGGCCAGGTAATACGGTAAGCGCGTCAGTTGGCGGAGGTGTGAGGCGTGGCCCGGCCGTGAGGACACAATGAGAAACAGGTCGTTGGGCTTGATTTCCTTGCTGAAAATCAGGAAATCGTCCCAGTCTTCAAACGAATTATAAAGCACGTTGTGCAGGGAGGCATCGGCCGCCTGATGCTCCCGAATGACGCCCAGCGTGGCCGAATTGGCATACCACACCAGCGGCAGGCCGGCCCCCTTGGCCAGGGTGCGAACCGTGTTCAGCCAGTGCTCGAAGCCGATTTCGAGCTCGGCGTGGGGTGGCACCACGGCCACCAGGCGGGCCAGCGTGTTGAGCGGTTGGCGAGGCTGGTACACGAATAGCTCCTCAGTGGTGCTCTCCAACACTTTTTCGGCCACCGGACCCAGAAAATCCTGGGCGCTGAAGGTGCGGTGCAAGCCCAGCAGCACGCTGGTAATCTTCTGCTCTTTAATGCTATAGATAATACCGTTGCTGCGGCTGGCATCGTAGCGAATGAGGGGCAGCACGGTGTTTTCGGCGGCGGCGGCGTGGCGCTGGGCCTGGTCCATCATCTTTTTGCCGGCCGCTTCCTGGGCGTTTTCTTCGTCGTCGCTTACGATGTGCAGGGCGTACACGGGCACCGCGCTTTTGCGCGGGCGCAGCAGCAGGCCGAGCTCTACCATGTCGTCTACCATGTCGGGGTAGGCCAGCGATACCAGGATTTTCTCGCCGGTTTCGGCGGGGTCGGCGGCGGTTTCTTCCTGCAAGGCCAGCGTGCGCGCCGACCGCTCGACCTGAAACGAGCTGACGGCGCAGCTCACCAGAATAAGGATAATGGTGCCGTTGAGCACGTCCTCGTTGAGCAGGCGAATGGGGTCGCCATTCGGCGTTTCACCGATAATAATGTTGTAGCCCACCAGAATAATAGCTAGCGTAGCCGCCGCGTGCGAGCTGCTGAGGCCAAAAATCAAATTGCCCTCGGTGGGTGTGAGCCGAAAGGCTTTCTGGGTGATTTTGGCGGCGATGTACTTCGTGACGATGGCCACGAACACAATAACACCGGCCACTTTCAACGCGCCCGTGCCTTTTACTAAGACACTGACATCGACCAGCATCCCCACCCCGATGAGAAAAAATGGAATGAACAGCGCATTACCTACGAAGTCGATGCGGTTCATCAAGGGCGAGGAATGGGGCACAAACTGATTGAGCACCAGCCCGGCGAAGAAGGCCCCGATAATGGCTTCCACGCCTGCCGCCTCGGCCAAAAAGGCCGCCAGAAATACCATTGCCAGCACGAAAATGTACTGCGAAACGCTGTCGGTGAAGCGCTTGAAAAACCAGCGAATGATTATCGGAAACCCAAAGAACACGATGCCCACGAACACCAGCGACGAGCCGCCCAGGCGTATCCAAAACGTGGCGTCGGCGGTGCCTTTGGTCATGCCCGAAATGGCGGCCAGGATGAGCAGCGCCAGAATATCGGTAATCATGGTGCCGCCGATGGTGAGCGTTACGGCCCGGTTGCGGGTGACGCCGTAGCGGCTGGCGATGGGATATGATACCAGCGTATGCGTCGAGAACATGCTGGCCAGCAGCACGGAAGCCATCAGGCTGTAGCCCAAAACATAGTGACTAGCCAAGGCTCCAAAGGTGAGCGGCAGCACGAAGGTGCAAAGACCAAAAACCAGGATTTTATTGCGGTTTTTCTTAAACTCGCTCAGGTCGATTTCCAGCCCGGCCAGAAACATGATGTAGAGCAAACCTACCGTGCCAAATAGTACGATGCTGCTGTCGCGCTGCAAGAGATTGAGGCCGTAAGGGCCAACCAGCGTACCGGCCAGAATCAGCCCGATAATGTGCGGCACTTTAATGCGCCGGAGAAGAATAGGAGCAAAAAGGATGATGAATAAGACCAGCGAAAAAATAATAACTGGGTTCTTCAGCGGCAGCGAAAAATCCAGCGCATTCAATAAGAGTGTTACTAGCATCGCGGCGGGGTTAGCGTGGGAGAAGGGACTGCGGCTCGCGCGTCAGGGTCAGCGCGTACACGATGCGGCAGTTGTCGGGCCGGTTTATCTCGCGGCGGCCTTCGAGGCGTTTGTCGGCCGTTTGCTGGAGCTGCACCGTAATGGTGGCGTCGGGCAGAGTTTCGCCCTCCAGGTGCTGGGCCGTGAGCTGGAGCTCGCTGCCTTGCAGCGTGCCGGTGTACACGCGCACGATTTTGTTGTTGGCCGAGGCTTTCACCAGCACGTTGCCCTGCTCATTGGTGAATTCCCACTGCTCGTTTTTACTGTCGCCGATGGCCGAGCCGGGGCAGTCGGTTTCGATGCAGTTCATACGCGTAACCCAGGTGCCGGGCAAGCTATTGGCCAGAGCCGAGTCGGCAGGGACTACGTTGCGGGCGCTATCGGCGGCTTGCTGCGCTTTTTGGGTGGCTTGCTCGCGCAAGGTCAGCGCCTTTTCGCGCAGCAGGATTTCCTGCTCGCGGTGGGCTAGCTCGGCTTCCTTTTTCTGGAGGCGCTGCTCGCGCTCCTGGTTTTGGCAGCCTGCGGCGAGCAGGCATAACAGGGGGAATAAGACGACTTTTCTCACGCGGTACGGGTGCTTCGGCAGGGCACTTTTGGCAGCGCCCTGCCCCTGGCTGTACGGCGGTAGCGGGGCATTGTTAAATAAAAGGGCCACTGTAAGCTGAAGTAGCTGTTTGATACCTCTCGCCATTTTCGCGCTAATTCGGCGTCATTCAGTGCAAACGCTGCGTTTGGTCGCTATTCGGGCACGCCCTATCTTTCAGCAAGTTTCAACTCTCCTTTTTATGAAAAAATACCTTACTCTTAGTGTTCTTGGCGCAGCATTTGGCGTGGCACTGCCAGGGCTGGCCCAGCAACCAGCTGCGGCGCTTACGGCACAAGACGCGCCAATCGGGCAAGTATACAAGAAAAAATTGCCGGATGATTTGCCGCAATCGAAGCTGCTATTCATCAAATATTCGGCCGTGCCCCTACCCAGTGAGCGCCCTAAGGATATGCCCCGCCGCCTATATGGGATGCAGCAGAACCACAACGAAGCCAGCGTCAGGGCCAACGAGCAATTGGTAGAGGCGGCGGCCCGCTACCCGTATGCTCACCGCCTCACCACCCTGGATTCGGTAGCGTATTACCGCGCCCAGGGCTATAAGTACATGCTCATGCAGAGCTCGTTCAACTCGATGGCGAATGGCAGTTTTCAGGGCACCCAGGTGCATGGCTTTGGTAGCAATGCCAGCTATACAACTACTAGCGTGGATTTGTACGTGCAGGACCTGAACACCAATGACAAGTACATTTTTGATGAATTTAGCCAAACGTTTATTTACTACTACAAAGGGCAGGTAGGTATGCTCTTGAAAAAGGCTGATAAGCAGTTTAAGACTAAAAAAAGCTAATAATTCAAGTGCCCCGTAGGCAGCAATCTTAGTTAGCAGTCGGGAGAATGGCGCAGTGACGCTATCCTCCCGACTGCGTTTCAACTGCGATTGGGGTAACGGGCTGAAGGCGTAGGGCTAGCCCGCTGTAAGTTTGTTTTATGCGCTTTCCCACCTACTTACTTATCGCCGGCTGGCTGCTTACGGGGTCGGCAGTCTACGCCCAAACCAGCCCCGCCAACGTGTGGCACAATAAGCAGTGCGCCGTGGTGCTGACCTACGACGACGCCATCAACGCTGACCTCGACAATGTGCTGCCAGCCCTCGACTCGCTGAAGCTGCGGGGCACGTTTTATATCATCGGTTCATCGCCCGTGGTGAGCCGGCGGCTGGGCGAGTGGCGGCTGGCCGCCCAGCACGGGCACGAGCTCGGCAACCACGCCCTGTTTCACCCCTGCGATGGTAGCCTGCCCGGCCGCAGCTTCGTGACGCCCGACAACGACCTGAGCAAATACACCGTGAGCCGCGCCGTGGCCGAAATACGGGCCAATAACACGCTGCTCAACGCCATCGACGGCAAAACCAGCCGCACCTTTGCCTACCCCTGCGGCGACCGACAGATTGGCGGTGTGTACTTCTACGACCAGCTAAAAACGGATTTTATAGCTGCCCGGGGCGTCACGGGTGGCCTGCAAACACCCGCACAAGTCAAGCTAGATAATATTGACTCCTACATGATTAACGGCCAACCAGCGGCTTATATGATTGACCTAGTGAAGCAGGCCCAGCAGTCGCACACGCTGCTGGTGTTTCTGTTTCACGGCGTGGGCGGCGGCCATAGCCTGAATGTGGATGCGGCCGCGCACCGGCAACTGCTGCGCTACCTCAAGGCGCACGAGCAGGAAATCTGGGTGGCTCCGATGGTAGAAGTAGCCGAGCAGCTACGCACCTACCAGGCGGCCGAAGCAGCGCGCAAGTGAGGCTTAGAAGAGGTGAAAAGGCCCGTACCTACCGTGTAGAGACGCATCTTCGCGTCTCGTTGCTGTTCAGCTAACCCAGTGCTGAGACGAAAGGATGCGTCTCAGCACTAGCTCGCAATTCGCTTTTACGATGCCCCGCCATTTGCCTTTGCTGGTAATACTTACTTCGCTTAGCTTGGTAGCTGCGTGCCAATCCAAACCGGAAAATTCGCCAGCCTCCGCCCCTCAGCAAGTATTGCCATCGGCGGCCCCGGCCGTGGTACAGCCGCCAGTGGCCGAGGCTAAGCAGCCAATGGCAGCTAGGGTGATAGGCACTTACCAGCAGGCCACGGATAGCACCGACTGCGATTGCGACCTGGCAGTTACCATCTGGCGTGCCGGCCGCCAGCTGCACTACCGCATAGAAAACTACCCGGAACAAGGTCTCGCAACCGCCGACTCTACCGACGACCGCCCGGGACTGGGATTTATAAGCACCCCCAAGCCCCACAAGGAGGCGCACGAGTGGAGCGGCAACCTGGAAGGCGACACCCTGATGGTGCAGACCTACGGCAACTCAATGAATGAGTACGAGAATTTTGTAGGCGGCTGCGGCTGCAAGTTTCTGACGCTGGTGAAGCAGCGGTAAGCAGCAGCTACTAAGGCAACAGCGCCAACACCTCCACCAGATTTGCTATCTGCTGAAAGTCTACGCCAATCAGCTCACTATCGGCTACTTGCTCATGAATCCAGGTGGCGTGGTACGGCACGTGGATGGCCCGGTAGCCGAGGCGGGCCACAGGCAGGATGTCCGATTTCAGCGAATTGCCAATCATCACGAAGTTTTCGGGCGTGGCCTGGTAGCGCTGAA
>CAXUKA010000327.1:0-7481 GCA_964251335.1 uncultured Hymenobacter sp.
GGCCGGAATATAGGGGTTAAAGACTATCGCCTGGGTGCCCTTCCGGCCAATAATGAAGAGGTGCAGCGACTGCTGGCCCTGCGCCTGTGCCACCGTTTGCACCAGGTTACCCACGTCGTAAAAATCGCCCCAACTCACTGGGCTCAGGCCCCGCGTCAGGTGCACCGCCCCAAACTTGAGGAGGGTTTTGGGGGTCGGCGGGGCCCCCGGCCCCAGGTAGGGGGCCAGGTGCTCGAGCATGTGGCCCAGCAGGCGCACGCGGGCCTGGTGGCGGCCCCGGTAGATGGCGCAGCTGGCCACGTAGTCCTGCACCATGCGCTGCACGCGCGGCCCCTCCGCGCGTGCAGCGCATGGTGCAGGGTGTCGAGCGTGCCCGTCGGCCGGGTAAGCATGGCGTAGGCCTGCGCGCCCTGGCGCTCGCTGGCCCGGTCAATCGTTTGGTAGGCAGCCGCCCGCCGCAGGTAGGCGCGGGTAGCAGGCTGCGTTACCAGGCCCGCCAGCTGGCGGTAAAACGGGGCCGCCGTGACCGCAAATACCTGGTCGATGCCCACCACGCGCGTTTGCTGGGCGCGTAGGGTACGAACCAGCTCAAACTCCTCGGTGAGGGTGTAGAAGCACAGCGCGCCCGGGTACTGTCGCAGGTAAGCGGCAGGGGCAGTACCCGGACGGGCAGCCAGCTGGGTTAGCGTTTGCGCTACGTAGGGGTCTACTTTGGCCAGAACACGGCCGGCCGCAGCACCTGGGCTAGGGCCGCCGTAAACTGCGGCACCTGCGCCGTGCCGTGGTCTTCGTCCACCAGCACGTAGTGGCTGCGCTGCACGGCCGCCTCTAACGTGTCCCAACTGTGTCCCGCCAGTTGCCGGCCCTGCGCCACCAGCGGGTAGCTGTGCGCCCGGATGAGCCGCGTCAGGGTGCTGTCCTGGGCGTGGGCGGGGCCAGCCAGCAGCACGAGCAGCAAGGCCAGCCCCGCTCCCCAACGCCGCCTGAAAGGCCTTTTTATAGCAGTAAGGAGCCAAACTTACTCTAAATGTGTATTATATATTATATGTATTTAAATTAAATAAAATTTTGCGCGTTCCAAAAAGCTAGGCTCAATAAACCAACTAGCTGTTTCTTTTTAGACTGTCTTTCTGAACCCTATTTGTTGAGATTATTGGCTAAATATAATGCAAAGCCCAAAATGCCAGTAAGTTACAGCTTTTTGGCCTGCTTCCCAGCCCATGATTCTGCCCTTTCTCACCGCACCCGAACGCCAGGGCTACCAACAAGTACCCGCCACCCTCATCGAATCGGACCTACGCCAGCACTTTCACCTGACGGCGGCTGACCGAGAGTTTATCCAGCGGCAGCGCCGCGACGGCAACCGGCTGGGCTGCGCCGTGCAGCTGGGCCTGGTACGCCTGATGGGCTACCTACCTGAAGACTGGTTCGAACAAGTGTCGGCGCTGGTGACCGCGTTCATCGGCCAGCAGCTTGGCATTGCCCCGGACGCGCGGACCAGCTACGGCGAGCGGGCGGCTACCCGTAGTGAGCATCTGCACCTAGTGCTGTGCCATCTGGGCTACCGCAAGTGGCAGCCCCTGGACAGTCCCGCCTTGGAAACCTGGCTGCTGGAACGGGCCCTGGAGCACGACCAGCCGCGCCTGCTCTTGCAAGCCGCGTGTCAGAAGCTGCAGCAGGACCGGCTGCTGCGCCCCGCCATCTCGGCCCTGGAGCTGCTGGTGAGTCAGGCCCTGCTCCAAACCGACGCAGCCACCTACCAGCGCTTGGCCCCGCTGCTCACGCCGGCGGTGGAAGCCCAGCTCGACGCGCTGCTGGTGGTGGACCCCGCCCGGCGCGTGACCCAGCACCGCTGGCTCTGCCAGCCGGCAACGGCCAATACGCCCACGGCCATCAAACAAGCCCTGGCCAAACTGGACTTCCTGCACCAGTTGGGGCTGGCCGAGTGGGACACGAGCGGGCTGAACGCCAACCGGCGTAAGCGCCTGGCCCACTGGGCCCGCCACCGCACCAGCCAGGCTATCAGCCGTTACGCGCCGGCCAAGCGCTACCCCCTACTGGTGGCCTTCGTGCTGGAAAGCTACCGCGATGTGCTCGACGCGGTGCTGACCATGTTCAGCGACTACTGGGCCGAAGCCCAGCGGGAGTACGAGGCCCACCTACTGGCTATTCGCCAGGCCCGCGAAACGGCCCTGCGCGTTTTTGCCCAGGTGGCCCGCACAGTGGTGGACGAGCAAATACCGGCCGGGCAGGTACGGGCGGCGGTGTTTGAGGCGGTTCCCCGGGAGCAGGTGGAACTGGCCCTGCAGGCCTACTATGAGTTGAGCGATACCCGGCTGGATTCGCCGCTGGCCTTTCTGCTGCGGCGCTACGCGCACCTGAAGCAGTTCTCGGTCAATCTTCTACGGCACATCTCGTTTGCCAGCGCTTTTGCCGGTGACCACTTCGCCGAGGCCCTGGCCCTGGTGGTGGAGCTGCAGACCGGTATTCGGCGCAAGCTGCCGGCCGATGCCCCGACCGATTTCATCACGCCCTCTTGGCAGGGCTTCGTGCAGCCGCAGCAGGCACCAGAACGGTTGCCCTACGAGCTGTGCGTGCTGGCCACCCTGCGCGAGCGGCTGCGCTCGGGCGACGTATTTGTGTCCGGCTCGCGCAAGTTCGCCGACCTTGAGAGCTACCTGATTCCGGTCGCTCAGTGGCCCGGCCTGCGCCCCGAGGTGCTGCGCCAGTTGGGCCTGCCGCAGGACCCCAGCCAGCACCTGCACACCCGCCTGGCGGAATTCGAAGCCCTGCTGCCGCAGGTCACGGCCCTCTTGGCGGAAGGAGGTGAGGTGCGGCTGGAAGACGGCGAGTTAGTCGTCACGGCTTTACAAGCGGAGGAATTGCCCGCCTCGCTGCAGGCGCTGGACGAACAGATTCGGGCGCGGATGCCGGCCGTGGAGTTGACCGATATCCTAGTCGAGGTGGACGGCTGGACCAGCTTCTCCGACCTGTTGCGGGAGGCATCGGCCGGCGGGCTAGCGGGCCCAGAGCCGGTGTATGCGGCCTTGCTGGCCGCGGCTTGCAATATTCCCCTCTCTGACATGGCTCGCAGTACGGGCCTGGAGTACCAAACGGTCTGGTGGGCGACCAACCAATTTCTCCACGAGCAGCCGTTGCGGGCGGCTACCACCCGCGTGGTCAACCAGCAGCACCGCCAGTGGCTGGCCCAGCACTGGGGCGGGGGCGGTCTATCCTCCTCCGACGGCCAGCGCTTCCCCGTCAGCGGGGCTGTGCGTAACGCCAAAGCCTTGCCACGCTACTTCGGCTACGGCCGGGGTGTCACGTTTTATACCCACACGGCGGACCACTATGCCCAGTACGGCAGCAAGGTCATTCCCGCCACCGAGCGCGATGCCACCTACGTGCTGGACGAGGTGCTGGGCAACGAAACCGAGGTGGTCATCGTCGAGCACACGACCGACACGCATGGCTATACCGACCTGATTTTCGGGCTCTTCGACCTACTGGGCCTGCAGTACTCGCCGCGCTTACGCGACATCGGCGACCAGAAGCTCTGCCGCCTCCGAGGCCGCGAGCTGAGTTACCCAAGCCTGCACTTCACCGGCCACGTGCAGCCCGGCTATATCGAGGCCCGCCTGGACGACCTGCTGCGGGTAGCCGGCTCGTTTAAGCTGGGCTACGTGACGGCCTCGCTCTTCATCAGCAAGTTACAAGCTTACCCGCGCCAGCACAACCTGACCTATGTGTTGCAGCAGTACGGGCGGCTCATCAAGACCACCTTCATCCTGCGCTACCTGCTCAGCCAGCCCCTGCGGCGCAAGATTCACACCCAGCTCAATAAGGGCGAGCGGCTGCACGCGCTGCGCGTGTTTCTCTGGTTTGGCGGCGACGGGCTCATCCGCCGCAAACAGGAGGAGGCCCAGCAGGAAGTCGTCGGGGCGCTCAACCTGGTCACTAACCTAGTGGTACTCTGGAATACCGTCTACCTGCAGCAAGTGGTGCAGACGCTACGGGCCGAAGGCGTGCAAGTGCGCGACGAGGATTTGGCCCGCCTTTCACCCGCCCGCTACGAGTGTACGCTTCCCTATCTGGTAAGCCAGTGATGGGCAGAGGTTAAGCTGCTTGTTTAAATTCGATGGGCGTCATAAAATTCAAGGCTTGGTGGGGCCGTTGGGTATTATAGTCATGCATCCACTCGTCGACCAGCTGGCGCACGTGGGCCAGCGAGCGAAACAGGTGAGCGGCGAGTAGTTCGCGGCGAAACGAGCCATTAAAGCGCTCGATGTAGGCGTTTTGAGTCGGCTTGCCGGGCTGAATCCAGTGCAGGATAATGCCCTGCTGCTCACACCACTCGCTCAGCCGAGCACTGATAAATTCAGGACCATTATCGGTACGCAGCTGCGTAGGTCGGCCATGGCACTCGACTAAGCGCGTGAGCACCTGCACGACGCGACTAGCCGGTAAGGAAAAATCGATTTCGACACCCAGCAACTGGCGGTTATAATCGTCGAGCACGTTTAGGGTCCGAAACCGGCGGCCATCTGTCAACACGTCACTGGTAAAGTCGAGTGACCAGCACACGTTGGCCGCCACAGGCACTGCCAAAGGCTGCTTGACGCGAACAGGAACCCGCTTTTTTAAGCGCCGAGGTAGATTTAGGGCCAGGGCTCGATAAATACGTAGTGTGCGCTTATGATTGATTAGCAGCCCGTTTTTGCGTAAACGGTGGTGTAGCTTCCAGAATCCCCAGCCGGGGTGCCGACCTGTTAAAGCCTGCAGGGCTGCTTGCACGGGCTCGTCGTTGCGCCCCCGTACTGTCGGCTGGTAGCTGCCCCGTGCGAGTCCGACGAGGGCACACGCCCGCCGCTGGCTCCAGCCTTCACTCACTAAGCCCTGCGCTGCCTGGCGCCGCGCCGCAGGGCTGGCTACTTTTTTCGCAGTAGCTCCTTGATAGCCTGGTTCTCTAAGCTCAGGTCAGCGAACATCTGCTTGAGCTTGCGATTCTCCTCTTCCAGGTGCTTGAGTCTGGTCAACTCGGCCACACTGGCCCCCGCGTACTTGCTTTTCCAGGCATAAAATGTCGCTTCGCTCAACCCGTGCTCGCGCACGATTTGCGCTACGGTCTGGCCGCTGGCTTGCTGTTGCAGAATGGCCACAATCTGGGCCTCGCTGAATCGTCCCTTTTTCATGTCTCAGGTGTCAAGTAGTGAAAATACGCTTTTCTCTACTCACAACTAACTGGCTTCCGCTTGGGGGAAGCGTACAGGGGAAGCGTACAGTGTTCTCCGCGCCTTCAAGCCCCATGGTTAAATAACGCCCGACATTCGGCGCGACCTGACCGGCCAGGTCATTGGCCAGTGCCAGGGCTGGCAGGTCGCCACTTACGGCCGGCAAATTGCGAAGCTTTCCCTTTTGTGCCATTTTATTTTTTGTACCAACGTGTTTTACTAGGCTGTTGGCACAGGACAAAGATACGCCAAACTTAGGTCCGATAAGTAAGTATTATCGGACCTAAGTTTGGCGTATCTTTGAGGAGCACTTGTGACCCCGCAAATTTTGCAATTGCAAAAAAGCAGATGGCTCCAATGGGAAAAAAGAACTTGCCTGCCGTAACCAGCGACCTGCCGGCGCTGGCGCTGGCCAACGACTTGGCCGGCCAGGTCGCGCCGAACGTCGGGCGCTACCTGACCCTCGGCCTCGAAGGTGCCGAGAATACCCGGCTCGCGTACTCGGCTGACTTGCGGAGCTACGAAGCTTTTTGTGCCGCGCACGAGTTCACGCCCTGGCCGGCCGCCGTGGCCACGCTCGCCAGCTACGTGGCGCATTTAGCCGACATACCGCGCAAGCTGGCCACTATCAACCGGCACCTGGCGGCCATCGAGAAAAACCACCAACTACTCGGGTTGCCCTCGGCTATCAGCGCGCCGGCGCTGGATGTGTTGCGCAAGGGCGTGGCGCGCGCCGTAGGCAAAAAGCAGAAGCAAGCCCCAGCTTTTTCGGTAGCGCACTTAAAAAAATGTATTGCCGAGCTTGACTTGAGTAGGCCCGAGGGTGTACGCGCGCGCGCACTCCTGTTAATAGGCTTTACCGGGGCATTCCGCCGCTCCGAGCTGGTGGGCCTCAATCTGGAGCATATTGAGCTGACCGATGCGGCCCTGATTCTGAGTTTGCCCAAGAGCAAGACCAACCAAGCCGGGGAGCTAGAGCAAAAAGCCGTTTTTTACGCCTCCAATCCGCTTTTCTGCCCCATTCGAGCCTATAAGGCGTGGGTAGAATTGCTGGGCGGGCGCACGGAGGGTCCAGTGTTCGTGTCGTTAGCGCGAGGCAAGACCGGCGAAGCGGGCACGCCCTCCCGCCGTCGGTTATCCGACCGCCGGGTGAACTTACTGGTTAAAGAGCATTTGGGGGCAAAGTATTCGGCCCACTCGCTGCGGGCCTCTTTCATCACCACGGCCAAGCTAAATGGACAGTCGAATGAGTTTATCAAAAACCAGACGAAGCAAAAAACCGATGCTATGATTAGCCGCTACTCGCGCCTAGACGATATTATTGCCTACAACGCGGCGCACTCGTTGGGTTTATAAATAATTAATACTTTAAAAGACGCAGATACTTTATGCCTGTCCAAGTACCACTTGGCTTTATTCTATTGAATGGCAAGTATATTCTTGTAAGAGTCATCTATAGATCGCCTAATGAGAATGAGCCAGTTCCCAACTACGAGTACCAACGCATCATTGAGCCCGAGCTGTGCGAAATTGGCAATGCTATTGGTGCACTGCCGATGGCTACTGATGCTTTTTCGGTAACGGTACCCTATGGAAACACTGGCGAAACAATGCCCCTGCGCTGTGTAGTGCGACTACGTTATTTTCGACGGCCTCAATCCTATAATGACACAAATGTGGTTGATGGCATTGTACCTAATATCGTCGCATCTTTTGTGGTCGATGGTGACCGATAACCCCATGATGAGTTGCCCTGCTCCCCTCACGTCAGCGCTGCAAGCGGTGGCTGCTGGCCTGCCCAATGCCTCGAACCACTATTTTCTAAAAGCCAACTACTATGCCTTGGTCAAGGATGACGAAGCGCGATGCTGGTTGGCCACTATGTGGCTGAATGCAGAAACCACCCGCAGCTTGGAGTTAGGAGCGGATGAGCTACAGCTGGGTGTGCTGCTCGACGGCCGCCACCTCGACCATTGGACGCGGGTTTGCATTCCCTAAACGGAGATTTGGGACATTCGGTACCAGTGCACAGCAGGCGGCCACAGCGCGAATGAGTGGAAGACTTCCCTTTACTACGAACCTGTGGCCATGCAAATGCCTCCGATTAGCCGGACGGCTTTTTTTAACAATGTTATTCACCGACTTACCGCGCTACATTCCGGCAAGACGGCCGACCAGGTGCGCGAACACTAGGCCTGCTACTCGCTAGGAGGCTCGTTTTGGCTTACTTGCTGCCGCCAAGCCCTGTAC
>CAXUKA010000328.1:0-7467 GCA_964251335.1 uncultured Hymenobacter sp.
AAGCCGTATACCTCATGTAAACCCTTTTATCTCCCCTACTATGCACCATTTACTTGCCCACTACCGCTTGGCGGTGGTAGCCAGCTGCACCTTATTTCTTAGCGCTTGTGGCAACGGCCAAAGCGCTACTGATACCGAAAACCCAGCCAATACGTCTATCAGCTCGGGCGATTCTGGCACGGGCGGCGCTACGGGCGCAATGGCCGATAGTACCGCCACAGTAGGCTCTACTGCAGGCAGCAACGATGCCGACAATACGCCAGCCAGCACCCCAGGCGGCGCTGTAGGTGGCACCACTACCGGTAACGCAGGCAGCAACACCACCGGGGCCGGGGCCACCGGCCGTTAGGAGCGTCCGTTAACTCGCTAACACGAAGACTACCTACCTGCTAACTACTGCTTCTGATGCCCCGCTCCTACCGCTGAGCACCTAGCTCAGTTGTTCCAGCCTACCAGTGGCCGATATGAAAGCAACTTGGGCAAGAGCTTGTGCACATACGCTTGCACAAGCTCTTGCTCTTTAGAGGGTTATTTATGTATATTTCTCTTACAGTATTTAGCGGCAACCAACGCACTGCTTGAGTAACAAAGCTTTGCGCAAGAGCGAACGCGGGCCTGCCCTCGTTGTTCAGATGAGCTTAATCTTTTACGATGTTGTTTTGTGGTACTTGGCTGACGGATGCTGTGCTGGCTGATTCATTCGCTCTTCTATCCCTACTCACTTACTGCTTGTGGCATCCGTTGACAATCCTCTGGAGGTGTTTTTTGACCTGGTGCCAACCGGGGCCGCACTTTACGCCCCGGTCTACGATGCGCACGGCGAGCTAGTCGATTTCCGCTTCGTGCGCCTCAACTCGGCTGGTCAGCGACTACTGGGCTTGCCCGCACAGCCGCCACTCACGGTCCGCGAGTACTACCCTCACAGTGTAGAGACGGGTATTTTCGCTCAGTACCGCGCCGCCTACCTCACAGGCCAGGCCTCGACCTACGATGTACCCTACGCGGGCGATGGCCTAGACACGTTCTTTCGGCTGGTGGCCCAGCGTAGCGGCGAATTGCTGGTGGTCAGCTTTATGGATATAGCCGACCCGCCGCGCCCGGGGGTTGAGCAGTCTCTGCGCGAGGCCCAGGCGGCCGCCCAAGCCGCCCGCACCGAAGCGGAAACCCAGCGCCAGCGGCTCGCCGAAGTGTTGCGGCACCTGCCCGCCCAGGTGGCCGCGTATCACGGCCCCGACCACGTGTTCACGTTCGTCAACCAGCGCTACCACAGCTACTTCCCAGAGCGAAAGTTGCTGGGCCGCCCTGTGCGCGAAGCCATACCCGATGCCGCCGGGCAAGGCTTCTTCGACCTGCTGGACCAGGTTTACCAAACCGGCGAGCCCTACCACGGCGTTGAGCTGCCGGTGAACATGGACTTTAGTGCGACTGGCCGGGGGCAGCAAGTCTTCATCAATGCCTTTTACCACCCTTTGCGCAATGACCAGGGCGAAATTGACGGCGTGCTGGATTTCTCCTACGACGTCACGGAGCAGGTGCGGGCCCGGCAGCAAGTGCAGCAGCTCAACCAAGACCTGGAAATACGGGTAGCTGAGGCAACTCAGGCTGCCCTGGCTCTACAGGCCGATGTGCTGGCCGCCGCCCAGCGCCAAGCGCAGGAACGCGAAACGTTTTACCAGGTCTTTGCCCAGACCCCGGCCGCCATCGCTATCAAGCACGGGCCTGCGCACCGCTATGCCTTTGTCAATGCAGGCTACCAGACCCTGTTTCCGGACCGCGTTTTTGTGGGCCATACGGTGGCCGAAGCGCTGCCCGAAACCCTGGAAAATGGCATCCTCGCTATGGTTGACAAGGTGTATCGCACGAGCGAGCCATTTTTCGGCAGCGAGGTGCCCATCACGGTACTCGGGCCAGGGGGCACCTCCCGGCAAGCTTACTACACCTTTACCTGCCAGGCTTATCACGAACACGGAAAAATTGGGGGTACTTCCACGTTTGCCTACGAGGTGACCGACCAAGTGCTGGCCCGCCAGCAGCGCGAGGCCGGCCTAGCTCAGCTACATACCATTTTTGAGCAGGCTCCCGTGGGCCTAGCCCAGCTGACGGGCCCCGATTACGTAATAGACGTCGTTAACCCGGCCATCTGCGCGATGTGGGGCCGCGAGCGGACGCACATGCTAGGCCAGCCGCTATTTGCGGTGCTGCCCGAGGTGGTAGACCAGGGCATTCCTAAGCTTTTGGCCGAGGTGTACCGTACCGGCGAACCATTTATCGCGGAAGAAATGCCCTTGCAGCTACTCCGCGATGGCCAACTGGAGCTAGCTTATTTCCAGTTTGTGTACCAGCCCCTTACCGATACCGAGGGGCAGGTGACGGCCATAGTGGTTGTCGTCACCGATGTAAGTGCGCGCGTACTCAGCCGTCGCCAGCTCGCCCAGGCCAATGAAGAATTACGGGCCGCCAACGAGCAGCTTATCCACACCAACACCGACCTCGACAACTTTATCTACACAGCTTCGCACGACCTCAAAGCGCCCATTGCCAACATCGAAGGCCTCTTGCTGCTCCTGCGCAAGCAGCTCCCAACGGCCGCGCAGCAGGTGGGGCTGGTACCGCGGGTGCTGGGCATGATGCAGGAGTCCGTTGAGCGCTTTCAGCTCACCATTACCCAGCTCACCGACCTGACTCGCCTGCAACAGGTGCGTACCGAGCCTGCCCAAGAGGTAGCGTTGGCGGCCGTCGTGGAAGCAGTGCGCCTCGACCTGGCTCCGCTGGTAGAAGTCACCGGCGCTCAGCTTACCGTCGACGTCAGCGCCTGCGCGACCGTACAATTTGCCCCGCAGCACCTGCGCTCTATTATTTACAATCTGCTCAGCAATGCCATTAAGTACCGCCACCCCGACCGGGTGCCGCAAGTGCAGCTACGATGCCACGTGGCAGAAAACGCCACTGTGCTGGAAATAGCGGACAATGGGCTGGGCCTGAGCGAGCAGCAGCAAGGCAAGCTATTTAGGCTGTTTCAGCGCCTGCACACGCATGTCGAGGGCTCCGGTGTGGGCCTGTACATGGTCAAGCGCATCGTAGAGAATGTGGGCGGCACTATTAGCGTGCGTAGTGAGCTGGGCGTGGGCACCACCTTCACGGTCACTTTTCCCGCCTGATTTCCTTGCCTTCTTCTCCGCAAGGTGTGGTGAGCTGCCCGACTGGGCGTTCTTCGCTACGCTTGCTAGCAAGTAAACTTTACGTTACACTCCGCAGCGTCGCAGCAGCGCCGCGTGGTGCGGAGCCCGCCGCAAAATCTCCTCATTGCCCAGCAAAATCAATTGCTGCCGTGCCCGCGTGAGGGCCACATTGAGCTTGCGGTCGACCTGCCCGGTTTCATCGGGCGACACCATCAGCTCCAATTGATGCTCTTGGTGGCAGCAGAAGCTCACGATAATCACCTCGCGCTGCGAGCCCTGGTAGCGCTCCACGGTATCGACGCTGATGCTGAGCAGGCCGGGCAAATCCAGCTCGACCGCCAGCTGAGCCAGGCGGGCGCGGATGCGGGCAGCCTGGTTGCGGTAGCTGGCAATGATGCCGAGCGTGGTCTCGGGGTTAAAATTGCGGCCGTAGCCCTGGGCTACGTAGGCAGCGGCACGGGCGGCCAATTCGGCTTCCTGGGTCGATTCCTTCATCGACAAATCCTCTGCTTGGCGGCGGGTGGGCACGAAGATTAGGCGCTCGCTTTGAATTCGTTGCAAAAACGCATCGGTGGGCGCGGGCCAGGTGGGGCGGCTTAGCGGCTCGTGCTGCCAGGTCAGGGGGCAGCGCAGCAGGCCTTCGTAGAAATCGTCGTTCACCAGCGCTACCAGCTCGGAGTGCATGCGGTAGTGGTCGGCCAGCGTACCGTGGGCGTGGGGCCAGCGCGCCTCGGCCCGCTTGAAAAGGCGCTCGAAATACGAGTTGCGGAGGTTGCTCAAGCCCAGCTCTTCACGCAGCAGGCCGGCCGCTTCGGGGGCAATGGCGCTGAACTCGGGCTCCTGCGTGACCACGGCGGGCAGCTGGCGGTGGTCGCCGATGAGGATGAACTTGGGCACCTTGGCGAGCAGCGCCAGCATGGGGCCTTCGAGCACCTGACTGGCCTCATCGATTACCGCCAAATCGAAGTTTTTCAGTAAAAACAGCTCGGGCTTGCCCAGCAAACTCGCCACGGTACCCACGTAAAACGGGCAACCAATGAGGCGCGTGCGCACCGCCTGGCGGTTGGGGCAATCGCGTATCATGTTGTCGAGCAGGTAGTCGCGGTACTGCACCGACGTACTCAGCCGCGAGCCCACGCGGATAAACGGCAGGTTGGCGGCCACCAGCTGCTCGCAGATTTCATCGACGGCGCGGTTGGTGTAGGCGGCCAGCAACACCTGCTTGTCTTCGCGGTAGAGGCGCTCGGCCAGCTCGCGCAGCACGGCGCGGGTTTTGCCGGTGCCGGGCGGGCCGCACAGCACAAACCAATCGGGCGCGGCCAGGGCGCGGCGCACCACTTCGGGGGCGGTGGTGGCGGGTGGCGCAGTGGCATCCCAGCCCTCGGGCTGGCGCGGGCCAGTGCGGGACATTAGGCGTTTGCGCCGCTCGGGCGCGAGGCTGAGGAAGGCCGACAAGCCCGCCCACTCGCGATGAAACGTATTGTACGTATCAGGTTCCAGGGCCCAATGCGAATGGCCTGTCAGGTAGCGCGGGGCCAGACGGCGGTTACGCACGCTGAGCACTACGCGGCCGTCGGCGGTGAGGTCTTCGGCGAGCGTCACCTTCACTACCTGGGCATCGAGCACCGATAAGCTTTTAGCTGTTATCTGTTGGCTGTTAGCTTCGTCACCTGTACTTTGCTCAGCGCTAATAGCTTTACGACGGGGGTACAAAATGAGTGTATCGCCAGCCCGGAAGTTCACTTCCTTGCCATCGACTGAGCGCTGAAAAATGAGGTGCGGCCCAAGCCCGTCTCGGGCTGTGTCGTCGGCGTTGCTATTGTCTTCGACCAGTTCCAGCTCATCAAGCAGGCTGAAATTCTGCTGCTTGCGGGCGGCGGGCAAGCGCCAGAGGCCGGCCTGACCGCCCGCATCGCCGGGGCGCGAGTCGTCGCCGAGCAGGGTCAGGCGCATTTCGCGGGCCACGAAGCGAGTCATTTCGAGGCAATAGGCGCGCTCCACGGGGTCAGCGGCAGCCCAGGCGTTGGCAATTTTCTCGGCCTTGGTGCGGCCGAAGCTGGGCAGCGCATTGAGGTTGGGGTGCAGCACCGCGCTCAGCAGCTTTTTGACCTGACTGGGCGTGGTGGCGCGGGCCAGTTGCAACTCACTGCCCACAAGCTGGTTGCGGGCCGATAGCAGGCGGTCAACCAATTCGGCGTCTTGGTCAACGCGGCGCACGGCCGACTGGTCGAGCGCGGCATTGGAATACAGAATGCTGGTGCGGCCCCGGCCCGCTGTTTCGCCATCGGCCCCGAACACCGATTCGAGCAGCAGGCGGTAGAGCTGGGCCTGGGCGGCGTGGTTGCTCCAGGGCTCGGCATGCGGTACTTTGGTCGAGCTTTTCAGCTCCACGATATCGTAGCCGGTGGGGCTTTCGTGCAAGAGGTCGAGCCGCCCTTGCAAGCCGTAAGTAGCTGATAGAAAAGCTGGTTCCAGAAAACAATCGGCGGCCCGCAGGGGCTGCTGCTGGTAGCCAGTGCGGCTGCCCGCAATGAAGCCCTGCACGCGGGTGGCGCGCAATGTTTGGTACTGGCGGCGCAGGTCGTTGAGCAGCTCGTTTACGCCATTGCTGGTCTGAAACTCGGGCAACACGCTAATGGTCAGCGGGTTCGAGCGAAATAGCCTTTTCTTGAAAAATGCGTCCAGGTCGAAGTCTTTACTAGCCTGATTATCAAAGGACAGTTGACCGTTAGTGGGCGCTACTAGTTCGTCATTCACCTCGGGTTTATGGTTACTAACGGCCCACTCCTGCTGACGGGCGGCGTGGCTTACTTCCTCATCGAGCAGCAGGTTCACGAGGTTACCCACCACCAGCGGGCGCGAGGTTTCGTCGGGCTGAAAAGCCTTGAGCAAGGCCCAATCGGGCAACGTGCCCGAGGCCTGCGCGCACTCGGCAATCGTGGTGACACTTATCAGGTAATCGGGCTCCAGCACCACGCGGCGCGGCCGGATGCGGCCATCGGGCTGAGCCACGGGGTTTACTAAATGCAGTACCGGGTGTAGCGCGGCGGCTATCGGCAGCAGGTTGGCGTAGGCTTCGGGCAGGTCGATGGCGAAGGGCGCGGCCGGATGGTCGTCGGCGGGCGTGGTCATTTCGGCCGTGAGCTGGCCGGTGGCCAGGTCTACGTGCAGCACCTGCACCCGCCACACCGGGCTGGCGGCGGGCACCAGCACCGTGGCTTCGACCAGCGCGGCGTCCTCGCCGGGCTGCGGCAGGCCGCCGGGCAGCACCGGGCCGGCGTACCACTCGCCGGTGAGGTGGCGCACTAGGTCAGCCACGGCGGCGAAGCCGGTGGCTGCTTCGGCCGGGGTGCCGGGGTAGCTTTCGTGCAGCACTAGGTTGGCCACGAGGCGCAGGTTTTGGAGCTGGCGGCGCAGCAGCGGCGGCAGCCCGTGGTCGTAGGCCACGAGGCCGATGGCTTGGCTGAGGTCGGCAAAGGGCGCTTCGCGGCGGCGGCACTCGTCGCGCAATACCTTCTCCAGCAGCTGGCGCAGCTTGGGTAGCTGGTCGGCGGGCGTGGCGGCGGGTGCGGTGGCTAGTGCAGCGAGGCGGGCGTAATACGTTTCAGACAAAACAGGCTCCTTTATACTGACCTTAAAGGTAACCTAGCAGGGCCTAAAAAAGCGGTTCGCTACCGCAGTACTAGCTCTTTTACCAGAATAAACGTGCCCATCGCCAGCGTAAACCACCCGAACGCCGGCTTAAGCCGCGCCCCTGGGATGAAGCGCGCCAGATAAGTGCCCAGTACGATGCCCGCGAGCGCAAATGCCAAAAAGCCCAGCAAAAACGGCCACGCGATGGGCGTGCCCGCGCTGAGGTCGCCACTGAAGCCAATGAGCGAATTGAGGGCGATAATGGCCAGGGAGGTGCCCACCGCCCGCTGCATGGGCAGCCGCGCCCCCAATACCAGCGCCGGAATGATGAGAAAGCCCCCGCCTGCCCCCACAAAGCCCGTGAGCGTGCCCACCACTAGGCCGATGCCCAGCACGAGCGGGTAGTTGCAAGTGACTGCGGCAGGCGGCTCATCGGCCAGCGCTACTGCGGTCTGCGGCCCCCGAATCATGGCGGCGGCAGCGGCTACCATGAGGCCGGCAAAAGCTATTAGCACTAATAAGTCTTTGGTCACCAACAAGCTACCAATCTTAAATAATTGGTGTGGAATGGCGGGCAATAGCACTTTGCGCACCCCAAACACAGCCAGCAAAGAAGGCAGCAGAAACACGACGGCCGTGCGGAGCGACACCAGCC
>CAXUKA010000329.1:0-7467 GCA_964251335.1 uncultured Hymenobacter sp.
CTGCACCACATTCTGGATATTATCGACGGTATGCAGCACGGTGGTGCGTTTGTCGGGCTCTACGAAGCGGAACATGAACTGCCGTAGGTGGTCGCGGTAGTACAAGAAGCAGAAAATGTAAATCGGCACCAGCGTCACAGTGCTCAGCACGCCCAGAGTCGTATTGAGGGTCGAGCCCAGGTATTTGCTCGACTGCTTTTGAATGGCTGTCAGAGAAGAGTTGATGACCTCATCGTGGCTCATGGGCTGGAAATGAAACCGTTGGCTCAGTTCCTGCTGCTGCTGGTCGAAAAGCACTACTAGCTTGCTCTGGATGAGGGGCAACTCGCTACGTAGGCTGATAATTTGTGAGCCAAAGAAGGTGAATAGCCCTGCAATGCCCAGGAAGACAAGCAGGATAGAAGCCGCAATAGCCAGCATGCGCGGCCAGCGCCACTTCTCGAGCCGCGTCACGAGCGGCATCAGCAGCAAACTGAGCAGGATGGCGTAAATGAGCGGTAGTAGCAAGTCGTCGAGCTTGTGCAGCACGAATACCAGCAGCGACAGCCCAATGAGCAGAAAGGTGTAATGCACTACCGGCGACTGCTTTATCTCGGTTGGGGCGTGGTTGAACGACTGCCCCGGTACATTGCGCGGCTGGTTAAACTGGTTAGGTGGGGGTAACATTAGAGGTGATATAGTGAAATTGTGAGGTGGTGAATTTTGGGAGAAGCAGAGTAAGAAGAGAAATAAGCAAACGTACCAGTTCACTATTTCACCAACTCACCAGCCGGCTGAACCTTGGCCGAGCAGTTGGGGTTAAAAAACCAACGATATTGGCAAGCGCAAACTAAATAATCTGGCAAGTCCCGGTTGATTTAACGCAGTTTCCGGCGTTACTTTTACCCCAAACTGCCTCCCATACGGATTTTGGGCGGCAACAGCCGAACGGCTCGCCTGCCCACAGTCAGCTTGCACAGTAAGCGTATCTGTGTAATCCGCTAAATCCGTTAACTCTGCGATTAATGAACGACGAACCACAAGTACTCGCCCCCTCCCACGGCTACACCGAAGACAGCATCCGCTCGCTCGACTGGCGCGAGCACATTCGGCTGCGGCCGGGTATGTACATCGGCAAGCTGGGCGATGGCAGCAGCTACGACGATGGTATCTACGTGCTGGTCAAAGAAGTAGTTGACAACTGCATCGACGAGCACGTAATGGGCTACGGCCGCACCATCGAGATTAAAATATCGGACAGCAAAGTGCAGGTGCGCGATTACGGCCGAGGGATTCCGCTGGGAAAAGTGGTCGATGTGGTGAGCAAAATCAACACCGGCGGCAAGTACGACAGCAAGGTTTTTCAAAAATCCGTCGGCCTCAACGGCGTGGGTACCAAGGCAGTAAATGCGCTAAGTAGTTATTTCCTGGTGCAAAGCGTGCGCGAAGGCCAGCTCAAGGGTGCCGAGTTTTCGCAGGGCCAGCTCGTGGCCGACCCCGCCGCCCAAAAAACCAGCCAGCGCAACGGCACGCTCATCACGTTCCAGCCCGACGATACGATTTTCAAGAACTACCGCTTCATCCCGGAGTACCTCGAAAATCAGATGTGGAACTACGCCTACCTGAACGCCGGGCTGACTATCCACTTCAACGGTCAGAAGTACTTCTCAGAGCACGGCCTGCGCGATTTACTGGGCCGCAAGGCCGACCCTGAAACCCTGCGTTATCCGATTATTCACCTCAAAGGCGATGACATCGAGCTGGCTCTCACGCACGGCAACGACTACGGCGAGGAGTATTATTCCTTCGTGAACGGCCAGTATACCACGCAGGGCGGCACGCACTTAGCCGCGTTCCGCGAAGCTGTGGTGAAGACGGTGCGCGAGTTTTTCGCCAAGACTAACAAGACCAAGGAATACGATGCAGCCGACATTCGGGCCAGTATCATCGGGGCTATTTCGGTGCGCGTACAGGAGCCGGTATTTGAGAGTCAGACTAAGACCAAGCTTGGCAGCATCAATATGGGCGAGGACGGCCCGACGGTGCGTGGCTTCATCCTCGACTATCTCAAGGAACACCTCGACAACTACCTGCACAAAAACCCGCTGGTAGCCGAAGCACTTAAGAAACGCATCGAGCAGAGCGAGCGCGAGCGCAAGGACATGGCCGGCGTGAAAAAGCTAGCCAACCAGCGCGCCAAAAAAGCCAACCTCCACAACCGCAAGCTGCGCGACTGCCGCTTTCACCTGGGCGAAAACGTGAAGGATGGCGCCGAAAAAGAGCAGCTTACCACGCTCTTCATTACCGAAGGCGACTCGGCCAGCGGCAGCATCACCAAGAGCCGCAACGTGGAGCTGGAAGCTGTATTCAGTCTGCGCGGCAAGCCACTCAACTGCTTCGGACTCAAGAAGAAGATTGTGTATGAAAACGAAGAATTTAACCTCTTGCAGCACGCCCTCAACATCGAGGAAGGCCTCGAAGGCCTGCGCTACAACCGAGTAGTTATTGCCACCGATGCCGACGTAGATGGTATGCACATCCGGCTGCTGCTGCTCACGTTCTTCCTCCAGTTCTTCCCCGATTTGGTGCGCAACGGCCACGTCTACATTCTGGAAACGCCACTTTTCCGGGTGCGCAACAAGAAGGAAACTATCTACTGCTACTCCGAAAGTGAGAAGCAGACGGCCATGCTCAAGCTGGGCCGCACCTCGGAAGTAACGCGCTTCAAAGGCCTGGGCGAAATCTCGCCCGACGAGTTTGGCAAATTCATCGGCGAGAACATCAAGCTGGAGCCCGTCATTTTGCAGTCCGACCGGTCTATTCAGCAGGTGCTTGCCTACTACATGGGCAAGAATACGCCGGCCCGCCAGGAGTTTATCATCGACAACCTGCGGCTGGAGAAGGATATGGTGACGAGCGACGTGCTACCGGTGGCGGAAATAGCTTTGGCGTAGTCTCTGGCAACTGAGTAAACATCAAATCAAGCTTCTCCGTAAAGTATTTCATGCCGCTCCATCACCTCATCTACGAAAGCCGGGCCACGCAGCCTTTTTCCGAAGCCGAACTAGCTGATTTATTGCAGAAAGCCCGTGAGCACAACGAAGCCCACGGCCTAACCGGGCTGCTGCTTTATGCGGAAGATGGCCGTTTTGTGCAAGTGCTGGAAGGAGAAGTAGCCGAGGTCCACGACCTGTATTTTCTGCATATTTCCCGCGACAAGCGCCACCAGAATCTTATCCTGTTGGCCGATGGTAGCCTCAACCAGCGCCGCTTTGCTGATTGGCGCATGGGCTTCCGGCCGGCCACACCCGAGGCGTTGGCGGAGTTGACCGGGCACTTTAGCACGGCCGATGCTACGTTCTTGCTGCCGATACTGCCCAACCTCCCTACGCCGCTGCTCGATAAGCTCCTCGACTACGTGCAGTACACGGCTGTCAATCCGGTGCTGGAAGAGATAAAGTACTGATTATTTCCGGCAACTGCCTACCTTGCCCTCGTCCGCTTGCCGGGCGAGGGCTTTTTGTTGGCTCCGGCGAGTATATTGCCAGTCAGGTTAGTGACGTAGATTTGCGGGCTGGCTAATATTTTTGGGAACTTTCCGGCGCGGCCGGGCTTTTCTAAAAGGGCGTTTCGCCCCAATTTTACGGTACTTTTGACGGCAGCTTGCCGAATTATTACGTTTTCCCTCGTGGCCCCTTTCGATACTCCTACTCCCGACGATTCCGAACCCGATTATCTTCAGCCTGGCGATTCGCTGGATTTTGAGATAGGTTCTGCTGCCAGCCCCACGCTGGATGCGGCAGCCGAAACGCCCGCCGAAGTAGATACCGAGGCGGCGCAAAGCGTAGCTGCTACGCTTTTTGGCGATGAAGCCGAGCTGGTAGATGGTGATGAGCCTACCGATACGGAAGCCGAGCCCGACTCGCCCGCCGAAGCCGAAGAAGAGGAAGAACAGGAGGAAACCAAATTCGCTCCGGGTGAGGTAATCCACGACGTAAACAACGTGCGCGGCATGTACCAGAACTGGTTTCTGGACTACGCCAGCTACGTGATTCTGGAGCGTGCCGTGCCCGCCGTGGAAGATGGCCTGAAGCCCGTGCAGCGCCGCATCCTGCACGCGATGAATGAGATGGACGATGGCCGCCTTAACAAGGTGGCCAACATCATTGGCCAGACCATGCAGTACCACCCGCACGGCGATGCCAGCATCGGCGATGCGATAGTGAACCTGGGCCAGAAAGACCTGCTCATCGACCACCAGGGCAACTGGGGCAACGTGGCCACCGGTGATTCGGCCGCTGCGCCCCGCTACATCGAGGCGCGCCTCTCGAAGTTTGCCCTCGAAGTGGTGTTCAACCCCGACATCACTGACTGGCAGATGAGCTACGACGGCCGCAAGCGCGAGCCGACTACGCTGCCTGTCAAGTTTCCGCTGCTGCTGGCGCAGGGGGTAGAGGGTATTGCGGTGGGCCTGAGCACCAAGATTATGCCGCACAATTTTCGTGAGTTGTGCCAGGCTAGTATAAATGTGTTGCGGGGACGCGAGTTTCAACTGTACCCCGATTTTCCGACGGGTGGCCTCTGCGATATCAGCAATTACCAGAGCGGACAGCGGGGAGGCAAAATTCGGCTGCGCGCCACGATTGAGAAGATTGATAAGACGCTGCTCATCATTCGCGACATTCCCTACGGCACCACCACTACGGCGCTGATGGAGAGCATCGTAAAGGCGAGCGAGGCGAATAAAATCAAGATTAAGAAGGTGGTAGATAATACCGCCGCCGACGTTGAGATTCAGGTGCAGCTGCCGCCCGGCATCAGCCCCGACCTCACCATCGACGCGCTGTACGCCTTCACGGACTGCGAAATCTCGATTTCGCCCAATACCTGCGTTATCATCGACGACAAGCCGCGCTTTGTAGGCGTGGAGGATATGCTGCGCCTGAGCACCGGCAAAACCGTGCGCCTGCTGGAGCGCGAGCTGGAAATCAAGCAGCAGGAGCTTCAGGAAAAGTGGCACAATGCCTCTCTGGAAAAGATTTTCATCGAAAACCGTATCTACCGCAAAATCGAGGAATGCGAGACGTGGGAGCAGATTCTGGAAACCATCGACGCGGGCCTCAAGAAATTTGTGCGGATAGAAGGGGAGAAGCTCAAAAAGGACGACACGCGCATCGTACTGCGCCGCCCGGTGAGCGAGGACGACCTCACGCGCCTGACCGAAATCCGCATCAAGCGCATCTCGAAATACGATGGCTTCAAGGCCGAAGAGTACATTCAGAAGCTTGATGTGGAGCTAGCCGAGGTGGCCGACCACCTGGCGCACCTCACGCGCTACGCCATCGCGTACTTCGAAAACCTGCTAAAGAAATACGGTGCTAACCGCGACCGTAAAACCCAGCTCCGCACGTTTGATGTGGTTACGGCACAGAAGGTTGCGATAGCCAATCAGAAGCTCTACGTGAATCGCCAGGACGGCTTTGCCGGCTTTGGTTTGAAGAAGGATGAGAAGGCAGAATTCGTAACCGATTGCTCGGACCTCGACGACATTATCGCCATCAAGCGCGACGGTACGTTTGTGGTGACCAAGATTGCCGAGAAGACCTTCGTGGGCAAGGACATTCTGCACGTTGGCGTTTACAACAAGAACGACGACCGGCTGGTATACAACATGGTGTACGTGGATGGCGCCAGCGGCATCAGCTTCGCTAAGCGCTTCCTGGTTTCGGGCATCACTCGCGACAAATCGTATGACCTGACCAAGGGCACGAAGGGCACGAAAACGCTGTACCTCACGGCCAACCCCAACTCGGAAAGTGAGATTGTGGCCGTGCAGCTTTCGGACAAAGCTCCGGCTCGCGTGAAGCAGTTCGACTTCGATTTTGCCGACCTCGCCATCAAGGGCAAGGGCTCGATGGGTAATATCGTGACCAAGCAGCCCATCAAGAAAATTACGCAGAAAGCGGTAGGGGATAGCACGTTGGGCGGCCGTGAGGTATTCTTCGATAGTGTAGTGGCGCGCCTCAATCACGCTGGCCACGGCCGCTATCTTGGTACGTTCGATACCGACGAAACCATCTTGGTGGTGTACAAAGACGGCTCGTATGAGTTGAACGCGCCTGACTTGAGCAAGCACTTCGACCTACCCAATATTGTGCTGCTACGCAAGCTAGAGCCCGACACGGTGGTAAGCACTGTGTACGTGGATGGCGAAACAAAAACGCACTACGTCAAGCGGTTCAAAATTGAAACCAGCACGCTCGACAAGCGCTTTACCTTCATTTCCGAAACCAAGGGCTCGAAGATGCTGGCGGCCACCACCTTCGCTGAGCCGGAGGTAGAAGTGAAGTTGCAACGCGATAAAAAGGCCGACAAGGAAACCGAAAACGTGCGCCTCGACCAGTTTATTGAAGTGAAAGGCTGGAAAGCGATGGGTAATAAGCTCAATTACTTCAAAATCCACAATCTGCACCTGCTCACCGACGAAGGCCCCGAGCCTGCTCGCCGCGAAGTCAAAAAGCGCGGGGCGGTGGGTAAGCCGGAAGAAAATGAGGCGTTGCCCATCCCTGAGGCAAACGGAGCCGTAGAAGTGACTGCCGAGGAAGTAGCTCAATCGCAGGCGTTGCTACGGCGGCCCAAAGCGCAATTGGGCCTGTTCTAGCGCGAGGCACTATACCGAGTCCTCATCCGTTTACTACCGGCTATGGCTATGGTTCGTGTTGCGAAAGTGTTGCTGCTGACGCTCGGTTTGGCCGGGCTGGGAGGGCTGCGCGGGGCGCACGCCCAGAAAACCACTACGTCGCAGCCCTCGCAGCCAGCACCCATGGAGCCCGCTGAGCTCAAGGTGGCGCAGAAGACCAAAGCTTCGACCGTGCCCGATTCGGTGCTGCTGCGGCAGCATTTGCGCAACGCTAATGCGCTGCAAAGCAAGTATAAAGACTCCGAAGCCCTGGCCGAGTATCAAGCGGTGCTCAAAATCAACGCTCAACACTACAGCAGCCTCTGGCACGCTGCCGTGTTGAGCGTGAGCATTGGCAACCGCTACTCGGACGAGACGCGTAAAAGCGCATATTTCGCCGCTGCCAACGACTATGCCAGCCGTGCCTTGGTGGTGCAGGCCGATGGCGGCGAGGCCAACTACGCCATGGCCCTAGCCTTGTTTAGCCAGGCGGGTCTGCTGAGCGCTCGCGACCGGCTGCGTATTTTCAAGCAAATACAGCCGCACGTATTCTTGGCTACCGAGTGCCGGGCCGACCTGCCCGAAGGCTGGCAGCTACTCGGCCGCTGGTACTACCGTGTGGCGCACTACAACGTGCTGGAGAAAGCATTTTCGCGGATTTTTTTGGGCGGCTATCCGCAGGGTGCGACTTCTAAAAAAGCAATGGAAGCGATGGAAAAAGCCCGTCACCTCGACTCGACGCGCATTCAGTATTGCTACGATTTGGCCCGGATGTATAAGTACCAGGGCCGCCGCAAGCGGGCTATTGC
>CAXUKA010000330.1:0-7429 GCA_964251335.1 uncultured Hymenobacter sp.
GCCAAGATGCTTCGACTCCGCTGCGCTGCGCTCAGCATGACAGTTTGTAATTCATCACGCTCACTTAATAGTAAGTACCGCCGAAGCCGGCTTAGCCGCACCCAGCGCCAGACTGCGGGCCGTGGGCAACGACCCACCAACCCACACTGTAACCGGGCCGCTCGGGGCCACGCTTTGGCCCTGGGCATTGATGAGCGCCAGCATATCGGGCGTAAGCGTAAAGGCAACGTTGGTGCTGGCTCCCGGTGCCAGGTTTACGCGCTTAAAATCCTTGAGGGCAAAAAGCGGCGTTTGCGCGCCCGCTTTGGCGGGGTGCGTGAGGTAGAGCTGCGCTACCTCGTCGCTGGCCATCGTGCCGGTGTTGGTGACGGTAGCAGTCACTTGTACGGGTTGGTTCTTAGCGGCTTTTGCGGTCGAAAACTTCAGGCCCGAGTACGTGAATTTGCCGTAGCTGAGGCCGTAGCCGAAGGGGTACATGGGCTCGGCTTCGAGGTAGCGATAGGTGCGGCCTTTCATGCCGTAGCTCTCGTAGGCGGGCAGTTGGGCGAGGCTTTTGGGGAAGGTGACGGGCAGGCGGCCCGAGGGAGAGGCCTTGCCAAACACCAGGTCGGCCACGGCATTACCGCCTTCTTCGCCGGGGTACCAGGTCAGCAGCACGGCATCGGCGAGGTCGTGGACTTCGCTGAGGTTCATAGGGCTGCCGCCCGTTACGATGGCGATGATGGGCGTTTTGCTGTCTTTGCGCAGCTTGCGCAAGAAGTCGATTTGGTTTTGGGGCAGATTGTAATCGAGGTGGTCGCCGGCGTAGGGCGAGGCGATGGATTCGCCTTCTTCGCCCTCAATAACGCCCGTGATACCCAGCACGACCAGGATGGCGTCGGTCTGCTTGGCCTCGCCGGTCGTCCAGTCGATGGGGTTGATGTTGTTGCGGTCGAGCAGCGCGCCTTGCTTGTACTCAATCTGGCTGCCGGGCTGTACCGCGCCTACAAGTCCTTCCAGGATGGTCGTCATCTGGCCATTCACGCCGTAGTAATTGCCGAGCAATGCCTCCACGCTGGTGGCGTTGGGGCCGGTCACAAAGTACTTGCCGAGGTCGGGGCGCAGGGGCAGCACGCCGTTATTTTTCAGCAGCACCATCGACTTGAGGGCGATTTCTTTAGCCAAGGCGCGGTGTGCGGCGCTGTTCACCACTTCGGGGCCGAGCTTGTCGTAGGGCGTCGCATTCAACCCATCAAACAAGCCCAGCTTGAAGCGCGTGCGCAGCAAAATGGCGAGCGCGCTATCGACTTGGCTTTCCTTAAGCAAGCCCTGGCGCACGGCCTCGGGTAGCTTGGTATAGGTGTCGCCGCAGTTTAAATCGACACCGCGCGAAAGGGCTAGGGCAGCTGCTTCGGTTTTGGTTTTTACTACTTTGTGGCCTTCGTAGAGGTCGTCCAGCGCACCGCAGTCGCTCACGACGTGGCCGCGGAAGCCCCATTCTTTGCGCAGCACAGTTTGCAGCAGGAAGGTGTTGCCGCAGCAGGGCTCGCCGTTGGTGCTATTGTAGGCGCACATCACGGCTTCTACATTGGCGGTTTTCACTAAGGCTTTGAAAGCCGGCAAATACGTTTCGCGCAAGTCCTGCGGCGAGGCTTCGGCGTTGAATTCGTGGCGTAGCTTTTCAGGGCCGCTGTGCACGGCGTAGTGCTTGGCACAGGCCGCCACTTTGAGGTACTTCGGGTTGTCGCCCTGCAAGCCTTTTACAAAAGCCACACCCAGGCGACTGGTCAGCGTGGGGTCTTCGCCGTAGGTTTCCTGGCCGCGCCCCCAGCGCGGGTCACGGAAGATGTTGATGTTGGGCGTCCAGAAGGTGAGGCCGCCGTACTTCACGTAGTGGTTTTTGGCAATGGCCGCGTTGTACACGGCCCGCGCCTCATCTGAAATGGCGGTGGCTTCGCGTAGCGCCAAGGCGTCGTCAAACGTCGCGCCCAGCCCGATGGCCTGCGGAAATACCGTGGCCGGGGCCGAGCGGCCCACGCCGTGCAGCGCCTCATTCCACCAGCTGTAGGCCGGGATGCCCAGGCGCGGAATGGCCGGGCTCTGGTCAAGCATCTGCTGGGCTTTTTCTTCCAGCGAAAGCTGCTTGATGAGGTCGTTGACGCGGCTGTTGAGCGGCTGCGTAGGGTCGCGGAAGACGGGCGTTTGGGCGCGAGCTCCTGGGCTGGCCAGCACCAGCAGCGCGAGGCTGGGGAGCAAGGTTATCAGCTTAGAGGGCATCGGTTTGGAAAGTGGAGGTGGGCAGGCCCGCCTTATTGTACAAATTAGCTCCTTCCGGGTTGTCGGCCCAGGCGTAGCGCACGGCGGTGGGCGCGGGCACCTGGTCGCTCCACACTACCACTTTATCGCCCTCGATGCGGGCCTGCGCCCACACGAATTTCTGGTCGGCCCCTGCTACGGCGAAGCCCGTGAGCGGCCCGCCGCCTTTGGCCACCAGGCTGCTGCCGGGGTCGGCGAAACTAAGCGTCACTTTGTTGCCCTGAGCGTGAGCCGACTGAAACAGCGGGCCAGCTGCCACCACTTTGGCGTCGCCGTAGGCCACTTTTTCGGCGGCCAGGGCTAGGCGATGGCCCACGGTTTGCTTGTCGAGGGGGTGAATGTCGTTCCACTCGCCCACATCGAGCAGCGTGGCCATGCCCGTGTGAGGCACGGCCAGCGTGCGGCGCTGGGCATCGCGCAGGGCCGCCCAGCCGCTTTCGCTAGGTTCCTTTTTCACGGCCATAAAATTGGGCAGTTGCGCGTAGATGAACGGCAGCATGGGCTGCTTGAGCTGGGCGCGCCAGTCGGCGATGAGGCCGGTGAGCAGCGCCTGGTAGTCTTGCGGGTGGCCGGTGTTGCTTTCGCCCTGGTACCAGAGCACGCCCTTCACGGCGTAGGGCAGCACCGGCCCAATCATGCCATTAAATAGTCCGCCCGGCTGGTACTGGAAGGTGGTGGTGCCCGGCGTAGGCGGCATGGTAGCGCCCAGTTTGTACTGCCAGTCGCCTTTCAGGTCGATGGTTTGGCCGCCCGCTACCAGTCGGTATTCCTTGCCCGGCGTGAAGCCGCCGCGCCCGCCGTTGCTGATGAGACGCACGGTAAGGACATTTTTGCCGGCTTTCAGCACGCCCGGCCCGAAGTCATACTTGCGGGGCGGGTACTGGTAGCCGGTGGTGCCCACCAGCTGGCCGTTGATATAGGTCGAGTCAGCATCGACCAGCGTGCCCAGCTCCAGGCGGACGGACTGGCCCACCATGCTGGCCGGCACTTCTACTTCTTTCCGAAACCACACCACACCGTTTACCATGCCCAGGGGCGTTTGGGTGGCCCAATAGCCGGGCACCGGCATGGTGGCCCAGCCGGGGGCAGCGTAGCCGGGGGCGCTCCACTTGGGCTGGCCGGGCTGCTCGCCCTGGTCGGTTTGGTGCAGGCGCTTGTACCAGTCGGCCACAGCGGCGCTTTCGCGCTGTTTCATGCTGGCTACCAAGGGGCTGTCTTTGTACTTAGCGCCCTGCTGCTCGTAGGTCGGGAACTGCTTGAGGGCGTCGGCGCTCAGCCACGCCTCGGCCGGCGAGCCGCCCACGGCGTCCTTGATAATACCGATGGGCACGTTGTACCTGGCCTGCAAATCCATGGCGAAGAAGTAGGCCACGGCCGAGAACTTCAATACGTTTTGTGGGGTGGTAGGCACCCAGCTGCCGCCGGTCAGGTCAGTTTTGGGGCCGCTGAAGGCGTAAGTAAGCGGCACCTCAAACTGCCGGATGCGGGCGTTGTTGGCCTGCGCTATCACCTCGGGATACTTGTCGCGCACGCGGCTCATGGGCGTTTCCATATTCGACTGGCCCGAGCACAGCCACACGTCACCCACCAGCACATCTTTCACTACTAGGTGGTTGCTGGCGTCAATTTTTAGCTCGTAGGGGCCACCGGCTTTTTGGGCGGGCAGCGTTACCTGCCACTCACCTTTGGGGCTAGCCGAGGCAGTATAGGTTTTGCCCTGAAAGCTCACCGCCACTTTCTCGCCCGCGGCGGCCCAGCCCCACACCCGTAGCGGGGTGTCGCGCTGCAACACCATGCCATCGCTTACGAGGCGCGGCAGGCGCACGGTGGCCTGGGCCGAGATGGCCGCCAGCAAGCCAGCGGCTAGCGTAAGCCGGGTACCCAAGCGAAGCGCATCGAAGAAAAAAAAGCGGGTCATCGCCGGGTTTTTAATAAGTGTAGAGTTTGACGTGCTGAATCTGGTATTCATTGCCCGGCACGCGCACGTGGCGGCCCTGGTGGTCTTGGTCGCCATTCAGGCGGAGGCCGGCCACCCACTTCTCGCCTTCAAAGTGGCCTTCGTCTACGCTGAGGTAGCCGGCGCGCTTGCCTTTGGTAACAGGTTCGGCGGTGAGGACGATGCCCGTGCCCACTACGTAAAACTCGTCGGGAGCTACGGCGATAATTAGGCCGCCACCGGGCGTCCACTCAGGCTTTTTCGCGCCCAGCGACCAGCCCAGGGTGTACTCGTGCTTAGCCGTGAAACGGTAGTCGCCGAGTGTGGTGATGCGGGCGGCCGAGTCCTTTTGCACTAAAAAGCCGCGCACTTGGCCAGTTGGCTGGTACTTGCCCAGCAGCGGGCTTATTTGCTGTAGTAGCTCATAGGCCTTGCCGATGGGTGCACCTTTCAGCGTGTCACTGCCTTCGATGGCGAAGGGCGAGAATGATAGGCAATTGTAATTGCCGAAGGCGAAAAATGCCTTGGCCGCCACGCCATCTTCAAAGCGGTGCTCGGGAATGAAAAGCGGGTTGCCACCCCGCGTGTAGAGGTCGCACCAGTGCTTGAAATCGGGGTTGTAGAAGTCAGGAGCGAGAATATCGATGTCAGGTGCTCCGGCCAGCCATACGTCCATGACGTGAGGCAGGGGGCCGGCGCTGGGATACTTGCCGGGCGCTACGCCGGGCCGGTTGAGGGCGGCGTTTACGTACATCGGCAGCGGGCAAACTGCCTTGCCAGCAGCGGCTACGGCGTTGGTATAGGTAGCGAAATGCCAGGCCATAAACAGTTCGTCAGTGGCTAAGCTCTTTCCGAAAACCTCTTCCCAGGTGCCTTTCGCTTTGTAGCCTTGGCGCTGCCAGATGGCGGTAAACTCAGGTTTCAACGTCTTTTTTTCGCGCTGCAAATAGCTCATTAGCGGCGCGGGCACTTGCTGCTTGAAGGCAGCATTGGCCTGTGGGTCGTAGCTGCGGGCGGTGGGCAGCATCCCAATCTCATTCTCAACCTGCACCGTGATTACGGTGTGCTGGCCGTCGGTGGCTTTTAGGTGCTGCATCAGCTGCACGAAGGCCTTGCAGTCGGCATCGAGATTGCGCGGCTCGAAGGGCGTCATGATTTCCTGCGGCCCGCCTTGGTCGTCGGTCACGCGGGGAAAGCGTTTGAGGTCGGTTTTGACCCAGGCCGGAGCGTAGCACGACATGCTGTTTTTCCAGGTTCCAAACCAGAGCAGCACTAGCTTCAGCTGGTTTTTGCGGGCGTCGCGCAGCAGGTCATCGACCAGCGCAAAATCGAACTTGCCTTCCTGCGGCTCCAGCAATTCCCAGTACACCGGCGCAATTACCGTATTCAAATGCAGCGCTTTCAGCTTGGGCCAGATGGGCTGCATATACGCCGTGCTGGAAGCGCTGGAGTTACCCAGCTCGCCGCCCAGCACGAAGTAGGGCTTGCCATCGACCAGCAGTTGCGTGCTTTGGCCGGTTTTTACTAAGTGCGGAAGACTGCTTTGGGCTTGTGCGCCTAAGGCACTTATCCATAGCAGGCAAAGTAACAGGAATTTGCTTATCAAAACTTCGAGAAGAAAGGCCGTAAATAACGCCGACCAAGCTAGCCCGCAAGGGCGGCCAGACCACCTGGGTCTGGCCGCCGCGTGGCCGGGTTAGTAGCCGGGGTTCTGGGTGATTGTGCCGCTCGTGCGGTCAATCTCGGTCTGCGGAATGGGCCGCAGTACGTGGAAGTCCCTGATGTTGATAGCGGCGTTAGAGCCATACACCCCGGTGGGGCGAGCAGTGAGCGGGGGCGAGATGGCCGTATTGCGCATCCGCACGAGCAGCTGGCCAGTGCGCTTGAGGTCGTACCAGCGCGTGTATTCGCCTACCAGTTCGCGCATGCGCTCATCAAGGATGAAGTCAAGCGTTACCTGGGCGGGCGTGATGTCCATCCGCGTCTTTTGGCCGGTGGCACCGGCACGCTCGCGCACCACGTTGATGTATGTAGCGGCCTGAGTTGAATTGCCAAGGTAGAAGTAAGCTTCGGCGGCAATGAGGTAGGTTTCGGCCAGGCGATACACGATGTTCGGGCGGGTCGAGAAGCCGTTGACGGCCGTGCGGTTGCGGCAGTCAAACTTGTTCATAGTCGGGAAATATTCCGTGGTGAACTGGCTGGGCTGAATAACCCGGTACGGCACCGGCCGGCGGGCCGCAATCTGGGCCAGCTTGGCAGTCGATAGCTCGCGGCCGGGGTACCAGGCGGCGGTGTCGCCGATTACGGCGCTGCCACTGCCGGCGTTCGCGCCGGGCGAGTTCACGTAGTACACCGTCGTGAACCACTTGTTGTAGCGGGTATCGGTGGTGCGCAGCGTCGGGCCAGCTTCCAGGGCGGTACCGCTGGCATCGCGCAGGATGTACGAATCGAGCAGGTAGTACGTGGGGCAGTGGCGGGCAAACGGGCGGCCGTTGTTGATGTCGCGGGCCATGTTAGGCAGCAGGTCGTAGCGGCTGCGGAAGTTGAAGTTCGCAATGTTTTCACCCCCAAACGTGAAGCCGTCGAGGCGTGAGAACGTGGCATCGCCGTTGAACTGGGCATTGAACAGCACTTCCTTACCATTCTCGTTGCCTTCGGCAAACACAGTAGCCACATCCGACTCAAGACCCAGGCCGTAGCGGCCTTGGTTGTCGATAAGCTCCTTAGAAAACTGGGCGGCCATAGCGTAGTCGGTAGCCTGCTTGGCCGTCGAGGTGGCACGGGTCAGGTACACTTTCGACAGCAGGTGCAGGGCCGTGGCACGGGTTACGCGGCCGGGCTGGGCGGGCTTGTCAGCAATGGTAGCCAGCGCTTCGTTCAGGTCCTTGATAATCTGCGTGTACACATCGGCCAAAGGGCTACGGGCAAACGACTTCGTGGGCGTGCTGATGAAGCTCAATTGCAACGGCACGTCGCCAAAATCCTGCACCAGTATAAAGTAGTAGTTGGCGCGTAGCAGCTTGGCCTCGGCCAGTAGCTGCGCCTGGCGGGCGGGCGCCAGGCCCACGGCGGCGGGGCCGTATTGCAGCACGCCATTGGCGTTATTAATCTGCTGGTAGCAGACAGTCCATATAAACGAGTGCGAGCCGTCGTTGAGCGGCGTGAGGGCCGTGTTGTCGTAATCGCTCAGGCCACTGC
>CAXUKA010000331.1:0-7417 GCA_964251335.1 uncultured Hymenobacter sp.
CACGTCAGCTGCGCAGAAGACCCGGCATCGGCCCAGGGTTCGCACCTGCTGCTGGCCATGGGCCGCCAACCCAATACCGACGACCTGGACCTCGCAAAGGCTGGCCTCACGGCCGATGCCCACGGCTATCTCGCCGTTGATGAAACACTGCAAACGGCCGTGCCCGGCATCTGGGCGCTGGGCGACTGCAACGGGCGCGGCGCATTCACCCACACTGCCTACAACGACTTCGAGATTGTAGCCGCCAACCTGCTCGACCACGGCCAGCGCCGCGTCGGCGACCGGCTGCCCGTGTCGGCCATCTACGTCGACCCGCCCTTCGCTAAAGTCGGCCTCACCGAAGCCGAAGCGCGGGCCGCTGGCACACCCGCCCTCGTCGGCAAGCGCCCCATGACCAAGGTGGGCCGCGCCGTAGAAAAAGGCGAAACCCAAGGCTTCATCAAAGTGCTGGTACACGCCGAAACCGACCAGATTTTGGGGGCCAGCATTGTGGGCGTGGGCGGCGACGAGGCCATTCACTGCATCATCACGGCCATGTACGCCCGGCAAACGGCGGCTTTCATGCGCACCAATATGTTTATCCACCCCACCGTTTCAGAGCTGATTCCGACCGTGTTTGGCGAGTTGAAACCGCTGGGAATGTAAAACGGAGTACCACTCCGTTTTACATTCCCGCTAAGCCGACTGGTTATGCAGCCGGTGCAGAAAATCGACCGTTTCCGTCTCCACATCGGGGCCGAACGCCGCTACCAGCACGCCTTTATGGGCCGGGTTGGGGCGCGACTGCAAGGCGTAGAGCACCATATTGTCGTCGGGGTTGGAGTCGCCCTCGAAGCGGTATACTTCCTTAATTAGCAGCTGCTCGGGGCGTAGGTCTTCCTGCACCTGCTCGCAGTGGGCCACCCCGCCCACCAGGTTGTAATCGAGGGTGAAATCGCGGCGGCGCAGGTCGATGAGGGCTTCGGTCAGGGTGTCGTAGCTGGGCATTAAATAGCTTGAGGATGAGATGGGTATATTTCAGAAGTAGCTGTGCCGTAGCGCGGACTTTCAGTCTGCGAGTCAGTAAGCCTGCAAGCCCGACCAACTTGCAGACTGAAAGTCCGCGCTACTGCTCGCTCAAAATGCGCGTTTGTATTGTGCCGGCACCGGTGTTTCGGCGTGCAGCACGGTGGCGGCCCGCAACGGGAAATACGGGTCGCGCAGCAGCTCGCGGGCCAGCAGCACCAGGTCGGCCTGGCCATCGGTGATGATAGTATTAGCCTGCTCGGGCGTGGTGATGAGGCCCACCGCGCCGGTAATAATGCCCGTATCGGCGCGGATTTTCTCGGCGTAGGGCACCTGGTAGAGCGGCACCACTTTGGCCCGGTCGGGCATACCAAAGCCACCCGCCGAGGCCGTGACAACATCTACCCCATGCTGCTGCAACACCGCCGTCAGCCGCACCGAATCGGCGAGGTGCCAGGCGTGCTCTTCGTCGGAAAAATCGACGGCCGAAAGGCGCACCAGCAGCGGCATGGTATCGGGAATGACGGACCGAATGACATCTACCACCTCGACCAGCAGGCGAATTCGGCTCTCGAATGAGCCGCCGTACTCATCGGTGCGATGGTTGACGAGCGCCGAGTAAAACTGGTGAAACAAGTAGCCGTGGCCCGCGTGCAGCTCCACGGCATCGAAGCCGGCAGCTACTGCCCGCTGCGCCGCCGCCGCAAAATCGGTAATCAGCGCCTGAATTTCGGGTATGGTCAGGGCCTCAGAAGTGTGCTGGTGGTCGAGCGATACGGCTGAGGCGCTTTTGGTCGTCCAGCCGCCCTCAGCCGGGGGTAGGTAGTGAAAGCCGGCCGCCGGGTGGGCGTGGCTGCCCTTGCCGCCCGCGTGCCACAGCTGCACCGCTATTTTGGTGCCTTGCGCCTGCACAAACTGCACTATCGGCCGCCACGCGGCCATTTGCGCGTCATTCCACAAACCCGTGTCGAATAGCGTATTGCGCCCTTCCGGCGTCACGGCCGTAGCCTCCGTGATGATGAGGCCCGCGCCGCCCACAGCCCGGCTGCCCAGGTGCACCAGGTGCCACGGCCCCACCAGCCCGTCGGGGCTGCTGTACTGCTGCATGGGCGACATCACCAGCCGGTTTTTCAGCGTCAGGCTGCGGAGCTGGAGGGGGGTGAACAGCGGCGTGCTCATGGGATAAAGGCTGTTAACAAGCTAAGCCAAAGGTCTTGGCCGGCTCCCGGCCCGGCGATGGCCAAATGCTGCAATCGGAGGTACAAATCATGGCGATTCACTGCCTCGGCGCCCGGCCATAGCCATGATTTATACCTCCGATTGCAGGCTATTGCCATCGCGCCGGGCGGGCGCAACCGCTTTCTTTGTACTCGTCAGGGAGCATACTCACCGGCTTTTTGCCGGGGTATTCCTGCGTGTGCTGCCACTTTTTTCTGCTATGACTCACGCTATTCTTCGCACCGCCGGCCAGCCGCTGGGCACCGCCACCAAGGCACTCATTTTGCTGCACGGCCGGGGCAGCAACGCGGCCGATATTCTTTCGCTAGCTACGCATCTGCAAGTAGCCGACTTCGCGCTGCTGGCCCCGCAAGCGGCCCAAAATAGTTGGTATCCCTACTCGTTTTTGGCCCCGCCTGCCCAAAATGAGCCATACTTATCGGTGGCCTTAGCAAGCGTGGCGCACGCCGCAGAGGAAGCTCAGAGCCACGGCATTACCCAAGAAAACATCTACTTCATGGGCTTCTCGCAGGGCGCGTGCCTCACCCTCGAATACGTGGCCCGGCACGCGGCGCGCTACGGCGGCGTGGCGGCCTTCACGGGTGGCCTCATTGGCGACCGCGTGTACCTGGACAACTACGATGGTGATTTTGCGGGCACGCCCATTTTTATTGGCTCCAGCGACCCCGATATGCACGTGCCCGTAGAGCGGGTGCGGGCCTCGACGGCGCTGCTCATCAGCCTGGGCGCGGCCGTAACGGAGAAGATTTACCCCAACATGGGCCATACGATTTCGCAGGAGGAAATTGATATCGCCAATAACTTAATTTTCAAGAATCCCGGTTTTTAAAAAGAGGCATCCTACTGCGTTTTATCGTCTTACCATTCAGCTGAATTATGGCAACTGAAACCACTAGCCCCGCTCCTTTCGACCCGCTGAATTTTCTGGTTGTGCCGGCTCGCACGTTCGAGCAGTTGCAGATTGGCGAAGTCTTCCGCGCCCCGAGCCGGACGCTGACCGACGCGCACTCGGCGGCCTTCCAAACTGTGTCGTGCGACAACCACCCGGTGCACTACGACGCCGAATGGGCGCGGCGGCACGGCCACTCCGCGCCGGTGGTGCACGGCTTGCAGGTGCTGGCCTTCACGGCGCCGGGGGCCACGCTGTTTCCGCACGTCATCGGCGAGGTGTTTATTGCCTTTACGGAGCTATCGTGCAAGTTTTTGGGCGAAGTGCACGCTGGCGATACGCTGTACCCGGCCCTCGAAATAATAGACCTCGTGCCGCACGGCGACACCGGCACGGTAGTCACGGCCGCTACCGTGCACAACCAGCGCGACGAGCTGGTGCTGTCGGGCCAGCACAAGTACCTGCTGCGCACTACCAAACCCAGCTAAGCAACCTGTAAAACGGAGTGGCACTCCGTTTCGGAATCGGACGCGAAACGGAGTGCCACTCCGTTTTACAACCCCCTCAACCATATGGAACCTCGCATTCTGGGCCTGCCCCCCGTCACGGCCATTGCCGGCAATGCCCGCCGCAACTACGATTTTTACACCCGCGTGCTGGGCTTGCGCTTTCTCAAGAAGACCGTCAATTTTGACGACCCCGGCACCTACCATTTTTACTTTGGTGATGAAACCGGCTCGGCGGGCACCATCCTCACGTTCTTTCCCTGGGAGCACATCACGGCCGGGCGGCGCGGCGTGGGGCAGGCCACCGAAATCGGCTACTCGGTGCCAGCCGGCAGCCTCGATTTTTGGCTGAAACGCTTTGAGACCAACGGCATTACCTACAACAAGCCGAGCGAGAAATTTGGCGAGCGATACCTCACTTTCCTCGACCCTGACGGGCTGAAATTTGAGCTTATCGAATCGAAAACCCCCGACCCGCGCACGCCCTGGACTACGCCCGAAGTGGGGGCCGATGTGGCCACCAAAGGCTTTCACACCGTCACGCTCACGCTGGCCAGCATCAAGGCTACGGCCGAAATTCTGACCGAGGTATTCGGCTACACCTTGCTGGAGCAGCACGTGAACCGCTACCGCTACGTGACCGATGCGGTGCAGGGCGCGGCCTACATCGACCTGGTCGAAGCGCCCGGCGAGGCCCGCAGCATCACGGCGGGCGGCTCGGTACACCACATTGCCTTTCGGGTGAAAGACGATGAGGCCGAGCTGTTTATCCGCCAGAAGCTAGTGGCGCGCGGCTTGCAGCCCACCCCACAGATTGACCGCGATTACTTCCACTCGGTGTACTTCCGCGAACCAGGCGGCGTGCTGTTTGAAATCGCCACCGAAAACCCCGGCTTCACCGTGGATGAGCCGCTGGCCGAGCTGGGCACTCACCTCATGCTGCCCAAGCAGCACGAGCACCTGCGGGCGCAGTTGGAGGCGCGGCTGACACCGATTGGGTAGGTTGAACTACGGGGAATTAAAAATTAAAAATGATGAATTAAAAATTTGACAATCAAATTTTTAATTCATCATTTTTAATTTTTAATTCAACCTTAATACTCCATAAACGCCTCGTCGGGGTAGCACCAGGCCCAGAATTCGCCGGGCTGCGCCGAGGTGATAACGGGGTGCTGCGTGGCATGGAAATGCTTGGTCGCGTGCTTGTTTTTCGAGTCGTCGCAGCAGCCCACATGGCCGCACTCCTGGCAGATGCGCAGGTGTACCCAAGTGTCGCCCATCGCCACGCATTCGGGGCAAATGTGGTGCGTGTCGCGCTTGAGGTGGTGCAGGTCGAGGGCGGCGAGGTGCTGGCAGGGTGCGCTCATGGCAGGGGAGGAAATTCAGAGTAAAGTGTTGACTACAAAGCCCCAACTACCACGCTGATAGTTGGGCAACGGGCGGGCTGTTAGCTTCTGCAAAGTAGCGGTCGAATAGCACACTGGCGGTTGCACACCCGCGGTTTTTACCGCAACTCCCCTGGTTTTTACCAACGCCCCGGTTTGGGCTTTTTCTTATTACCTCTCGCTGCGGCATCCGTGCGCCGTAGCGAGAGGTATTTTCCTTATCAATGGCTCTTACCAAACCGTACAGCTTACCTTCAGGCCATGCCGGCTCACCTCTTTCTACTGCCCGACCACCGCGAACTAGCCATTGACCCCGGCGAAACCCTGCTGGCGGCCACCCTGCGCCAGGGCGTGCCGCACGCCCACGCCTGCGGCGGCCGGGCGCAGTGCTCGACCTGCCGGGTGCAGGTACTTGAGGGCCTGGCTTACTGCTCGCCGCGCAATGCCCCCGAGCAGGCCCTGGCCGAGCGCCTGCACCTGCCGCCCACCGTGCGCCTGGCCTGCCAGACCACCGTGGCCGGCGGCGAGGTGCGCGCCGTGCGCCCTGTGCTCGATGCCCTCGACGTGGCCCTAACCGAGCAGCAGCTCCAGCACCCCGGCCAGCAGCTGGGCCGGCAGCAGCAGGTGGCCGTGCTGTTTTCTGATATCCAAGACTATACTGTGCTGGCCGACCAGCTGCCGCCCTACGACGTTATCCACCTGCTCAACCGCTACTTTGGGGTGATGAGCGAGGTGGTGGCCGCGCACCACGGCCACGTCAGCGACTTTATCGGCGATGGGCTGATGGTGGTATTTGGCCTGAGCCACCCCGCCACGGCCGTGGCCGACGCCCTGGCGGCCGGCCGCGAAATGCTGCGCAGCGTGGCCCGCCTCAACCCTTATCTAGAGCAGATGTACGGCTGCAACTTTCAGGTGCGCATCGGGCTGCACTACGGCGAAGCGGTAATTGGGCACATCGGCGGGCACGGCTTCCGCAAGCTGGCCACCATCGGCGATACCGTAAACGTAGCCTCGCGCATCGAGAGCGCCAACAAGCGGTACGGCACGCATTTTCTGGTGTCGGAGGCGGTGGTGGAAGCGGCCGGCCCGGCGCTGGTGGTGCGGCAGGAGTTTCTGGCAGAACTCAAGGGCAAAACCGGGCTGCACCGGCTATACGAGGTGGGGCTGGATGAGTAAGAAACCAGGCCTAATCGTTTTAATAAAGCTGGTGTAATTGCCGGATAATATGAGTGCCTGACTAGCTTTTCCGTCGTCCTTGTCGTTGAGTGCTGCCGGGCCGGCAGTCTGCCTGATGTGTCCCTCGCTAGCGCAATTTTTAGCTGGATACGCAATATGAAGAGGCTGTTTACTTCTGAGCTCTGGCTCGCCACCCTACCCGTTGCCTATTTATTTCATAATAACTTCATAATAGTGCCGCAACAGCCGGTCGATAGCTTTGGCCTCTCATCCAAGCTGTTGCGCTATGCGTCCAACTTTTCCCTCTTTCCTATTTACTACCTTGCTCCTGGGCTTGGCCAGCGGTGCTGCCCGTGCCCAAACCACGCCCAGCATTAGCCGGCCCAGCGCCACGCTCACGGTGGCCGAGAATGCAGGCTCGGTAAGCATTCCGCTCAGCATCGCTAACCCTGGCAACACGGCCAGCACTGTGCAGGTGGCAGTACAGGCCTTCGGCACGGCCATGGCCGGACAGGATTTCACCTACGCCACTACCCAGACCGTCACCTTCCCGGCCGGCGCGACGGGCACCCAGACGCTGACCATTCCGATTGTGGATGATGCCACGGCCGAGGAAACCGAGTACTTCGTGGTGCGGCTCATTAACCCGACCAATGCCACGGTATCGGCCACGGCCAACGACATCCTGGTTTACATCCGCGACAACGACACGCCTAATCCGGCGCGGGGCGGCAACCTATCGCTGAGCCTTTTGCAGAGCTACCAAACGGCCACGCCCTTTAGCGGTGCCGCGCAGATTAACTCGGCCGAAATTGTGAGCTACGACGCCAGCACCAAGCGCCTGTACGTAGCCAACTCGGTGGGTGGCAAGCTCGATATTCTGAACCTTACTAACCCGGCCGCCATCACGGCGGTGGCCTCTATCAATATCAGTTCTTACGGCGGCATCAATTCGGTGTACGCCCGCAACGGATTGATAGCCTGCGCCATCGAAAGCACCAATCCGCAGGCCAATGGCAGCGTGGTGTTTTTCGACCAGAACGGCGCTTTCCTGAAGCAAGTGACCGTGGGCGCGATGCCCGACATGATTACCATGTCGCCCGATAGCCACTATGTGCTCACAGCCAATGAGGGCGAGCCCAACGCCGCCTACACCACCGACCCCGAGGGCAGCGTGTCGGTCATTGATATTTCTGGTGGCATCGCGGCCCTTACGC
>CAXUKA010000332.1:0-7345 GCA_964251335.1 uncultured Hymenobacter sp.
ACGCGTCACCTACCACAAGGATACCTGCCTGGACATCAACCAGGTGCGTGCCAAAATCGCAGCTGCCGCAGGCCACGCTTTCGGCCTCTACGATGCCTACATGGGCCACGCCGTGGAGTCGCTCCGCGCCGGGGCGGCCGGGCTGTCGTGCATTCAAGGCAATTTCTTCCCCGAGCTTATCGTGTGGCTGTGCAACAACTACGACAACCCGCAATTAGCCAGTGAGGTAGAAAGAGTGCAGCAGTTCTTTATTAAGAATATGGGCGTCATGCACGACGTATACCCGACCATCGCGAAGTATTCACTTATGCAGCGGGGTATGGAAATCTCTACGTTCACGCGTCGTAAGGTGGGCGACTTTTCCAGCTCCATCCGGCACGGTGTAGAAATGCTGTGCGGCGACTACAGTACCCTGAGTCGCAGTCTGGAGCTGGTGTAGCTTCCCCAGGCGCGTAGACCCCACCCCCGGCCAGGGGTGACAGATGACTAATAAAAAGAGCCTTCAGCGCATTGCTGAAGGCTCCTTTTACTTTAACGTGTAGCTCAAAAGCTCTCTCTAGGCTCCCCTCTCCCGGAGGGGAGGGGCCGGGGGTGGGGTGATACGCTACGCCGCCACCGCTTCCTTGTAGCTGTGCAGATACTTGCGCTTGTATTCCAGTGGGGTCACTTTCGTAATTTTCTTGAAGTGCCGATAGAAATTCGACACATTGTTAAACCCGCATTCGAAGCAAATAACTTCCGTGAGCAGCTTGTCCTCAATGAGCAAGCGACAAGCCTGGCTGATACGGATTTCGAGCAGGAAATCGTAATACGTTTTCTTGGTTATTAGCTTGAAATAGCGACAGAATGACGTGACACTCAGGTTGCTAATCGAAGCAACTTCTTCGAGCGTGATTTCCTTTTTGTAGTTCGATAGCGTGTAGTTGCACACCTTATTGATGCGCTGCACATCCGACTCGTTCGACTGCTTGAAGGCGTGGTGCTCGGAAGCGATGGTCTGAATTTCCGACGTTTCGGAGAGGATTTTTAGGATGGACAGGAAAATGATAATGCGGTCAAGGTCAGTAGCTTGCACCGCCGAGCGCATCAGTGGCTCCAGCCGAGCCTTCGCATCGCCCGAGATGAGCAAGCCGCTTTTAGCTTTTTCAAACAGCTTCGGAATCAGGTATGCTTCGGGCAGGCCTAGCAGGTAGCGACCCAGGCACTCGGGCAAAAACTGAATGACAATGGCCTCCACGGCTTGGTTGGGGTCGCCGCGGAAATATTCTTCGTTGCAGCGCCAGGTATGGGGCAGGTTGGCCCCCAGCAGGATAATCTCGCCCGATGAGAAATTGCTAATGTTGTCGCCCACTAGGCGCACGCCCTCGCCCCGAATAACGTAGTGCAGCTCCAACTCGGGATGGTAGTGCCAGGTGGTACCAAAGTTGGGCTTCTGGTCGTGGCGGATGCTAAATGAGCTCTGAATATTGACCGGAACCTTGTGAAACTGAGCTTTCATGAGAAGTGGAGGGTGAGGGTGGGAGAATGGGCAATCAGTTGCGGGGGCTATATTCTAGCATCTTATCTTACATAGGAGATGATGAGGGGCAGGCTCACGCAATTGATTATAGGTTAGTAAGTAATTACTAATGTAGAGGCTTTTTTTGGTTTAACTCTCCTGTGGTCTACCGCTTGTCTGCTTTTATGCTGGAATACTACCAAAAACCAGCGATGTAGCAAAGTAAGGCAGTAATTACTATGCTGTCAAGCGAGTGCCAGACACAAAGGAGCTGAGCAATTGGGCATGCTAATATCCTATACTAAGTGGCTAATAACTGGTAGCTACCTGCGGGAGCAGGTTAGCAATATTTGTCATGAAGTCCCACCTACTCTTTTTGCAGCAAAAGCAATATGCCCCGCAATGGTTCCGGCCGGTGCTGCGGGCGTGTGGCTGGCGCGGGCACCAGCCCGCCGCTGCTAGTAGTGAATAGGTAGGCTTATCGTCGCAACACATTCACTACTAATTAGTAAAAGTCCGTGGCCTCAATCTCTAAACACGAAGTTCTTCTCCTTGCCAGCGGCGATTTGCGCCTGGGTGCCAACCAAAAATGCTGGCCCGCTCAGCAGGAGATGGAGACCCAACTCACCGCTGCATTGGCCCGCCAGGGATGGACCGTGCGCCGCGCCCACGCCTACGACCCCGTGAAGCAGCACGGCTTTCTCGATTCGCAGCGCATGGGTATTGAAGTGTTTCGGGGCATCGACCCGCAGCAGCCGCTCATTGTGGCCGAAAGCGTGTGGCAGTACTCGCACCACGTGTTGGCAGGCCTCACCACCCACCAAGGCCCCATCCTGACGGTGGCCAACTGGAGCGGGCAATGGCCCGGCCTGGTAGGTATGCTGAACCTGAACGGCTGCCTCACCAAAGCCGGCGTGACCTATAGCACGCTGTGGAGCGAGAATTTTACCGATGCATTCTTCGAAAACGGCCTGCGCCAGTGGCTGCGCGAAGGCACCATCACGCAGGATTACAGCCACGTAAAACCATTCGCCGACAGCACCTTGCCTGCGGCCGATGAGCAGACGGGCCGCACCTTCGGCCGGCAGTTTCGCCAGCAAAAAGCCATCATGGGCGTGTTTGACGAAGGCTGCATGGGCATGTACAATGCCATCGTGCCCGACGAGCTGCTGCACGCCACCGGCGTATTTAAGGAGCGTCTGAGCCAATCGACGCTCTACGCAGCTATGCGTGAAGTGGCTGATGACGAGGCGCAAAATGTGCTCGACTGGCTGCTATCCAAGGGAATGAAATTCAATTGGGGTACCGATGACGCTACGCAACTCACGAAAGCCCAGACGCTGGAGCAGTGCAAAATGTACATCGCGGCCGTGCGTCTGGCCGCTGATTTTGGCTGCGACACCATTGGCATTCAGTACCAGCAGGGCCTCAAGGACTTGGTGCCGGCCAGCGACCTAATAGAAGGCCTGTTGAATAATACCGACCGGCCGCCTGTGTATTCGGCCACTACTGGCCAGGAGCTATACGCCGGCCAGGCACTGCCGCACTTCAATGAGGTAGACGAGTGCGCCGGCCTCGACGCGCTGCTCACCTACCGCCTCTGGAACGAGCTGGGCATGAGCGGCGAAACCACGCTGCACGATATTCGCTGGGGCCAGTCCTACGACACTGGCGACGGCGAAGAGTTTGTGTGGGTGTTCCTGATTTCGGGGGCCGCGCCGCCCGCTCACTTCATCGACGGCTACGCCGGAGCCAGCAGCGAGCGGCAGACGCCCATGTACTTCCGTCTGGGCGGCGGCACCCTACGCGGCATAAGCCGGCCGGGCGCGCTTGTCTGGAGCCGCGTATACGTGATGGATGGCAAGCTGCACTGCGACCTCGGCGTAGGCGAAGTAGTGGCGCTGCCCGCAGCCGAAACCCAGCGCCGCTGGCAGGAAACCACCCCCGAATGGCCCATTATGCACGCCGTGCTTTGCGGTGTAAGCCGCGACCAGCTTATGGCCCGCCACAAGGCCAACCATATCCAAGTGGTATATGCGCCCTACGCCGCCAAGGCCCACCAGGCCTGCCGCATCAAGGCTGCTGCGCTGGCTGAGCTGGGGGTTGAAGTGCATTTCTGCGGCGATGTAAAAGGCCTGACGGCTGAGGTAGCGCAGCCACAAGCCGAGCTGGCTACAGCGCTGACCTAGCGGCTTTTGCTGCCGATTATCTCTAATACGCTGCATCCCACCTGCCCCATGACCAAGCATCACGCGCTCCTCATCCTTTTGCTCGCCTCTGCTTATGCCGCGCCGGTGGCTCGAGCGCAGTATCCCAAGATTCCGCCGGAAGTGCAAGCCAAAGCCGACGCCGCCCTGGCCGACGCCGAAAAGCGCTCGGAAGAGGCTTGGCAAAAAGCGCTGCCCATCGTCGAAGCCGAAGCCAAGGCGGGCAAACCATATATCCCTTGGGCCGCCAAACCCAGCGACCTTCCGCAATCTACCCGGTTGGCTTTTCCAGGTGCCGAGGGTGGGGGAGCGCATGTGTTTGGCGGGCAAGGTGGTAAGGTGCTGGTAGTGAAAAGCCTGGCTGACAGCGGCCCCGGCACCTTGCGCGAAGCGCTGGAGCAAGGTGGCGCCCGCATCATCGTGTTCAATGTGGCGGGTATTATTCGTCTGCAAAGCCCGATTATCATTCGCGCCCCGTACGTCACCATCGCGGGCCAAACCGCCCCTGGCGACGGCATTTGCGTGGCCGGCGAGTCGGTCTGGATTAATACGCACGATGTGGTGGTGCGCTACCTACGCTTCCGGCGCGGCGCTACCGATGTGGCCCGCCGCGACGACGGCCTCGGCGGCAATCCGGTGGGGAATATCTGCATCGACCACGTGTCGGCCAGTTGGGGGCTGGATGAGAATATGTCCATCTACCGCCATGTGTACCACAATCCGCAAACGGGCACTGCCGACAAGCTGCCGACGGTGAACGTGACCATTCAGAACTCCATTTTTTCGGAAGGACTGGATACCTATAACCACGCTTTCGGTAGCACCATTGGTGGGCTGAATAGCTTGTTTACCCGCAACTTGTGGGCGAATAACATTGCCCGCAACCCCTCGGTGGGGATGTACGGTGATTTCAACTTTGCCAACAACGTCATATTCAACTGGTGGAACCGCTCGGCCGATGGCGGCGACAACCACTCGGAGTACAACTTCGTGAATAATTATTACAAGCCCGGCCCTATCACGGCGGCTGGGGAGCCCATCAGCTACCGTATTCTGAAACCCGAATCGGGGCGTGATAAGGACGCGAAAAACCTGTTCGGTAAAGCCTACGTGACCGGTAATGTGGTAGACGGCAATGCGAAAGTGACGCAGGATAACTGGGCCGGTGGCGTGCAAGTAGAAGGTGTGCCCGAAGTCGAAAAAACCCTGGCTGACATCAAAACGACTAAGCCCTTCGCGCTGCCCAATATGGGCACCGTGCTCTCGGCCAACGACGCTTACCAATACGTGCTAGCCAACGCTGGCTGTAGCCTGCCGCACCGCGATGCCGTGGATGCGCGCATCGTGCAGGACGTGCGGACGGGCCAGATTACTTACGCCAAAGACGCCCAACCGGCCGCGCCCAGCCCCTATATCAAGCGCCGTCTGCCCGCCGATTCCTACAAGCAGGGCATCATCGTGGACCCCGCCCAGGTGGGCGGCTACCCCACGTATACGGGCAAGCCTTACGCCGACGCCGACAACGATGGCATGCCCGATGCCTGGGAGACGGCCCACGGCCTGAACCCTAAAAGCGCCGCTGATGCCACGCTGGACCGCGATAAGGACGGCTACGCCAACATCGAAGAGTACCTGAACAGCGTGGTACCGCTGCAAAACGTGCGCCCCACCGCTGGCAAAGCCAAGTCGTAGCGCGGACTTTTAGTCCGCGAGTCAGCCAGCTAATACGCGGACTAAAAGTCCGCGCTACACAACATGATTAACCGCGCATCACTCTTCCTGTTTCTTTTGCTTGGGCTGGTCGCGTGGGTGCCCACCGCACCCACCGGCCAGCTTAAAGTGTCGCCCAACGGCCGCTACCTGATGACGGCCAGCGGGCAGCCGTTTTTCTGGTTGGGCGATACGGGCTGGCTGCTGTTCAGCAAGCTAAAACGCGAAGAGGCTGAAACCTACCTCGAAGACCGCCGCCAAAAAGGCTTCAACGTCATTCAGGTAATGGTGCTGCACCAGATGCCCATAGCAAACGTGTATGGCGACTCAGCGCTGGTGCACGCCAACGTGGCGCATCCGCTCACCACGCCCGGCAACTCGCCCACCGATGCCGCGCAGTACGACTACTGGGACCATGTTGATTACATCGTGGACTTAGCGGCCAAAAAGGGCCTGTATATGGGCATGGTGCCGGTGTGGGGCACCAACGTAAAAGGTGGCAAGGTGAATCAGGCACAAGCGAAATCTTATGCTACCTTTCTGGCCGAGCGTTATAAAAACCGCCCCAATATCATCTGGCTAAACGGCGGCGACATCGCCGGCAGCGACTCGCTGAAGGTGTGGAATACCATCGGGGCCACGCTTAAGGCGGTAGACCCCAACCACTTGGAAACCTACCACCCACGCGGCCGCACGCAGTCGTCGGACTGGTTTCATCAAGCAAAGTGGCTGGATTTCAATATGTACCAGTCGGGCCATCAGCGCTACGAGCAGGACACGTCGCGGAAAGAAAAGAACCATTACGGTCCAGATAATTGGAAGTACCAGCAAGCCGATTATGCCCTAAAACCTGTCAAGCCTTCCATCGATGGCGAGCCGTCCTACGAAGGCATTCCGCAGGGTTTGCACGACATTACCCAGCCCCGCTGGACCGATGCCGACGTGCGCCGCTACGGCTACTGGTCAGTGTTTGCGGGTGCATTTGGCTACACCTACGGACAAAATTCGGTGATGCAGATGCACAGCAGCTTCGACAAGGGCAGCGCCTACGGCTCTAGCGAATTGTGGTCGTCGGCCATCAACGCGCCCGGCTCGGCGCAGATGCAGTATTTGAAGCAGCTGATGCTGTCGCGGCCCTATTTCGAGCGGGTGCCCGACCAGTCGCTGATTGCCGGCGATGCAGGGGCGAAGTATAACCATCTGCTGGCGACGCGGGGTAAGAATTACGCCTTCGTTTACACCTACAATGGGCGGAATATGAAGGTGAATCTGGGCAAAATTGCCGGCACCAAAGTGAAAGCCTCTTGGTACAGCCCACGTGATGGCAAAACCACCGTTCTCGGCACTTTCCCGAATAAAGGCACCCAAGAATTCAATCCGCCCGGTGAGCAGAAAGATGGCAACGACTGGGTACTGATTCTGGATTCCGTCAGCTAAAGCGCCGTGCGTAAATCCCTTCTGATACTAAGTAGCATGGCGTTGCTGACTTCCTGCGCGAAGGATGCGTACCTGTTCACGTCTTTCCGCGAACCAGCTACCGATGGGCTGCACCTGCTTTACAGCTACGATGGCTACAAGTGGCAGGACCTAGGGCGTACATTTTTGAAGCCGCAGGTCGGCCCGGCCAAGCTGATGCGTGACCCCAGCATCACGCAGGGGCCGGATGGCACGTACCACCTTGTCTGGACTTGCGGCTGGAAGGGCGACAAAGGCTTCGGTTACGCCAGTTCTAAAGACCTAATTCAGTGGTCGGAACAGCGGTTTATTGATGTAATGAGCCACGAGCCAACCACGGTGAACGTATGGGCACCCGAGATTTTTTACGATAAAGGCACATCACAATACCTCATTGTGTGGGCCAGCACCATCCCGTTTCGTTTTCCGAAAGGGCAGGAGGACGAGGACAACAACCACCGGCTCTACTACACCA